>JBARMQ010000519.1:0-2746 GCA_049802535.1 Bryobacteraceae bacterium | reverse complement strand
GCCGCTACTTGAATCCACGGGAACTGCCGGCTGATCGTATCCACCGCATCGAAGTCGCCATCTGACGAGATCGGAAATCCCGCCTCCAGAACGTCCACGCCGAGGTCTACCAGCCGTGCGGCCACCTCCAGCTTCTCGGCTTTCGTCATACTGCATCCAGGCGATTGTTCGCCATCTCGCAGTGTAGTGTCGAAAATATAGACTCGGCTCAAACCTGGGGCCTCCCGTTCACAAGATCGTGCGCAGCCCAGCTGTTCCGCTTTGGCTGCGGCTAACAACAACCATATCCTAAGGCCAATCTCACTGATTATGCAAATTTATAGTTTTGAAGGATTGTATTAGATATAATGATGACGTAGCGCTCCTTTAATGGGGTTGCGCAATGGAACTATACCCACTAAGAGTCTTCCTGACCGTTGCGACCGAACGTAGCTTTTCGCGAGCGGGCGAAAAGTTGCTGCGCACGCAACCGGCTATCTCAATCGCGATCCAGCGCCTGGAGAGCGATCTCAAAGAAAAGTTGATTGACCGTTCGGGACGTGAGTTGTTGCTCACTGACGCGGGCCGCGTAGTACTTGACTATGCGCGGAGATTCCAAAACCTTGAAGCAGATCTCGAGAATGCCCTTCGTGAATTAAAGGACAATTACGCCGGCCGGTTAATTATTGGAGCCAACGAGTCAATGTCGCTTTACCTGATTAGGCACATTGAACAATACCGGCGATTGTTTCCCAAAGTTAAGATCCAAGTCCGGCGCGCCGAGTCGAGCAAAATTCCTTCGCAGCTTCTCGATGGAGAGTTGGAATTGGGCGTCATCAGCTACGATCCAAACGACGAACACCTGTTATCGCACGCTATTTATGCCGATAGGCTGGCCCTCATCGTGTCTCCGAAACATCGCTTCGCGGAACGGCAGGAAGTTTCCATCACCGAGCTCGACATGGAAACCTTTATCGCGCACAACGTACTCTCTCCGAATCGAGAGACAGTGTTAAGGGAGTTCCAAAAGCATAAAGTCCCGTTGAACATGGATGTGGAAATGCCGACGGTTGAAACAATCCGTCGTCTCGTGCAGGACAATGAAGGAGTCGCGTTTTTGCCGCGCATGTGCGTTGAACAGGAAATTCAGCAGGATCTCTTACGCGAAGTTCGCGTGCGCGAATTATCCATCGAACGCAAAATCCGGCTCGTTTTCCCCGCTCGGCGCGCGTTGAGCCATGCGGCCAAAGCCTTTCTTGAAGTAGTTAAGAAGTCGAGCGCCGAAGCGGAGAGCATTCCGGAATCGGCGTGAATTCTCCGCGCACGGTTGCCATCGCGGGAGCCGGCATCATCGGAATGTCTATTGCCTGGCGGCTCGCGCAGCGTGGTTGGCAAGTAACAGTTTTCGATAAAGGCGTCATTGGCGGTGAAGCAAGCTGGGCCGGCGCAGGCATGCTCTCGCCCGGTGGCGAAATTGACCAGCCTTCTGCATTGGCTGGGCTCCTCATTCATTCCAGCAACCTGTACGCGGAATTTGTTCGCGAACTTCAAGCCGAATCGGGCGTCCCCATTGACTATCAGAAATGTGGTGGCCTGCAACTCGCATATTCCGAAGATGAGTGGCAGGACATCCAATCGCGCGCGTCGCTGCAAGCCGCCGTGGGCATTGAATCCAAGGGTCTCAGTGCGAAACAAGTCGCGGCATTCTGGCCGCGCGTGCGCTCCGAAGGCTTGGCGGGCGCATTATTTTATTCAGGCGACGCTATCGTAAATCCCCGCGATGTCTTGGCGGCGCTCGAAGCCGTTTGTCGCAAAGCTTTCGTCTCTTTGCTGCCAGACTCTCCCGTTTGGCGCATACTGGCGCGACCGGGAGGCGTCACCGTTGAATCGGAAAGCCGAACCGAAACTTACGCAGCGGTCGTTATTGCAGCTGGCGCTTGGAGCAGTTCCATCGAGGCTGCCGGCGTTCCCCCCTTGCCCGCCTGTGAACCAGTGAAAGGCTATCTCATCGGCTACCGTCAGCCCGAGCAAACATGCGGCACCATTATTCGCCACGGTCATACTTACCTGCTGCAACGAGCAAATGGACTCTTAATCGCAGGATCGACGGAAGAGCATTTGGGATTCGACCGGCACATCGATCCCGCTAAGGTCGAAGCGTTGCATCGCTCGGCGGCGGACCTGATGCCTCACCTTTCGAGCAGTTACCTCGGACCAACTTCCCCTACCGTAGCCTGGATCGGTTTCCGGCCCGCAAGCGATACTCTGCATCTGGGCCCGTGGAATTCAAATCGTGTGTTGCTTGCGTATGGTCACTACCGCAACGGCATCTTGCTCGCCCCGGCGACTGCGGATCGAATCGCAAAGGACCTACAAAATTTAGAGTAGGAAAACCCGGCGGAAAGCGTCTCGGGTTAGATTAATTGACAGGATGCCGTGTTGCTGAACGTCATGTTCGTCAAAATCAAGCGTAAGTTACGACTGGCTGTGTGCATGTCGACGATCGCTCCACTGCTGCTATCGGCGCCGCAGGATAAGGCGCACGATAAGGCAATTGATATCCGGCGGAGCACGATAACCATTCATGTGGGCAAAGCCGGATTATTTTCCGCCGCAGGCCATGAGCATTTGGTCAGCGCCCCAATTTCTTCCGGCGTGCTAAATGATTCGGCCCAACCCAGTGTGGAATTCAAGGTCGATGCGGCAAAAATGACCGTAATGCCCGATGCCGGTGTTGATGCCAGCACTCGGGCCGAGATTCAGAAGA
>JBARMQ010000518.1:0-4619 GCA_049802535.1 Bryobacteraceae bacterium | reverse complement strand
TTGTTGCTCTGGTAGTTCGGAGCACTTGCGTACTCTCGCCAATGACCTTCGGCACGCCTGCCGTGCTTTGATGAAGTCTCCAAGTTTCTCAGCAACGGCGTTGCTCGCGATCATACTTGGCGTCTGCACAACGACAAGCGTTTTCAGCCTCGTGAAGGCCGTCCTGCTACGGTCGTTGCCCTACGGAAATCCGGAACGGCTGCTGTATCTTTGGACGCCCTTACCGGGCGCTCCGGGGTTCGGCAAGGAAATTTCACCTTCCTATGCCGATCTGCTTGCATGGCAAAGGCTGAGCCGATCCTTCGCGGACATCACCGCAGTTCAACGCTACGCCGCTTACCTGGATGAAGGGAGGCTGCAGCGGATAGGAGTCGCCAGAATTCTCGGCAACTTCGCCCGCACTCTAGAAATTCGACCCGCATTGGGACGCCTGATTGATGCGAGCGACGACCATCCGGGAAGTCAATTGGTTGCTGTAATCAGTGATGACCTTTGGCATACGCATTTCGAAGGAAGTTTCGCCGTTCTGGGCAAAATCATGGATATTAATCGGCGCCCATATCGTGTCGTCGGCGTCATGCCGAAAGGGTTTTCCTACCCTCACGGGAACGACTTCCCCGGCCAGTATCAGTTTGCGTCGCTGGCACGGACGGATGTGTGGGTCCCGGCTGCTGTGACTCCGAAGGAAGCGGCAGATCCTGATTTTAGTTTCGACGCTGTAATCGGCAGACTTCGTCCGGGTATTCACGTGACGCAAGCGCAGGCCGAAATGTCTGCCATCGAGGGACATTTGGCCCTTCTTCATCGTGCCGGTATGCGGGATGCTCAAGCGGCTTCTGGTGCCATTTATTGAAACCACCGTGGGACCGGTGCGGCCGTTACTGCGTCTTCTCATGGGCGCAGTGTGTTTGGCTCTTGTGTTGGTTTGCGCCAACCTGGCCAGCCTTTTGATTGCCCGCGCCGCAGAGCGGGTTCACGAGATCGGGGTACGAATCGCTTTAGGCGCGGAGCGTCTACCTCTGATACAGCTTCTCCTCACCGAATCGATGATGCTGTCGGTCATTGGCGGTGCGTTGGCGATCCCTGTGACTTATGCCGCATTGAACGCGATCGTCAAACTGAATCCCGGAGACATACCGCGCTTCGAGGAAACGAGGCTGGATAGCGGTGTCCTGCTGTTCGGTCTGTTAGCTTCATTGGCTACGGGTCTCCTAGCAGGAATTTTTCCGGCGTACTCCGCCTCCTCGGTCAGTGTCTGTGAACTGCTTCGCACGGGTGGCCGCGGAATTGTTGGAACTTCGATACGTGCCCGAAACATACTGATCGTGGCAGAGGTTTCCTTAGCAGTGGTCCTGCTAGCCGGAGCGGGGCTCTTGATTCGCAGTTACCTTGCTGTTCAACAGGAAGATAAAGGCTTTGCCAAGTCGACCTTAACTCTGAGCATTGAGTTGGACGCGGCGGCGCAAAACTCGGACGTGCTCAGACGTCAGGTGATGGATCGAATTCGATCGCTCCCGGGAGTGCAGGTTGCCGGTTCGATTGACGACCTACCGCTCAGTACCTATGAAGACAAAGGCTTCTTAGAGGTGGAGGGCTATCACAGTACTCTCCGGGAAACGGCAAGCGTTCGCGAAACCGCAGGTGACTATTTCCGGGCCATGCAAATTCCACTCATTGCGGGGCGCTATCTGACCGAGAGCGACATAGCGAAGGAACCCGGCGGATGGCCCGCAACCGCGGCCGTAAGCGAAAGCTTTGCCAAGCGTTATTTTGCGCGTCATTCCGCGATCGGACATCGGCTACGGATTAACGGTTCGCATTGGTCAATTATTATCGGCGTTGTCGGCGACGTCCGCCACTCCGGTCTTGAGACTGCACCCGAACCGACCATCTATATACAAAACGGGCTGGCCGATAGTGTGGCAATACGTACTAGCATCTCGTCCAGCGTGCTGATTTCATCGATCAGACGAGCAGTTAACGCCATTGGGCCGGGGATCGTCATCACGGATGTCCGAACCATGAGCCAATATGTGGATCAAGCATCTGCGGCGCGCAGATTTCAGACCGTGCTGCTGACGTGCTTCGCTGGCGTGGCCCTTCTCCTGGCACTTATCGGCTTATTCGGATTACTAGGGTTCTCCGTCCAACGGCGTACGGCGGAAATCGGCATCCGTATGGCCATCGGCGCGTCGCGTCGCGTAGTAATGAAAATGGTGGTGGTGTATGCATTAAAATTGGCTTCAGCAGGCATCGTCATCGGCATCCCTGTGGCTTTACTACTCACCCGAATGATGGCGAGTTTACTGTATGGAGTTCGAGCGGCGGATCCGATAACGTTCGTTGCTGTACCTTGTCTCATTCTCGTCGTTGCTGCCATTGCTTGCGCCATTCCTGCCTGGAAAGCCGCATCCGTCGATCCGGCCAACGCGTTGCGGGCATAGAATCCGACAGAATTCAACGCCTGACAGATCGCAATCGTTATATACTGCACTGCCAGCAGCGGGAAAATACAAATAGGCAATCCCTCTGCCTGGAGAGGTAACATGGCAGCTCCCGATGTCGTCTGGAAGGGCGGCAAGTTCGGCACAACGTCGCGCCGCGATCCCTGGTGGCTTTCACCGTCGGCTGTCTTTCTCGGATTCAGCGCCTTTTTGATCTATGCGACGTGGGCCGCCTTTCAAAACGCTTACTACACCTACGGCCCATATATTTCTCCTTTCTATTCTCCTGAGCTCTTCGGCAGTTCGCCGCATGCGCTCTTCGGACCCAAGCCTCACTGGTTTCCCAACTTCCTGCCGTTTTCTCCCGCGCTGCTCATTCTTTGGATACCTGGCGGCTTTCGACTCACTTGCTACTACTATCGCGGCGCGTACTACAAATCGTTCTGGGCTGACCCGCCCGCATGCGCGGTAGGCGAACCGAGGAAAACCTATCTCGGCGAAAGAAGCTTTCCGCTGATCCTTCAGAATTTTCATCGTTACTTCTTGCGAATTTCTTATCTGGTCTGGGCCTTCCTGGTCTATGACGCCATCGTCGCCTTCCGTTTTCCCGATGGCTTCGGCATTGGCGTCGGAACCCTAGTCTTGGTTATCAATGTCGTGTTGCTCGCGGGCTACATCTTCGGCTGTCATGCGTTTCGGCATTTGGTGGGCGGAACCCTGGATCAAATCTCGGAATACCCCGTGCGCAAGAAGCTATACGACTGCGTGAGTTGTCTCAACTCGAGCCACAAACGATGGGCCTGGGCGAGTCTCTTCTGGGTTGGGTTCGCCGATCTCTACGTCCGCCTTTGCGCCATGGGCATTTGGCACGACTGGAGACTTTTTTAATGCACCAGTTCGAGCGCTTCTCCTATGACGTGCTGATCATCGGCGCGGGCGGCGCGGGGTTGCGAGCCGCCATCGAAGCGGCTGCAGCGGGCACGAAGGTGGGAGTGGTCTGCAAGTCTCTGCTTGGCAAAGCGCACACGGTCATGGCCGAAGGCGGTGTGGCGGCCGCTCTGGCAAACGTGGATGATCGCGATAGTTGGCGTGTCCATTTCGCCGACACCATGCGGGGTGGACAATATCTCAACAACTGGCGGATGGCGGAGCTGCACGCCAAAGAAGCTCCCGAGTGCGTGCACGAACTTGAGGCTTGGGGCGCGCTTTTCGATCGCACGAAGGACGGCCGGATTCTCCAGCGAAACTTTGGTGGTCATCGTTATCCGCGTCTGGCCCACGTTGGCGATCGTACGGGTCTCGAGATGATCCGCACTCTACAGGATCACGGCATACACACCGGTATGGAAGTGCACATGGAGTGCACCGTGCTGGGCCTCCTGCTCGATTCCGGACGTGTCGCCGGCGCCTGCGGTTATGACCGCGAGAAGGGTCACTTTCAACTGTGGCAAGCGAAAGCTGTCGTTCTGGCCACTGGCGGCATCGGGCGCGCCTTCAAAATCACCAGCAACAGTTGGGAATATACGGGCGACGGACTTGCGCTCGCATATAACGCAGGCGCCGAACTGAAAGACATGGAGTTCGTGCAGTTCCATCCGACCGGCATGGTGTGGCCCATCAGCGTTCGCGGCATTTTGGTCACCGAGGGAGTTCGCGGCGAAGGCGGCGTACTTCGTAACAAAGATGGCCGCCGTTTCATGTTTGACGAGATTCCGGATCTCTATAAAGAACAAACCGCCGACAACGAAGAGGAAGGTTGGCGCTACACGCAGGGTGATAAGAACGCGCGCCGGCCACCCGAACTCCTCACCCGCGACCACGTTGCGCGTTGCATCAATCGCGAAGTCAAGTCTGGACGCGGCACCCCTCACGGTGGCGTTTTTCTCGATATTGCGTGGATCAAGGAACGCATGCCCAAGTCGGAAGAACACATTAAACGCAAGCTGCCCAGCATGTACCACCAGTTCAAACAGCTCGCCGATCTCGACATCACTAAAGAACCAATGGAAGTCGGCCCGACTACTCATTACATGATGGGCGGCATCAGCGTGGACGGCGAGTCCCAAATGTCAACGGTTCCCGGTCTGTTTGCCGCTGGAGAAGTTGCTGCCGGCCTTCATGGCGCGAATCGGTTGGGAGGTAATTCGCTTTCCGATCTGCTGGTCTTCGGGAAGC
>JBARMQ010000517.1:0-5060 GCA_049802535.1 Bryobacteraceae bacterium | reverse complement strand
TCCCAATATCGCTCGCCTTCTCACGGCTGGCCATTCGAGCGATGGACAACCGTATCTGGCAATGGAGTACATCGAGGGACAGCCGATCGATGAATTCTGCGCATCCCTATCCATCCGCGACAAAATCGGCTTGATGATCCGTCTGTGTGACGCCGTCTCTTACGCACACCGGATGATGGTGGTTCACCGCGATATAAAGCCGGCGAATGTGATGGTCACAACCGGCGGAATCCCCAAACTCCTGGACTTCGGTATCGCCAAGTTGATCGATATGACCGGCGAACAGACCATGACTCGTGACGGCGCACTGACACCCACCTACGCAAGTCCCGAACAGATATGTGGAAGCAAGGTCGGCGCGGCCAGCGACATCTATTCGCTCGGTTCACTTCTTTACAAGCTTGTCGCCGGCTGTGAGCCATTCCCCGCGAGCACGCACGTGAGCCGGCAGCAGCTTGAGATCGCGGTCTGCCAAAAGGATCCGCCACGGCCAAGCAGCTTGAATAACAAGGTGGACCGCGATCTCGAATTCATCATTCAGATGGCCATGCGCAAGGAGCCGGAATCGCGCTATGCCACGGTTGACCGCTTCTCGAGCGATCTCACCGCGTGGCTCGAAGGGCGGCCCGTTCGCGCACGACAAGGCGGATGGGGGTATCAGGTCCGAAAATTCGCTCGGCGATACCGTTGGGCGGTTGCCGCCACAGTCACCACCGCGCTTGCACTAATCGTTGGCTTGGGCGCCGCGCTCCGGGAGGCCAGCGTGGCACGAACGGAGGCGCACGCCGCAGAAACGGAGGCCCAAACATCGGCGGCAGTTCAGCAATTCGTCACGGATATTTTTGAGACCAACAGCCGCACCCAGAATGATCCGGTTCAGGCGCGACAGACTACGGCGCGCCAACTCCTCGATATTGGCGCGCAGAGAATCGATCGTGGATTGCACAAGGCCCCGGTGGCAAAAGAGAAGATGCTGGAATACCGGAGATGTCGACTATTATCTCAGGAAGGCGAATGCCGTCGTCAGAAACTCGTCAGCGCGCCGCACTAATGGGCGTAGTGTTGCTGTCTTACTGCCTGGTCGCGTATCTCGTCAACGCGGGCGGCATGAATCTTACGCAAATATTGATTGGCGGAGGTGATTCCTACATTCACGGACTGCCTTCAGCTCTGTTCGCGACCAGCTTCTCGGCTTGGAATCCATGGGTCCAACTTGGCATGTACGCGTTCGGCAATACTGAATGGTCATCCTTCTATTTCCCGGCTCTTATTCCCTTACTGCTGTTTCATAATGTGCTGGGCTTTAATTTATTCACCCTCAGCCATTACGTAATGGCGGCGTTCTTCTTCTATTTATACGCGCGCAGCCTTAAGTTGACGGGGTACGTAGCGTGGGTAGGCGGATTGTTGTACATGTGCTCCGGTTTTCTGCTAGGGCACAAAGGCCATCAAGCGATTTTGGGCGCTGCTATTTGGCTGCCGCTGCTGCTATTGTTCATCGACCGGTACCTTCGCATGCGCTTAATTCGAGAGGCGGCTTTCGCCGGCGCCGCCTTGGGCATCTCACTGTTGGCAGGCTTCCCTCAGACAACCACCTATATGACAGGACTCGCTGTGGCGTACTTCTGCTTCCGCTGTTTTGTCAAGAATGAGAATGGCAAACCCGGCGAAACCGTTTTTGTCTGGGCCGTTGGGTTAACCACCATCTTTCTTGTCGCGGTGTTGATTGCGTCGCTACAGCTATTTGCCGCAGCCGAACTTCTTCCGACCATAACTCGCGAAAGACTTTCTTTGCAAATGTTCAACCAGGATGTTCTCCCAAAGGCATACATCGGCGCTTTCGAGATACCTGGGCTATTTGGCGGAAACTCCGGAGTTAATTGCTATTACAAGGGCGGCAGCTTTGTTGAATTCTATTCGTACATGGGTCAGTTGGCACTTCTTTTAGCGGCTTTCGCGGCCGTGGCGCTGTGGAACAAGAACCGTATGGTCCGTTTCTGGGTGTTAGCTGGATCGGTTGCGGGCATACTATGCCTTGGATTGCCTCCGGTTCAACGAGTGCTTTATTTGGTACCGATTTACAATCTCTTTCGGGCTCCGGCGAGACACTTGTACGAAGTTAATTTCGCAATCTGCGTTCTGGCTTTATATGGATTGGATGCGTTGTTGACTGGGGCGTTACAGCAACAACAAGTCATGCGCGCGCGCCGTTGGGCCATCATTGGCGTGGGCATTTTCCTCGCGATAGCGGTTTGCGCTTCACAGTACATCCGCTATCTGGCGAAGCATCTCGCGAATACAGGCTATTCGGGCGCCCTCTGGTTTTTTGGCAACGAGCTGACACTATTCAAGCTGGAGGCGCCCACGGTTTACGCGCACTTATCCCCATTAGGAGCTACCGTCCTCCTTCCGATAGTCTTCTTTGCCGCATCTACCTTGCTGCTATGGGTGCTTAATACACGAAGCAGAGAAGTGTGGAAGGCAGTGGTTCCATTGGTCATGGTGCTGGATATCTGGCTTCCTTACCACACCGTCTACTCGAATCCCAATACCACCCCGCTATTTCATCCCGCGAGCGATTCCGCTCTTGCCTACTTGGACGGGCTCGACCGCGTACACTATCGGATCTATCCAATCAATCCCGCCACCCTATATCCCTATCCTGTGTTGAACGAGATTCACAATCTACCAGTCATTAATGACTATGGGCCTTTTTGGGAGAAGAGATATCAGAGCATTGGAAGGTTTGATCTTGACGGCGAGTCGGAGACCGCGTATCTAGACCCCAAATTGCTGAATGAGGTCGGCGTTCGCTATCTGGTCACAAGCCGCCAGGCGGTGGCGGCTCAGTTACGCCATATCTCGCAATCCATGGACGCGCCGGCGACTCCGCTGCCCATGCCGGATCTAAATTGCGCAGCTCTCAACTGCGCCGAGGCCACGTTCCCAGAGCCCAACGTCATTTCGCTTCGCCACCGGTCGGGGCAAGTTGCGATCATTCAAATCCCGGTTTCATTCAAACCTAATACCCTCTATAAAATCGCATTCGAGGTACGGGCTAGCGCCTTGGATGTCTCGCCACTGATCGTCGATTTGGACGCACACAGAGGCGCCTGGGGCGGATCTGGGGCGGCGCAACGAAGATACGTTACCTCGCTCGGGCCCGACTTCGTGCCTACGGACGTGTTGATCAGTTCGGTTCACATGATCGCTCAGAACGGATACATTCGCTTGTTTACGCTTTCACCGAATGCAATTGAGCTACGGAATCTGAGCGTCGGCGTCGCACGGGCGGTTCCGAACGCGTTCCGTGAGGCGTATGGGGCGCCGAACGGCAATGTCATCTTTGAAAATCCCAATGCGTTGCGCCGTTTCCGGTTTGTCCGAGAGGCTCTCCCGGTTACCGATCTTGCGCGAGCGCGGGCCATCACCCTTTCTGCGCCGTTTGATACCGCATCTCAGGCGACGGTTGAGGGGGCAGTTGTCCAACGCAAGCTGGACGAAGGTAAGGTGCTTTCGGAAAGCATTGCCAATGATGCTATGAGTTGGACATTGAGAACGGGAGCGCACAGTCTGTTTATCGTTGCCGATACCTGGTTCCCCGGATGGAGAGCGCGCGTAGACGGCCGCGATACACCCATACGGATCGTGGATGGGTTTCTGAGGGGCGTCTTCATCGACGGCGCGGGCGAGCATCGATTAGAAATGCGCTTCCACCCATGGGCTCCGCTGTACGGTGCGATTGCGACGCTAGCGGGTATAGGGCTGCTGATCGGATGCTGCTTTATAAGGCGGCCTATCGGCTCCCTGTAACGTAGTAGGCAGACTAATGGCACATACTCCGTGGGGAGATTTAGCAGTAGCCGACGCGCACGTCCACTTCTTTTCGCATCGCTTCTATGCGGCATTGGCTGCGCAAAAGGGCGCGCCCGGGGCCGAGGCGATTGGACCATTGCTCGATTGGGAGATACCGCAAGAAAACAATGCGGCGCTCGCTCTCCGCTGGGCCGCTGAGTTGGACCGCCATGGCGTCGCGCGTGCCGCCCTGATCGCCAGCATACCGGGCGATGAAATCAGTGTTGCGGAAGCCGTCGGCGCCGCGCCTGGCCGCTTCTACGGCTACTTCATGGTCGATCCCACCCAGCCTGACACCGTCGAACGCCTCCAGCGTGCTTCTGCCGACCCTCGCTTGCACTGCATATGCCTCTTCCCGGCAATGCACCGCTATTCGGTCGCTGACATCAAGCTGACACCCATGTTTGAGATGGCGGCTGCCCACAAGAAAGCGGTTTTCGTCCACTGCGGCACGCTCAGCGTTGGCGTCCGCAAAAAACTCGGGTTGTCCAGCCTGTTCGATATGCGCTTCTCGAACCCGCTCGATCTCCACGGAGTCGCCCTCCGCTTTCCCACTGTGCGCTTTATCGTGCCGCACTTCGGCGCGGGTATGCTCCGCGAAGCGCTCATGCTGGCCGACCTCTGCCCCAACGTTTGGCTGGATTCCTCCAGCGGCAATCGATGGATGGCTTATGAACATCTTGATTTGCGTACCGTGTTTCGCCGCGCAATCGATCTCCTTGGACCCGGGCGCTTGCTGTTTGGCACCGATTCCAGCTTCTTTCCGCGCGGGTGGAATGCCGCCATATTTGAGCAGCAGACCACCGCGTTGTACGAACTAGGTTTGAATAAGGAACAAGCGGAACAGATTTTGTTCCGCAATCTCGAACAGATCTTTGAAGGCTAGGCAACGCTGGTTTCGCGTTCCTGCTCAAGCGGGTGCTTGTATTTGCACTCCGCATTAGGACACTGCGCAACAGGGCCCGCCTTGAGAAATTTTTCAACCAGATAGCTGCTGCCGCACTCGGGACACTTTTCGGGAATCGGTTTCCCCCACGCTACAAAGTCGCAATCGGGATACCGATTGCAACCGAAAAAGGTCCGGCCCCGTTTCGAACGCCGTTCTACGATCTCGCCTTCCGAACAATTCGGACACGGCACGCCGATTGTCTTTTGCTTGACATGTTTGCACTTGGGATAATTACTGCAAGCGATGAACTCGCCAT
>JBARMQ010000516.1:0-4496 GCA_049802535.1 Bryobacteraceae bacterium | reverse complement strand
AGATTGGACGGCTCACGACACAGGCCAGCAGATCCCGAATCGCCGCGCGTGAGGGTCAACAGATCGTCCACCAGCTGCGAGATTCGCTCTGTCTGAGCTAACACCGATCGCCAAGCTTGATCGTGTTCTTCCAAAGTTCGCGGCCGCCCGCGAATTACCTCGGCGGTGGTCCGTATGATTGCCACTGGCGTGCGCAACTCATGCGAAGCATCGGCCGTAAATTGCGTCGTTCGCCGGAAGGCGGATTCCAATCCAGCCAACATTTCGTTCAACACTTGCGCCAAACGGTCCAATTCGTCCTGGCTTCCGCTAGACGGCAACCGCTCCGATAGATTACCGGCGGTGATATGCCGTGCTGTCCGAGCAATCTCACCCACCGGGCGAAGGGCGCGGCCGCTCATCCAGTAACCGGCAAATGAGGCGATACCTAACAGCAGAGGCGCGCCGAAAACAATCGTCCAGATAAAATCGTCCTGGACCGCTTCAAACGCATCCAGCGGCAATCCGATCTGAGCAACGCCCACCGTCACGGGCGCGGATAACACCCGCATCGGCCGTCCATTCAGGCGCAGTGTTTCGGATACTCCAGCCGCCGGCAGGTCTTTCGGATCGGGAGACGTTTGTGGCCATTTTCGAGTGTTCGGTGAGCGGTAGATCCAGGCTCCGGCGGCATCCGCAATGCGGAGATAGGCAGACGCCGCGTCGACAACGGCATCCTCGTTCAGTTCTTCTTGCAAGTGTGAAGCGCCTTCTCCGTTCGCTTCCTGTTCGACATAGGCGCTGACGGTCGCAAGCCGCGCGCGCAACTGATTATCCACGGTCGCCATAATGCTGTGCCTCAGGGTTGCGAATATGAGAACGCCAACCAGTAGGAACGTCCCCGCCAGTATTCCCGCGTACCATGCTGTAAGCCGGAAAGATATCGATCGTGAGTTCAGCTTACGCACGTATCACGTAACCATACCCGCGTACCGTGTGGATCAACTTCCTGTGGGGATGAGTGTCCAGCTTGTCCCGCAGAATCTTGATGTAAACGTCGACCGTGTTCAATTCGACGTCTTCGTCGAATCCCCAGACGGCTTCGATGATGGCGCTTCGGGATTCGGCCCTGTCCGAATTTCTCATCAGGAATTCCAATATTCGGAACTCGGTAGCCGTAAGAGCGATTTCGTGGCCCGCTCTAAACACTCGATGAGCCGTAGGATCTAGCGTCAGATCATCGGTTTCAAGCACCTGTTTTGTCACATGATCGCGCCGTCTCGAGATGGCCCGTAACCTCGCCAACAGGACACTAAATGCGAACGGCTTGACCAGATAGTCGTCCGCTCCGGCATCAAGTCCCTTCACGACGTCGTTGTTCGCATCTCTGGCAGTCAACATCAATATAGGAACTGCAATCTTGGCCGCTCGCAACCGGCGGGCAACTTCGATCCCATCCACGTGAGGAATCATGACATCCAGGACAACGGCATCAAACGGCGAGTTTGTCGCAGCCGCCATCGCCTCCTCCCCATCGCGTGCCACAACGACAGTATGGTTTTGTTCTTCTAAACCTTGGCGAAGCAAATGCGCCATCGATGGCTCGTCCTCCACCACCAGAATCCACATATGCGGATGGCCGTCTTGTTAGGCTCGAATCCTTCCTCCCGTCAGCAGGTCAAGAAACCAAATCTTCTCCACTCTCGCAAGGTCGATTTCTTCCGGCGCACGCAAAATAAATCGTCTCACCGCCCGGTTCGAGATCCACCATATATCCCCGCCTTGGCTCTGACTGCGATCGGTACCACGCCGCTCTGCTTTCAAAATTCCTCGCCGGATCCATAGCAGGACCTTGTGAACGTCCACTCCAAGGGCATCGGACAACCCATTTGCCGAATACCCTTCGAGGTTTTGCTTGATGCGCGTTCTGTTCAACTTTACCTGTATGGCTGCGATTGACCGGAATGATCCGGCGGCAGCCAGTTGCCGGCGAATCCCGCTGGGCGCCAGATGACCGAAACGTTCCAGTAACGCCTCTTCAGCGGCGGTCCAGCAAAGCTCTTTCGCGCGGGTAATGCCGAGTTCCGCTCCTCGCTTGCATACGGCATCGCGGCTCCAGCCGATCTGGCGGCTTACCGTCTTCAGCGCAAACCGGTCGCCCTGTCTCTGCTTCCAGTACGCGGCACGGATCGCGGAATCAATGGCGGCCGTGGGTAAGTACTTGCGCTTGTATCGTGTGCTTGGGTCGTCCACGCAAATTGGGGAGAAGCCCGTTTTCGAAGGCTGAAGTCCTGCGGTTTGCATATAGTCCGCACTATAATCAGCAGATCTTAAGATTCGCTGAATCGTGGCGTCGTGAAAGGCACCCCAGGAAATCAAAAAATATATCGCCGCACGTCGATCCCCGTACCGGTCGTTCGATGACGCAGTGAAGGAGAAACTATGAAATTCAAAGTCTTTATGAGACCGTCGAGAGGGAGGGCCGGATTGCCAAGAAGAAATTGGGGTGCTGCTAGCGCGGCCGGGCGATAGCGACGATGACGGCGAAGTACCCGAGCACCAACACGCTACCAGCAAGAAACTTCCACCACTTTTTGTTGTCCGTCGTCTGATTGAAAAGCGTCAAGCAAGCGATGATTAGAACGAAATGCCCGATCCCACCGAGGGGCACCATCATCGTTTCAAGGTGCTCTACATGACCCGTGCCCAGAAAAGAGCAAAACATGACCGCACCTGCCTGCATGAGATGGGCGACGAAGATCTCCAAACAGTTCCAGACAACCGCGATTGTGAAGCCTGCGCCCAATGCAAAGACATTGTTGCGACGCGCGAGAATCACCACCGCGACGTAAATGAATGCCTGAAGGAGGAGAAGAAGCCGAAGCTGAGGGACAACGAGAGCCGATACCCCCAAGGCTACAACGAAAAGCGCGCCTCCAATTGTGACCCACGCCTGGGTCGATGCGGACTTGGTCGCGGGATCAGAGTTCAGAAATCTAGGACTCACTTGGCTTCATATGCGGGAAGAGTTGATCGGAAGTGGAAGCCGCCAGCAACGCCGCCCGCTGTGTCCTTTCAAAGACTAATCACCGAGCGTTGTCGCAAAAGACTCAGCTATGTTGGCTGCCATTGCCGTCAGTCTTGTGCTTCCGGACGTCCGCGACATCCCGAAGCCCAAATCGCGATGCTGTCCCGACCATAGGTCACCTAAACAGAACGCGTTGGTAACAAATTACAAGTCGGACAGGGTTCGCACCCATGCAGGATCACGTTAGTTAAGGTACACCCGGTTCACTTTCGTGGGGGGTTGGCGTTCGCTTCAACGTCAATTTGAATCTCGACATCCTCACCGGGAGCCGGAGGAACGCCGAGTTCAGCGACATTGTCGCGAATCATCCCAAAATCGGCACGCTTCGTGGCTGCTGTGCCATGAAAGGCCGCGCGCGCGGGGGCGCCCTGTGGCATATCTCGGAAAATTCCCTTGAAACTGAAACGCATTGGTACCACCTTGGTGATGCCACGGATGGTCAGCGCGCCGTTCATAATCCATGCACCATCCGGCAGACGGCGGATGCCATTACCGCGGTATGTCATGGTGGGAAATTGGGTGACGTTGAAAAAGTCAGGGCCGCGAAGATCGTCATCGCGCACGCTGTTCTGCGTACTGATGCTGTACGTAGCAATCGTGACATCGACAGCGCATGCAGCCGGGTCCGCAGAGGCCATTATGGTTCCCGTAACTTTGTCGAACCTGCCACGTACGACTCCGACTATATGGTGCCAAGCGCTGAAATAAGCAAAACTATGGACCGGATCGATCTGGTATGTCCCGGCAGCCGGCAGTGCCGCCTCGGCAACCTGAGCAGGCTTAGCAGGGTCGTCTGCCGCGATGTTGGGCGCTAGCATGGCTGCGCAGATAGTCAACAGTAGTAACGCGCGCTTGAAAACTCTAAATGGCTTATGGAACATGCAATCTCTTTTTTCTCGATGCATAACATCGATCTATAAATATCCATCGTTAGCGACCAGAGCATCTCGTCGAAAGATACCAAGCCCCCACGCCTATTCCACACGCAGAGCTTCGATTGGGTCGACGCCCATCGCGCGCAGGGTTGGCATAAAGGTTGCAAAGACTGCGGCTATCAGCAACCCCAGAGAGGCCGCAGCATAGGTTAACGGATCGAGCGGGCTTACGTTGAATAGCAGCGACACGAGAAGCCGCGTCAGAGCAACTGCGCCTGCTAATCCGCAGCCCACACCAATGAGCGCCAGCACGAAGCCGCGCGCGACGAATAAGCGCGCCAATTCTAGGGGACGGGCGCCCAACGCCGTGCGAATTCCGATCTCGCGCAGACGCCGCGACACTGAATACGAGATCACACCGTAAATCCCGACCAGTCCAATCAACAGAGCCATAGCGCCGGCGATTGCCAGCATCACCAGCGTGAATGCGGTACGCGCGAACGATTTGTCGTAGATCTCCTGAAGGGTGCGCACTGTTCCAAGTGGAAGAGTCG
>JBARMQ010000515.1:0-4250 GCA_049802535.1 Bryobacteraceae bacterium | reverse complement strand
GGCAGCGCAAGGCCACGGGCTGTGGGTCCGAAATCCACGCATGAATGATGAGAGCTTACTTGACCACAATTGGTCCGTTTTCAAATGGTTGTTGCTTACGACGGCTCCTGCGAGCGTTTTTGCCTTTAGGCTGGGGCAAAGTGAAAAATCACGGAGCACGATTTTGCTCTCCGGAATTTTCGGAATCTGGCTTCCGCTCGGTTTGTCAATCACGCTGCTCTCCCTCGCGAAAATGGAGGGAGTCCGAATGTACTGGAGACCTTCAATTGAAATCTCAGATATGCAGGCGTATCTCTGGGCAGGGCGGATTCTGGGCGAATATCTCCGAATTGTATTTATTCTCCTTCTATTTGCGCCGTTGGCCGCATGCATCCTTTGGATTGGCCAGTTGTTGTGCTGGCCACGAGTCTCTCGCAAGAGTCTGCTGACACTCGTGGCATTGGCAGTGGTGAGTCTTTGGCTGTCCTGGAAAAGAGAGGTGCCTTTTGAGCTTTATTATCTGCCATGGTGCTGGTCGATTTTTTTCTCTAGCCTTGCCTATGGCCGTTGGAGGACAATCAGGCTCCTACGGAAGAGAGCTTAGTCCACTTAGGAAAGTTTTGGGTAAGCGCTGACAAAGCGTCATAGGATGCAAACCCGTGATCGAGTTGCAATCAATACCTTATATGAAATGTCGGGCTGTCCTCCGGCTTGCTGCCACGCCGGTCAAAAGCCGGGTTGTCGAAATATTCGCGTGTCCCAGCCATTCCTGGACCTTGGCGATATCCGCTTCGCGCGAGACGGCGTTGGTCGCCGCCCGTCGCCCACATAGAATGTACGCACGGCCCATTTACTTCAATATGGATGCCGGTCTCACGCCCATATTTCATGACGATGTTCCTATAGCAACTTACTGTCAACGATAGGCAATAACGCGCCGAACGTGACGAGCTGGTCGGTGAATCCGGCAACGAACCCGATTACGACCAACGGCGCAGTGTACGATGCCAACGGCACATGACGGCGTACGGACCAGCCGGTCAAATGAATCGCTTCTTCCAAGACGAAGCGAACAGGTTAACCTTTGTAATACCGATCGATGGCGGCTCGTCGGCAGCTTATTCATACGACGCGTCAAACCAACGCATTTACGCGTCCGTGTCGACCACCGTGAACGGCGCCTACACGACGAACAATTACATCTATTTCTACGGCGCCGATGGGAAGAAGCTTGGCGTTTGGCAGTTGACGACTTCAAACAACTACGACACCCTGTCAGTCGTCTCGACGAATGTATGGTTCGGCGGACGCTTATGGGCTTACGAAGATCGTCTCCAATCGGTCGGCAAATATTTCCCGTACGGCGAGGACCGCTATAATCCGAACCCGGCGAATCCGTCGAACGATCAAGAGAAGTTTGCGACGTACACGCGGGATGCGGTGTCGGGACTGGATTACGCGGTGAACCGGTATTACTCGGCGGGCATGGGAAGGTTCATGAGCGCCGATCCGTATGTGTCAACAGCAGGGCCGCTCAAACCGCAAGGTTGGAACCGTTACCCCTACGCACAGGGAGATCCGGTCAATCGCTATGATCCGAAAGGGCTGTTTGCCTGTGATCCGGAAGACCCAACATGCGAATTGCCCTGCGACCCCGACGATCCCTCTTGGTGCGACCCATGCCCAAATTCGGAGGCTCGCTTCGGGCCGCACGCTAGTATTGCAGGATTCGGAGGCGGGAGTTGTGGCGGCCCAGGACCGCAACCTGATCCGACGCCCAACCCTCCCCGGGTCTGGGATCTGAGCGTCGGCTTTGTTCCTGTCCCGGCCGCCCCAGCAGGTTTCGACCACCTTTTTATATGGATTCACGTAGCGGGTATCTCCGCTGCTCAGTCCAACACAAGCAATTCGATAGTTTTCGACGGGGGCCCAAGCTCAGGAAATTGCACTTTAGGTCCAGTCCTAACCAACCATGTTTGCTTTGGGAGCGTTGTAAGCTGGTCGAGCACTACAGGACACTATGGCGAGGTTGATAATCCAAATATGGCCGTCATATTTCAGGAGCAGCTCACCGCTTTTAGCGGGGGCCCGCTCCTAAGCGGCGAGCAGGCAATAAACTTGAAGGGCACAGCCTACAATCCGGTCTTTGGGCGAAACAGTAATAGTGTTGCTTACACGCTACTCCTCGATATTGGGATTACGGTGCCGCGATCACCATGACGACCGTTGGATTCTTTTACGGACGCTACACCTTTGTCACCACCCCGGCCCGGCACGCTGACGTTCGACGGGCTCCGACAGTACTTCACAGCTTGGGGGCAGGACCTAATTGATTTGGATGAGAGTCGGCGTATTACTGATATGGGCGATTATCCCGTCGCTTTTTTCGACGATGGCCAAGCCAGATATTCCGTGGAGTAGCGGATACACCCAATTTTGCACCATCTCGCTTCTGTCCTGGTGCTGCGCGTTCGGCGTTTTCTATATCGATTCAAGCGCCAAACACCGCAAACGATTATTGCTGTTGTTACCATTGGTTGTGTTTGCGTTCTGCATTCCAGTCGCCCCTCTATTTGTGTGGATGAGCTTTTTGCGCGCCGCATGGAGTGGGGCTGCGCTGCCCTAAGAGGACTGTTCGGCGGATCGATGGTCTGTGTCGTTGGCTTCGTGGGCGCTAGTTGTGCCGCAAGCTTTCGTGACGCGCGCTATGCGCTATAAGTTCAGCAATCATAGATATGTGCGGCGAGAGCGTTAATCCTATTCGTATGCTCGGTTGTTCTGCTGTTTGTCGCGCGTCGGAGCTGCAAACAGGCCGGATCACGTCAATGATATTGGCACACCGCAAGCATCACATGAAACCGCGAACAGCCTTGTTACCATCGATACTGGCTGACAAAACGTATGCAATCAGGTGCAACAGCTTGAGGCCTATGTTCAGGGTTACAATGACGCGGCTCCCTATATGCCTATCCCCGGCAACGGATATTACAATAGTAACTCCTTCACTTTTACGCTCTTGAGCCCAATTAAATTCACCGGCCCCGACTGGACGCCGTCCGGTTGGAATTCTGGATGGGGCAAATTTGTTCCTGGATTATAGGAATGACAGCTTCCTCGCTAGGTTCGCTGGCCGCTGCAGTCCTGCTCGTTGCGGCCAGTGCCGTATGTGAACCGCCACCGAACGCGGCCCGAGGTGAGCCACACTTCGTCGCCGCCTACTTTAATGGGGGAGCTGAACTTTACTTATTCCCGTTGATCCATGGAAAGGAAACGGCCGTGGCGCTTCCCCCGGGCCTATTACATTTCAACCTCATCTCATTTGCTCCGGATGCGAAGTCGGCATACTTGCAAGATCTATTCGTAGTGGCGCGCCACCATACCTATACAGCTACTCTTGTCAAGATAGAGTTTGGGCCGATACGCAAAAGCGTCGTGCCGGGCTCAGCCGGATTAAGCATCTTGTTCCTCACAGTGTCGCGGTCGGGAAAAATCTTTGTGTCCGCTGGGGACGACCAAAGCCGTCTCTGTGGTGCCTACGAGATCGATCCAGCGGCCGGCACGCATCGTCCTTTACGAATCGGGCCTGAACCGGACTGCGCCGGAGCAATCGGGGAAATATCCCCGGATGGCAAGCGTGTCCTTAGCAGTCAGTACCCCCCTAGACCGGGCAGCGCCCCAGTCAAGGCTCGCCTCACCTTGCTTGACCTGGAAACGGGTGCGACTCAATCCTTGGGAGAGGGACGCGGAACGTGGTCTCCGGACGGACGACGGATAGCCGTTGCGGGCGGCGGCCAGATCGTCGTGATGGACGCCGCCAATCTATCTCATCGGAGAAAGCTCGGCTCGTCCGGCGTTAACGACATCCTGGTGTGGTCGCCCGACTCAAAACGTCTGTTGTTCGTGAAGCAGGAATGGCGATGCGGGGACGATACTGAGACTCTGGAAACCGTGGACGTGGAGACCGGAAGGAGGAGTGTGATCGGAAGCTCGCACTGCGGCGTCACCAGTTCGGCGGTTGGGTGGGTAGATCCCCAAGTGGTTCGCTAAGCGTGGGCGACGATGAAGATCGGGATGGGCGGGAGACTCAATCTGAGAACTCTCTCGGCCCTATCAGGGACCTACGTTCTTCTCGTCACGGCACGCACGATTGGCTGCCTCACAGGCGGCAGGCCTCACCTCACCGCGCGCGGGAACTACGGCCAGGAGTCTCGGGAGTTTCGGGACACCTACCGCAACTCCCGAATTTACGTACAATACCGACGGCAGAATGG
>JBARMQ010000514.1:0-2329 GCA_049802535.1 Bryobacteraceae bacterium | reverse complement strand
CCCTTTTCCCGTGTGAAATCCAGAGATCATCGAACGACCCCATGCCATTTGAGTCACGACGCAAGCACGGTTGATCGCGTCCGAAAACCGCCAGTTTGCGGTCGCGGCCATGGGAAAATCGATATATGGAACTACCTGTCCGGGAAGTTTGTTATCGCGCGCTGCAGAGCCGTGACGCCCGTTTTGATGGGCTCATGTTCGTAGGAGTTTCGTCGACCGGAATTTACTGCCGCCCGATTTGTCCAGCCCGCACTCCCAAGTTCGAGAATTGCAATTTTTATGGCTCAGCCGCGGCTGCGCAGGATTCCGGCTTTCGCCCCTGCCTCCGTTGCCGGCCCGAAATAGCTCCCGATCTGGCTTCATGGCGAGGCACTTCCAATACGGTTTCTCGCGCCCTGGCGCTTATTGCAGAAGGAGCGCTCGATGGTCCTGAGAATAGTGTTGAGAACCTGGCAGCACGTTTGGGGTTAGGCGAGCGGCAGCTACGCCGGCTTTTCTTCCAGCATCTAGGCGCCTCTCCCGTCTCGGTTGCGCAAACACGGCGGGTGCTGTTCGCAAAACAACTGATCCACGATACCCAGATGCCGATGGCCGACGTCGCAGAGGAAGCCGGCTTCAGCAGCGTGAGGCGATTCAACGAGACGTTTCTCCAGCTATTCCACCGTCCTCCGCGGGCACTCCGCAGAAAAAGTGGCAGGGAAGAGGGGAAGGACATCGTTCTGCGCCTTCGTTATCGCGCTCCTTACGATTGGGAAAACATGCTCGCCTTTCTGCGTGCGCGTGCGATTCCGGGGATCGAACTGGTGGAAGCTGACCGCTATCAGCGAACGGTAGAAGTCGACGGCGAGGCGGGAAGTATTGCGGTCTGTCACCTGCTGAAACAGGAGAGTCTTGAGGTCAGCATCCGGTTTCCGAATGTGAAGTCGTTGCCTGCCATTGTCGCCCGGGTACGCCGCCAGTTCGACCTGGGAGCGGATATTGAAACCATCGATCAACATTTGTCGGCGGACCCCGCCCTCGCCCCGCTGGTTACACTCCGGCCCGGTCTGCGGGCTCCTGGCGGATGGGACGGGTTTGAGATCGCTGTGCGTGCGGTCCTCGGTCAACAAATCACGGTCGCCGCGGCTCGCAGACTGGCGGGCGAATTGGTCAAACTGCACGGCCGCTCTGTTCCCCAATCGTCGCGAATTCACCCAGCGCTGTCGCATGTATTTCCTGCTGCCCGGCGATTGGCTTCAGCTCCCACGATCGGGTTGGGTATGCCCGCCGCGCGGTTGGCGACACTGAAGGCGGTCGCGGAGGCGGCGGTGGCAGATGTCAATCTTTTCCGTCCATTCGGCGGCGTCGATGAGACGGTTGCACGTCTCAAAGCCATCCGCGGCGTTGGCGAATGGACTGCACAATACATCGCTCTTCGCGCTGTTCGTGAGATGGATGCATTTCCTGCGAGCGACATAGGATTGTTGCGCGGCGCGGCTTCGATCGATGGAACTGCGGTGACCCCCGCGAACCTTTTGGGACGTGCGGAGTCCTGGCGGCCGTGGCGCGCCTATGCAGCCCAACACCTTTGGGCTGTCGACAGCAAGATACTTACAAACAACTCTGTGATTACAGGTTGAACAAGGAATCGGATTTTATGAGTTTGTCTTACAAGATGATTCATTCGCCCGTGGGAAAACTGAAGTTGGTCGCCAGCGATCAGGGGCTCGTAGCCATACTATGGCAGAACGACAAGCCGACTCGTGTCCGTCTGAACGAACTCGTGGAAAATGCAAAGCACCCCATCCTTCTTGATACCGAGCGACAGTTGGGGGAGTACTTTGCCGGGAAGCGAAAAAACTTCTCGGTACCGCTTGATATGCGGGGTACGCCCTTCCAGAAGAATGTGTGGCATGCTTTGCTGGCGATACCGTTCGGCGAAACGAGAAGCTATGGGCAACTGGCGAAACAGTTGGGGAATCCCCAGGCCGTGCGGGCTGTCGGCGCAGCCAACGGAAGAAACCCGATATCCATCATCGTGCCTTGCCATCGTGTGATCGGTTCATCGGGAAAACTTGCGGGCTTCGCCGGCGGCCTCGAGACGAAAGCGCACTTGCTGAGTCTGGAAGAGAGCGGCGGCAGACTGTTTGTTTGACGGCCGTCCCTGGT
This sequence comes from Bryobacteraceae bacterium, assembly GCA_049802535.1. Taxonomy (GTDB): domain Bacteria; phylum Acidobacteriota; class Terriglobia; order Bryobacterales; family Bryobacteraceae; genus Bog-105. Next base: position 181 of record JBARMQ010000514.1, on the reverse strand, counting down.
AATGGAAGATTCAGCTCATGTTCCCAGCTTGTTGTAACAGCATGGAGCGTGAACGACCATGCTACCGCCTTAACAGCACCACCAGATCTGTCATATTCCCTGAGTCCGTCGCTGGGCTGGGAGAGATACCCGCGGCAAGATAAAAGTAACGGTGACGGCGCCCTAAAGATCGTTCGTCCGC
>JBARMQ010000513.1:0-2795 GCA_049802535.1 Bryobacteraceae bacterium | reverse complement strand
GATACCCAGTTGTGTTCCAGACGATCCGCAAAGCCCGAGTTGCTAAATTCCCAGTGGTCGTTTCGTATGTAACGGACGGCGAGACAATCATCATCGCTTGCTTGATGACCGGCGCAATCCGAAGATGTTGATGGAACGGCTGCGGACTTTGGGTCCGTCGCCAGGCTAGGGGATTAAAGGTTTAGAATCTTATGGCGGAGAGGGGGGGATTCGAACCCCCGGTAGAGTTTTTGACCCTACGACGGTTTAGCAAACCGCTGCTTTCGACCACTCAGCCACCTCTCCTGGTGGGCGCCGCCGTCAGTTGGCGGCTCTCCAAATGGTAACAAAGGCTGCGCTCGGTGTTCTCGCGGTAGCACCTTGCCCAGAGAGGCAATTCAGAAGCCTCTTTCCATCGGCATTGCCAGCGGCGGCTCAATCAGAAAATCGAGCGCTCTTACTTCGGCCATGGCGTCTCGTATTGCTTGTTCCTTGGCCGGTTCGGTCGTGATGACAAACGGCAGATCGCGCCAGTTTTCGGTTGGAAGTTGCAATACCGCATCTAGTCCAATCTTGTGATTGGCCAGAATGGTTGCAAGCATCGCGATAATGCCAGCTTTGTCTTCTACCCGAAATCGCAGGTAAAATCGTGACTCGATCGTCGCGATCGGTAGCGGGCGATAGACACCTAGACGCTCATGCGCGAACGGGCTTACGCGCGCGGGGCTGCCGAAGCGAATCTCTCTTGCAACTCGCATCAGGTCGCTCACTACCGCCACGCCGGTGGGCTTAGATCCGGCCCCACGCCCATAGTAGAACGTGTCTTCCCCGTAGGCGCCGCGAATCCAGATTGCGTTGTACGCGCCTTTTACTTGCGCCAGGATCGCCGATTGCGGAATCAGACTCGGCCGTACGGAAAGCCACATGCCCTGCTCGCTCTGCCGCGCCGAACACAGTAAACGGATGGTGTGCTTCAATTGGTGGGCATACTCGAAATCCACTGGCATCAATCGCCGAATGCCTTCAGTGAAGATGTCGGAGGGTGTCAATTTCTCGCCGAATGCCAATGCCGCGAGGATTGATAGCTTCGAACGTGCGTCTAATCCGTCAACGTCGGCCGAAGGATCCGCTTCGGCATATCCGAGACGCTGCGCCTCGCTCAAAACGGAATCAAAGGCGGCGTTACTCTTTTCAATCTCCGTCAGTATGAAATTGCTGGTGCCGTTCAAAATTCCGTACAGCGCTCGTACACGATCTCCGGCAATGCCTTCCCGCAACACGGAGAGGATGGGGATGCCGCCGGCGACGCTCGCCTCCATCGCCAAATTCACGCCATTTTCATTGGCTAACGCCCATAGGTCAGCGCCGCGAAGCGCCATTAGCTCCTTGTTAGCCGTCACTACCGATTTCTTATTTCGAAGCGCGCTTTCGACCAGTTGCGCCGCAGTCCCGGTTCCGCCAATGGCTTCGACAACAATCTCTACCGCCGGATTGGCAACTACCTCGCGCCAATCCGCAGTGCGGGGCACCTCGTAAGCGAACTCCGGCAACGTCTTGCTGTGCACGCCGCGGCTTGAGACCGCCTTCACGCAAATCGGAAATCCGAGTTTTTCTTCAATCGATTTACGATTCTCCGACAGGATCTGCAACGTTCCCAGGCCGACGTTGCCTGTTCCGACGACCCCTATTCCTACTTCCATAGCAAAACGTTCCCGTATGCCTTCGTAATCGGGTCCTTGGTCATAAGTGGCTTATCATAACAACCGTATGGCGCTAGACCGCAGAGCGGCTTTGGCGGCGCTTCTCGCATCAGCGGTCCTCCCCGCCAATGGACGCGTTCCGATCCAAGAACCTCCCGTTTACCCGCCATTGCCTGAGCCTCCCGGCGATCATGATGACGATCGCAAGTTACCGGACGGCAAATCACAAAACAACGCGATCGCAAAGCGAGAACATGAAGCCGCTCTCAAAGACGCCGATCAACTGATCGCGCTGGCGCAACAACTCAAAGAACAGTTAGTTAAAGCAGGCGATTATGTCGTGCCTGTGGCGTCTGTCAAGAAGACGGAAAACATCGAAAAGCTCGCTCGAAAGATTCGAGGCCGACTTAACCGGTAAGCTCCGACGCTACGTTATCCCCGTGTTACGCTGCACTGAGGATTCATGCCCACCGTTCGCGACAAAAGGCAGCTTATGAGCGCCTCCGAGATCGACCGTACGTTGGTTCGTCTCGCGCACGAAATTCTTGAGAAAACGGCCGATCTCGACAGGCTTGCGTTCATCGGGATCAAACGCCGCGGGGTACCGCTGGCTGAGCGGCTCGCGGCTAAGATTGACAGTTTGGAAAAGCGCCGCGTTCCTACCGGCATCCTCGATATCAACTTGTATCGCGACGATCTTTCGACTATCGGCGACCTGCCCCACGTTAAAGCCAAGCAAATTGATTTTGCGGTGACTGGCAAGGATATCGTCCTGATGGACGATGTCCTCTATACTGGCCGCACGATTCGTGCCGCTCTCGACGCGCTCTTTGATCATGGACGCCCGGCAAGAGTTCAATTGCTGGTGTTAATTGACCGCGGCCATCGCGAACTTCCCATTGAAGCTCGTTATATCGGCCGTATGGTTCAAACCAGCGCTAGCGAGATCATCGAAGTAAAGTTTCAGGAAATCGACGGAGCGGAGAAGGTCATGCTGGTCGAAAGATTTCCAGATCCTCCTGAACAGGAAGCGAAGTAGCTAACGCATATGAGTGGCGGACTCCTCGATATTGAGTCGCTGAGCCGGCCCGAAATTGAAGCCATCCTGGTGCGGGC
>JBARMQ010000512.1:0-9278 GCA_049802535.1 Bryobacteraceae bacterium | reverse complement strand
CGCGCCAGCCGCGAAGGATTAATACGCCTATGAAGAAGCGCCCGCTACCAACCACGATCATTAGCTGGCTCCTCATAGCGACCGGCTCCCTCGGTCTGATATTCCACATAACGCAGGTCAAGCGATGGCAGCCTTTTCCACAGGACATCATTTGGATTGCGGTTGTGGAGGCAATGGCAATCGTGAGCGGAACGTACATGCTCAGGAGACGTGACTGGGCGCGCTGGCTGGCGATCGGCTGGATTGGACTTCACGTCGTTATTAGCATCTTCAACTCGTGGCAACAGGTGGCGGTCCATAGTTTGCTGCTCGCGCTATTTGCCTACTTTCTGTTTCGAGCTGATGCGAGGCAGTATTTTCGCCGTCAGGCGCCTCCGGGAACTACCATGGTTACAGGGGTGTCAGAATGACGGGCATGAATCGCCGGGCATTTGTTCGGATGGCGATGGGGTTGGGAGCAACCGCAGCGTGGGCGTACGGACCAGCGAAGCCGTCAGCTAGCAAATGGCGCGAGTGCCGCGACTTTTTTCCGGAAGGGGTAGCGTCCGGTGACCCCGACTCAACCAGCGTGCTGCTTTGGACTCGACGTCCCTATAACTCAGGGAGCGGCGCACGAAAGCTAAACGTTGAGATTGCTGAAGACAACCATTTTCAACGCGTTATCGCAAATGCTGAGACACATGTCGCCGCAGAAGCCGACTGGACTTGCCGGGTCCTTGCCGGCGGTTTGAAGCCATCGACCGTTTACTGGTACCGCTTCATCGATTCGGACGGATGCGGCAGCAGAATCGGACGCACGATTACGGCTCCCGCGGAACACGACGACCGGCCCGTCCGATTCGCTTTCGTTAGTTGTCAGAACGCCAACCAAGGTGCGCAGAACGCCTATCGCCGAATGATTTTTGAAGATGAGCGTGCAGCCGAGCACGACAAGTTGGGTTTCGTACTGCACCTTGGCGACTTCATCTACGAAATCGTCTGGTATCCGGAAGATCGTCCGCAAGGCATGTACGACCGGAAGCTGCGCGATATCGTGCGCTATGCGAATGGCGAGAAGATTCAAGACTTTCACATCCCCACCGACGTAAATGACTATCGAGCGATCTATCGCGCCTATTTGCATGACCCGGATATTCAAGATGCGCGCGCCCGGTGGCCGTTCGTCGATATGTGGGACAACCATGAGTTCAGTTGGAAGGGATGGCAAAGCCTTCAGAAGTTTGGCGAGACAACAAGGCCGGCACAGACGCGAAAAGTGGCGGCAAACCAGGCATTTTTTGAATATCGGTTAGCGCGCATCACGAAGCCGAGCGGTCCATCGCTGGAAAGCTTCAATCCGCCGAAGGTGGCCGACGTCCCGGTGACGCAATTTGACGATCACGGCCTCGGCACGGAACCGAATAATCTGGTCGCGATTCGCAGTCTGACAGGCTATCGAGCGCTTCGCTGGGGCCGGCACGTTGAATTGATCATCACCGATCAACGAAGCTATCGCTCGGAAGATCTAACGGACCGGCCGGAAGCAAGGGCGTTTTCGAGCGCGGACTTTCCGGAAATGTTTCCGGAAGAGGCGCTGGAAATACTCGATGCGGGCCGCTCATATAACGGCGGCCATCCTCCGGGGTCGATCAAATACGGCGATTCGGAAGTGGCAAACTTCGGCAAGGATGCTCCGGCGCAAACCATTCTTGGCGCGGAGCAGAAGCAGTGGTTTCTGAAGCGGCTGCGGGAATCAAAGGCAACTTGGAAGATTTGGGGCAACACAACGGCCACTCTAGATATGCGGGCCGACCCCAAGAACTTGCCGGCTGGCCTGACTAAACCTTGGCCCGGGGCAGGCGCGGCGGGCTTCGCCAATGGCGACCACAGCAACGCTTATGTCGAACGCGGCGAAATCTACGACTTTGTGCGCGAGCATGGCATCACCGGGTTCGCGACAATAGCGGGGGACCGCCACAGCTTTTGGGCGGGACTGGCGGTAAAGTCTTTGCCGCCGAATCCGGCCGATGCCGTAGGAATTGCGTTTGTTGTCGGCTCCATTTCGGCGCCCGGCATGGTAGAAGCCTTGGAGCATGCCTTCCCTAAGGAACACCCCTTGCGGCCGCTATTCGTGGGTCAATCGCCCGCAGACACTAAGCCGCAGCCGACGGTTAATTTACTGGTACGCCATGGGGTGCGATCTTGTCTGGAATACGCCAAGAGCGGAGACTTGGACAAGGCACACGCTCTCTCAAATCTCGAGCTTTCGCCGCACCTTTCGTTCGTCGACATGGGTGGGCATGGCTACGCTGTGGTTCGAGCTTCGAACGATGCATTCGAGACGGAATTCGTCTGCATTCCAAGACCATTGGAGCGAAGTGCGGGTACAGATGGAGGACCACTCCGGTATCGCGTCCGTTGCCGCACGAAATTATGGCGAACGAATGAATCACCGAAACTCAGCGCACAGGTTATCGAAGGCGATGCGCGATTTTCGATCGGGTGAGTGGCAAGCGGTTCTTTTCTTCTTCCACTCATCGGCTGACGCAACCGGCTTTGCGGCGAAGGTGATCGAGGATTCCCGGCTCATGCAAGGACCCTCTATTTATCGACCGCCCAAAACTTTCGCATGTATGAATTAAATGTAACGTTCGTCACGATGGTCTCGACCTGTGGCCCCGTTTGCGTGGGTAAGGGAGTACCGGTGCTGACGGGAGACTTGGTGGGAGGAAACCCGAGCTTAGGAAGTCCGCCGAGACCTCCAACTGCCGTCAAGGCGGGCATCTGTTGCGTAGTACCGAAAAGACCAACCCAACGTTTGTACCATGCCGGCTTGGCCGGCCGTCTAACGGCCTTCAGCAAGTCATCGACCTTACTAGGCACAGGTACTAATTCGGCTGGAATGTAGTGCGCAAGGTTGCCGGAGATGTCGTGACCTAAAACGGATCTGTACCATAGCGGCGCGAGCAAGCTATACGACCATTCATCGTTTACGAAATAGGCTCGTGCGACATAGGTCTCCGAAGTAAAGTCGATCAACTTCTGCACTTCACGCGCATAGGCGCCATATGGACCCGATTCGATGTTGTAACCTGTGAAGCCCATGCAGGCAGCAAGCTGTTTGGCGAAAATCTCGCAATAGCCCTCGTAAGTCCAGCGCGGGGATGTTCCGATTCCACCGGACGGCGCAGCCTCATGAACTGGTTCGTGAAACAACGCCTCCCATGCGTCCTTGTAATGGAGATTGAACAACACACGACCGTCCTTTGCCTCGGCCCCGATGCCGGCGTACCAGTCGCGTACTTGGCCCTCATCGTCGCCAACGTGTTTCCATACGACCATGCCGTCATTTCGCTTCTTAACGTTCGAGCAAGTGTCGCTTGAATGAAGCGTCGTCAGACAGGGTTCTTTGTAAGGCTTGAAAAGTTCCTGGTTAAAAACTTTCGAGCAGATTGTTCCATCGTCATCCTTGAAGGGCTCTCCAATGATCAGGAAGTTTTCCGCAGCGGTCCGCTGTGTTGCTCCGTCGACTCCCAATGTGCGCCAGAGGGCTTTTTGGGCCTCTAGTACCTTATCGGGCTGATACCTTGCTTCTTGGAAGTGGAGCTTGTTGGCTGTCACGTGAGTAGGGTCGAGCGGTGGTGAGAGTGGGGTCATCTATTAAGTGGTCCTTTGCGACTTGGGCGCATAGAGTAGCTTAACGAACTCGATCCGCACAGCTTATAAGCACGGAAGCCGAAACTCAGCGCACAGGTTATCGAAGGCGATGCGAGATTTTCGATCGGGTAAGCGGCATGCCTAGCCTCGTTTCAATAGCTGATAGGCAATTAGCGCTACCAGAGGCACGGCAACTACTTCTAGCTTTGGTAGCAAGAAACGTTCGGCAATCCAAGTGCCCGCGGCGGCAATCGTAACAAGAATCGCGACACACTTCAAGATGAGTGTCAGTCCGTTCGGCAAGACGCTGGGAGCGGTCGCCTGCTTCAGCCAAAACGTCGGCGCGTTCGCTCCTTGAAGTTGATTCGTGAACGGCGGAAAGAGTAGCCGGACCGAAGACGACAACAGCAGGCTGGTTGCGCATCCCAAAAATGCAACGGAGCGCGGAATGGCGAGAATCGGGTGAGTCGTCCAAAGGATGCCTTGCACTATCAGCGCGACGCCAAGGCCGACCGCGGGGCCGCGTACCAGCTTCAAAGGCGATCGAAGTGGGGGGCTGGCATACGCGTCCTCGAATAATAATCCAACAATAGCCGTTGCGGGGGGAATAGCGAGGCGCCAGAGCTCGAACTGCCGGCGGAGAAGCGATGGATCGATGAACCACGCTGCGACTAAGAACGACACATAGCATACGAAAACTTGTATCAGGATCACCTGCAGATCGGCGGTCCGGCGAATTCTACTGAGGATGACCAGGGGAACTGTGGACAAAACCTCAACGGCGTAATGGGTTGGCGAGCGATACCGTTCCCTTAGATCACCAAGAACCTCCTCCCGACATGCTGGCGGAATGAGAATTCCGACGAACGCTTCGGCGGCCTTTGGTGGGCCAGGATGCATCAGCGCATCCCCTTAACCCAACGTTTTCCCCAATCCTTTCCCCAAACCTCGAGGATTCCATCCCAAATGCGCTTGGCGGTGACTGCCGACTCTTCCAAAGCCCGCTCACCAAGAGCCTGAAGACGGTAGAAGCGTTTTGACCGGCCGCCTCTTTCAGGCGTAGGATCGCAGAGCCAGGACGCGATGAATCCTTTATCCTCCAGGCGATCCAAGGTGACGTAAACTGCGCCAAGTGAGACTGGCTTTGGCTGGGTGAGTTCTTGAACTTTTGCGTGAATCGTTACGCCGTAAGCATCTTCGCGCAACGTAAGGATGGCGGTCAGCACAAGTTGCTCGAATTGGCCAAGAGAGTCGGGTCTAGGCATTTATCTAACACTGTAAGGGAAATAAAAATGGAAGTCAATTACCCGTCGAGCGCAAGAATAACGGCCACAGATCGCCGTCAATAAACAAACGGAATCAGCTTGCGTGTGTTGGCCGCATACCGGTCAAACGCCTCGCCATATCTATCGTGGAGATGAGAATCAAGGGCGGGGATGTTTACGAAGACGAAACCGGCGAGCATGATCGCCGGAATCACTGCCGTAACCCAGCGTCCGGAAATCAGGCAAAGGCCGGTAAACGAAATGAGATCTCCGAAGTAATTCGGGTGCCGTGAATATCGGAAGAGGCCTCGCGTGTACAGCTGTCCGCGATTGTCAGTATGCTGCTTCCAAACGTGCCGTGTGTACTCTGCAAAGGAGTTCATCCACGATCCCAATACGAAGAAGAACAGCCCAATCACTCCAGCTATTCCCATCGGGGCGGTGTTTCGTCCACCTGCAACTGCCAGCAACGCGTAAATGCAGAACACCCACGGTACGATGCTCAGCACCTCTGTCCAACTTACTCCGCGTTTCAGGAAAACGAACTCCGTGAATAAGAGGCGAATGTAATAAATGGACAGCGCGGCCGCGAGACAGGCACGCCGAGTGGGATTACCCGCTTCCCAACTCCATCCAAACCAAGCGCCAACGGTTTCGAGTCCGCCGCCGAACAGCAACCACCAAGCCAAAACAACCCACAGCGCAGCCAGTGCTGCCAAGACTATCCGCTGTCGAATAGACGGATCGCGTAGCTCGTACATGCCGCGTGGGTCAGGCGTACTATTCGTATCGTATCGTTTTGGACATCGCCGAGCGCCGCAAGCGGCTTACGCCGGAGCTGACGAACGCCTTCCTCCAAGAACTGCGTCCCATGTTCTCGTGCTCACAATTTATCCTTGACTAGTTGTCGGGCCTTTTCGCTACACTACGAAGTCGGGTCGCCGTGGATTTCAACCGCTGCGTCGTCTTCGGTGAGCGCTGGCTCCGGGAGTTTGCCTGACGCATCCGCTAAACCCCAAAAGACGGCGGTCGACGAACTGAAGATACCCGACGTGGCGCCGATAGCCCGCACGCTGAAATAGACGGACGCGGTGCCGGCGGCGAGCATGGATAGCATCATGGTCGACCAATTCATCGTCTCTATGGTCGAGAAGACGCGTCCGCGGAACCGGTTTTCAACGTGCTTCAGCAAGATAGACCAATTCAGAACCGAGCTCACTGCGACGGCCGCCCGCGATAAGCCCATGAAGAAGAGCGCCCATCCCCAACTCTGCATTTGGCTGAAGACGATGTATGCTCCACCGTGCAGCAGGAAGCAGAACAGAACCGTCCGTTTATAAGCACGGAAGCCGATCGTCTTGCCGAGGCGATTTCCGACAATGCCGCCGAGAACGAGACCGACTCCGGCGATGCTCCAGAGCTCGCCAAGTCCGGCGGGACCGCGCCGGAATACTTGTTCGCTGAACAGCGTAAAGAGCACTTGCGCCGCACCACCGCCGCTAGCCCAGCCCACCGATAGCAGCCCAATCCCGAGAATTAGCGGATTTGAGACCATGCAGCGCAAGCCTTCGCGATATTCCTGCCAAGGCCGCACAACCTTAGTCTCATTGAGGGCGAGATCGTCGGCGCGGAAGTGGCCTTCGGGTGAACGGAGGCGCGAAATACAAAATGCCGAGACGAAAAATGAGAGTGAGTTAAAGACGAAGGCGATTTGATAGCCGAATTGAGCTACTGTCGTCCCGCCAAAATACGCTCCAATAGTGAGCGTGATCCATCCAGTGGTTTGCGTAAGCGAATTAGCCGTGTGCAGCTCGTCCTTGCTGGCAATCGACGGAAGTATGGCCGATCGGCCAGCGGTAAAGAACGGCGAAGCGCCCATAAGCAGTGCGCTTAAGACGTAGAGAAGCCACGTCAGACGATAGCCAACAGCGGCGATAAAACCGAGAGCGATCACGGCGCGGAGCAAGTCGCTCGCGATCATGATGCGGCGCCGGTCATACCGATCGAGGAGGACGCCGGCGACGGGACCCGCAAAAATGGCCGGGATCGCGCGGGACAACATAATGCCCGCCACGGCGAAGCCACTGTGGGTGTAGCGCAGGGTTAGATCGAGAACGGCAACATTATTGAAATGATCGCCCGCCTCGCTGACAATTTGGCCGACCCAGGTGAACCGGTAGTTGCGGTTGTGCTTCAGTAATTGAGTGAAATCCGACAACGGTTTACAAACTCCCGAACAAGGGTGCGGAAGAGCTGACGTTACCGGGTCTAGGCAACTTCCGCGAACAGCTACGGCAGCTTGACGAAGACCGTAAGCTTGGCGAGCGTCGCGCTAGGGTCAGTGGGATTCGGTGCCGTGTTGTCCTGAAGGTAAAACGTCATTCCATTCGAGACCCAAGCGCCAGTTTCAGAGTGGCTGGTGCCTGGTCCGTTGCCCCAAAGGGTTCCGTTGGGCGCGCCCAGCCGCAGTTGAACTTCTTTGACAGGCGCCTTCCAGTAGACGGTAGTCTTCCCGGTCTTGCCGCCGGCCTCAGGGATTATAGGATTTGGATCGGCGCGAAGCGTAACGCCAGGCCGCAAGATAACTGCTGGAGGTGGCGGAGGTCCGGGCGAGCTGCAGGCCGTCAACGCCAGAAGCGGGCTAAAGCAAACACAAGCAATCAGAAAGCGGCGGCTCGGACACCCCAGTTGATTTGTCCTGTTCCGGATCAAACTTCTCCAACGAAATACCCCCTCCATCATGCAGTGAGTATAGCGTACGGAATGGTGTCTCTCGATGAGTAGGAGGTTTATAGAAAAATTAAACTTTGTAGAAAGGAATCGACTGTGTTCGTTTAGCGAACCGCCACCGGCAGCATGGCCAACGTCGCGCTTTGATCGGTCGGCTTAGACGCGGTTGCGTCTTGCAGGTAAAACACCATATTGTTTGAGACCCAGTCGCCAGTTTCGGCGGTGCCATCGTGTCCACCTTGCGCGAACAGCTTGCCGCCTGCTGAGCCCAGATGAATTTCGACACTAGCAACGGGCGCGTGCCAAGTGAGCGTTGTTTTTCCCAGGTGCGTCGGCGGGTGAACAATAATGGGGTTCGGATTGGCCTTGAAAGTAGTTCCTGGCCGGACAATGGTGGCCGATGGAATGCTAGCCCACATCGAGGAGTCGGTCGCGGTGCGATTACTGAGGCCGCTCCTGAAACAAGAGGCCAGTAAAAACACCGTCGCAAGTGAGCACAAAAGAACAGTCTTCACGCACTTTATTCTAAGCCGTGAGTGCCCTTGGGCAGCTTCAACAATCGACACAGAATCGGCGCAACGGGCCTGAGTCCGTTGCTCGCTTCAGCTCTCGACCTTCAGGAATCTATTCGCCGTGCGCCGGAAATAGAGTGCCTAACCACTCGAGGACTGCATGTGAAAGTGCAGTGCGCTGATCCGAATACGAATGGTCTGTATCGAAGTGCACCGTCGTGACGTGATTGTCTCCGTTCCCCCGCAATGCAGCCGCGAATTGGTCGTTGCGTGGCGCAAGGCCATCGTTAGACGTAACGATGAGGACCGGCCGGTTCTTAATTGCATCAACCTTGCTTAGAAAGTTCCATTGGGCGGCGTTCGCGAGAGTTTCGCGAGCGAGTCCTTCCGGAGTGCAGCCGGCAAGAGGCGCCATGCCTTCATTCGCATACCCCCGGCTGAGAGCTTCGATGACGGCCGCCTGGCGATCTTCGGGCAATGATGCCGGTATCCGGCCAGCCAAATCGGCCGCGGAGATAATTCCCATGGCCGCAATGGATTGGTCGGCCGCCGTCTCTTGTACCGCCATAAATCCGCCCATGCTGTGTCCGATGATCAGGATGCGCTTCGGATCGAGACGCAGCAATTTCGCGGTGTCCGGTTGACGAAGATAAGCAACCGCCGCCGCCGTGTCTTCGATGCAGTGGGAGAAAGAAAAATCTCCCGGAGAGCCCCAGGATCCCCGATAGTTGAAGTAGAGAACATCCCATCCGGCTCGGCGCATGTCCTGGGCTAGATCGAGATTCCGCTCGTTCCCGGGAAAGCCGTGAAGCAGAACAACGGCTGGGTGCGGCCCCGCGCCTGCCGCGACGTATACCAGCGCGTTTAACAGCGAGCCGTGGCTCGGAATCTGAAACGTCTGCATCGAAGCTGGGTCATGTTCCGGTTCAGCGGCTGTCAGTAATAAGCCAGCCGAAACGGCGCAGATGACAGCGAGACGCAAGGTATTGCCAGGAACGCTGCGCGAAGTCATACTAAATCTCCCAATAGGAGGCAAAATTCGATCAAAGAAGGCTGCGGTTCCTTGGCCTTGCAACCCTTCGTTCCAACCGCAACCGCCTGTGGTCGAGCGCCGCCGAGCGGGATAGGCCTAGCG
>JBARMQ010000511.1:0-21986 GCA_049802535.1 Bryobacteraceae bacterium | reverse complement strand
GATCTGATTCTGGGCGCTGTCGCTCATGTTCACGCCATTGATCATGAAGTTCACCTCATCTTCACGGGCCCCTGCGGAGTTGAACGAGAATGAGCCTTGGCCTCTTAGAGGGGCGGTCAGGAAGCCGTTTGCCGGAGGTGTCACCGAGCCGGGAATCAGCAAAGCCAAGTCAATGAAGTGGCGGCCGTTCAGCGGAATCTCCTGTACCGTGCGTTGATTGACAACTCCTCCGACGGAGACGGATGTTGCATCGACTAACGGTGCAGTTGCTTGAATCTCCACAGTTTGGGTGCTGGTCGCAACGCCTAACGTGAAATTCTGAGTCGTCGTGGTATCGACGGTTACGATCAGGTCATTAGCAGTTACCGTTTGTAAGCCAGGAGCTTGTACCTCAATTTTGTAACCACCCGGCGCGAGTGACGGAAGTGAATATAGACCAGCACTATCGGTGGCGATCTCGCGTGTTGTGCCAGTGCTCAAGCTGGTGATTCTGACCTTGGCGTTGGCAATGACAGCATGAGTAACGTCCGAGACCGTGCCCGCTATAGCGCCTGTTGATTGGGCAAGCGCTGTAACATGCAGAAAACAGCCAAATGCCATGACTGCCAGTGGAAGCGCATGTCTACTTAAAAGTCGAGAAACAGCAATACTGCGGCTAGTTAAACTACCAAACATGTTACTGACCTCGTTAGGAAGGCTTACTCTGGACCCAAAGTTGACTTAGTTTAACACTGTTTTGGAAGCCTGGAATCACCGTAGTCAACATCCGACTAAAAAGCGAACACAAATTTAACTAACGTGTAAATGTTACGTGTAGGTGCCGTATTTCTAGTGGCTTAGCTCAGGCAGATAATTAGTTAGTCGTCGCTTTCGCGCCCGTTCCACTGCGATGGCTTTCCGGTAATACGACACGATCGAAATTGACGGACATGTATTCCAGCGCATCGGCGACTTCAGGGCCAACCATGGGATAGCCGTGACCGGGAGCGACCACTGAAGGACGAAGCGCAGCCAGCGTTTCAATTGACTTACGGACAGCTTGCCAATCAGACGTCATATGAGCAGGAGGTCCGTGCAATTCGGCCTTACCAGTTGCGATGGAATCAATAAACGACTCCGGCTTGGTCGTGCAGAACGCGTCGCCGACGATCAACGCGCCGTCCACTTCACGATACAGCGAGATATGGCCAGGCGTATGGCCGGGAGTGTGGATCCATTTCCAAGAAGCGAGACCTGGAACACTGCCGTCGGGCGGAAGCGCCTGAAGATGGGCACTCACATCGATCGGGCCACGTGGATAAAGAGGCGCCAGCGCGGTCATCAAACCTCCACCGACTGACGTGTCGGGCGGCGGATAGGCGAGGCGCCCAGTCAGATATGGGAATTCGTCAGGGTGGGCGTAGACCGGTACCTGCCAATAGTCGGCCAATTCCGCAAGCGAGCCGGCGTGGTCAAAGTGGCCATGCGTGATGATGATGTTTTGCGGCGGCACATCTGCTCCGAAGCGTTTTTCGGCGAAGCGCCTGATGAACCCTGCCGAGACAGGAACTCCCGCGTCGATAAGGCTCCAGCCGCCGTCGGGGCTCGAAACCGCATAGACGTTCACCATCAGGATGTTCACGCCGGTTATGTGCGGCGCTATATGACTTAAGTCAATGACGGCATAATCGGGCAGAGATACTTTATCCATCGCTTGATGGATGCTGGCGAAAGCCGGAGATTTCGAGGATTGTTCGACCCAAGCGGTCCATTCAGTTAGAAGAGATGAGACTTGACGACACGATTGTGGCCTTATCGACGCCGCTCGGAACTGCCGGGCTGGGAGTTGTACGCATGTCCGGCCGCGCTGCGCGGGATATGGCGGAACGGATGGTGCGCTTCGCCGGTGAACCGCATTGGAAATCGTGGTCGAGTCAACTCGGCGAATTAACGGACAGCGACGGCGCCGTCGTGGACCAGGTGGTGGTGACGTTTTTCGAAGGGCCGCGGTCCTACACTGCTGAGGATGTGATCGAAATCTCGTGCCACGGCGCTCCTGTCGTGTTGCGGCATTGCGTGGAGCGGGCGGCTTGGGCAGGAGCACGATTGGCGGAACCGGGCGAATTCACGCTGCGCGCCTATGTGAATGGGCGGATCGATTTGCCACAGGCCGAGGCGGTACGGGAATTGATCGAAGCTACGACTTTGTATCAGGCCCGTGTGGCGGCGCAGCAAGTCGAGGGCTCCGTCTCACGGCGCATACGGCCGTTGAAGGAGCAGCTAGTGGAATTGATCGCATTGCTCGAGGCTGGAATTGACTTTGCGGAGGACGACATCAGCGTGGCGCCTCCAGAAGAGATTTTGAGGCGGCTGGATCCGATTGAACGTGGCGTTACCCAGCTGATTGAGACGTTTGCGGCCGGGAAGCTGGTGTTTTCCGGCTTTACGCTAACCATCGCCGGGCGCCCGAATGTGGGCAAGAGCAGTCTGTTCAACCGTTTGTTAGAGCAGGATCGGGCCATTGTCACCGGCACTCCGGGCACAACGCGCGACACCGTTTCTGAAAGTATGACGATTGACGGCGTACCTGTTCGATTAATCGATACGGCTGGCATTCGACAGGGATTGGACCTCGTGGAGACGCTGGGCATCGAACGCAGCCATCAGGCGATCGCGGACGCGGACCTGACCCTGCTGGTGCTGGACTTATCGGCCAGTCTTACAACGGAAGATCGAGAGTTGCTGGAGAAGTTAGCCGCGCGGCGCCCATTGATTGTTGGGAATAAACGCGATCTTACAAGGCGACTAACAGATGTGGACGATTTGGTGCCGGTGTCGGCGGTAACCGGCGAAGGGATCGAAGAGTTGCGTGAACAGATACTCCGGCGCTTAGCACCTGCTGGGTTGGCGTCTCCAGAAAGCGGCGTGATCACTAGTGTGAGACACAAGGCGCTGCTCGATGAAAGCCGGGAAGCGTTAGGGCACGCCCGTCAAGCCGTGGCATTTGCGATACCGCACGAAATGCTGTTGCTGGACCTGTACGCGGCGCTGCAACCAATTGACGCAATCACTGGTGCGACAACGGCGGACGACATCTTGAACCGGATCTTCGCGACGTTCTGTATCGGTAAGTGAGCCGCGGAGACCCAGAGTTTAATGCTTGAAGTAGGCGGCAATGCCCGCTTCCGCTAATCCCAGAGCGCGTGCGAGCGAGATCTTACTGATGTTGTACTGATATTGTGCGTTGATTAGATTCTCGTAGGCTTCGGCCACCAGTTGTTGAGACTGGACGACTTCGACCGAGTTAGTAACTCCGGCGCCGAAACGGTCCCGAGATTCCTTAAGCGTTTCATCTGCCAGTCCCTGATTACTTTTCGCGACGCTGACCTGATCCGCGGCGGACTTCAAGTCGAGCAATGCGTTGCGGACATCGTAATCGATTTGACCGCGAAGGTTTTCCATCTCGTTGCGCTTGTTCCGAAGGTCGGCATCGTTCTCTTGAATGTCACCTTTGATGCGGCCGCCGTCGAAGATGTTGAAATTTACACTGCCTGCGACCGAGAATACGCCGTGAGAATTAGTTAGTAAGTCGAGACCCTGCGCGCCATAAAATCCGCTGGCGGTGAGGGTGGGGTATCGCTCGGCCTTAGCGGCACGATAGGCAAATTCAGCAGCACGAACCTGAGCTTGCATGGCCTGAAAATCCGGGCGATTGTCATATGCTTGCTTTAACGCATCCGGAAGCGACATGGCCTCCAGCGGGACTGAGGGCGAAGGGTCCGCAACCGTAAAGTCTTGTCCCAGCGGAAGCCCGATGATGTGGCCCAACGTGAGCTTGTCTTTTGCGGTCTGATTGGATTGTGAGAGGAGTTCCTGTTGCCGCTGCTTCATCTCCACCTGCGCGCGCAGCACATCGATTCCGGTTCCCGTCCCGGCATCGTGACGGCGTGTCGCATTGGTCAAAACCGCGTTGTCGGCATCGATTTCGGCTTGTGTCGCCACAACTCGCGCCTGATCCGCGATGATCAATAAATAGGCGTTGCCGACAGCTTGAACCACCAGATCGCGCGCATTCTTAATCGACAACGCAGCGGCTTTGGTGTTCTGCTTGGCGGAACGGTAATTGCTGATCGCAGAGTAATCGAAGAACGGAATGGAGAAATTCGCCTGCGCCGATCCGTACGAATAAGGGCCTATGATTCTAGGAATTTGGATGGGCGAACCGGGCGGAAGGGTGATATTGAAACCTTCAGCCTGCAAATTGATTTGCTGCTCCGTCTCTGACACTTGACCGGTAACTTTGGGCAGCAAGCCGCTCAACGCTTTGAAGCGCTGCGCCGCAACCTCCCGGTCCGATTGTTGGCTGGTGAGCAACCCCAAATTAGCCTTAAGGCCGCGGTCAATCGCGTCACCCAAACTGAGGGGGATGGGAGTGTTTGTTGGGGTGCCTTGCGGCACGCTGCCGTAATAGGACGGGTCATTCATTTGTGGCGGCGGCGTGATGGGTGCGACCGTAGCGGCCGGCGTTTGAGGAGAAGCGCCACCACCGGCAGCGGGAGGCTGGGCGGCGATGGGCAAAGCCAACGTCAGACTACATCCACAAACAAGAGCTACGATCCTCACAAAACTCGCATTAGCCATGAATCTTTTTCCACTAGGCCGCCTGCTCCAACGGAAACAGCTACGGGAGACGCTTTACCACCGCCGAAGGGTTTGCCGAAACTCCCCTTTTGCCGCGTTTTAAACTTCACATGCCGTTCGATGCAACTTAGGACAATTTTGAACCAGCTACAGACCAAATATTTAAGGTCTTAACCGTTTGTCTTGACCCTCTCAGGATACCTAAGGAAGGCAAAGGCACGGCTGCGCGCCACCAGACAGGAGAAGAACCCGCTACTTCTTCGGGTGGCACGCTTGATCCCGTGCCCGTTTTGCGCCAGTTCCTTAGGAGGGGCGAAAGCCGCATTTTGCTAGCCTCGGGGGTATGCTGCACCGATTCGAACCCGATCCCGGCCCGGACATGCCACAGGTCGTACGGCTGGTGGTTGAGATTCCGCGTGATTCCAGCAATAAATATGAATTTGACGAGGCGCTGGGCTTGTTTCGGCTAGCGCGATCTCTGTATTCGCCAATACACTACCCCGGAGATTACGGATTCTTACCGGGAACGCTGGCCGAAGACGGTGAGGCTCTGGATGTGCTGTGCCTGGTGAACTCGCCTAGTTTTACCGGCTGCGTTTGCGAGGTGAGACCTGTAGCAGTGCTGGACATGCTGGACGGGGAACAGCGAGACCACAAAATTTTAGCAGTGCCGACGCGGGATCCCCGCTTTGAGGAAGTTCAGAACATTCACAACGTGAACGAGCACACGATTCGTGAGATCGAACACTTTTTCAAAAGTTATAAGGACCTGGAAGGAAAGACGATGACGATGGGCGGATGGCGGGACGCCGATGCCGCGCGGGTCATTGTGAGTGAAAGCCGGGAGCGGTACTTGGATAAGCAGCACATGCCGTCGGGGGCACAAAGAATTGCCAGGGATCCAGATCAGCCCTTATAACAGAGGCGCGGTATTGCGCGGCCTGGTGAGTTCGATAAGTTAGCTGTGGCGCAACTTGAACTTACGCGACCCGGAGAGCCGGCAGATTGGGGTGTCGAACACGAGTCCGCCCCCATTGGAGGAGCCTGTCGCCGGAGCGCCGCTCATTGAACATGAGCCGGATCAGGAGCAAGAACTCCAGACCGGAAATGCAAGTGCGCCGATTGGTTCATCGCCCGAAGTGACGCCGCCTTTGCCAGCTTGTTGAATTCGAGTCGGCTAAGGCGGCTCCGAAATTGTCGTACCAGTCCCCACGCCTACTTAAAGGCTTCGAGAGACGGTTCCACCCACGAAGTGAGGAAATGGCCGATCGCGGGAAACTGCGAGCCGAGTAGGGTCACGATCGGCAGGGCGCCATAGCCGATAATCTTCACATAGAACTCCCGGTTAAGTTCTCCCTCTTTTGTTCCACTGAGCCGGCTGAGAATAGGGTCTCGCTCCATCTGCGACATGACCCGCCAAATGACCACACTGATCACTACAAAGCACACCAGCAGGAATCTGTTGATCGAGCGCGCCGCTTCTAAGCTGTAGACATTCAGTGCAAGAACCAGTAAGGCGTATCCGAGCGAGACCGATAACAACAAATTCTGAATCTGGCGCACGCCGTAGCTGATGAACATGGAGTATTGGAATACGACAAAGGTTTCCGCCAGCTCCGAAGGAAGTTGCTCCGTGGAATCGCCGCAATCATTGCCGCTTTTCGCTTTTTTGTCAGGCAAGTTAGGCATCAATGGCAATTGCGATTTGATCCACGCCGGCACGACAAGCCGCTCATTCAAGGTGTGTGAAATAGTCGCGCCAAGGTAGCGCAAATGGCCAAACTCCTTGCGAACAGCGGCCCGATCCATTTTGATATCGTGCCGGCCAGCGGTCGTTCCCTCTTTATTCGGAATCGTACCCGCTATGAGGTTGCTGAGAGTGTCCCGATAATCGGTATACCAAGTGGAAATCTGGTTTGGGCAAAGTTCTGGGAACAACAATGAGCGATTAGTGATTGCCAGCCCAAGATTGTGGAGGATAACGACTGACTTCGTTGGAAGATCGAGAGACTGAAGGTCAAAACGACGCGCCCAAATCGGCACTTTTTGGCCGGGATCGCGCGACTGCGTAAAGCCGCACACAAGAGGCAAAACGCGGAGGCGGACTAATACCTGCTGCAGCGCGGCCCAACATTCCTTAATTTGGATCGTCGTCAACGCAATGGCGGCGGTCACAAAAGAGATGAGTATGAACGTCACGGCGTCGAACCATCTACCTTCGGTCGAAGACAACTTTGCCTGCGCTCCCATAACAAGATCGGCAAAAACAAGAGCTCCTGCAATGGCCAGCGCGAGATTAACCTGCTGACGGGGTCTCATGCCCATGGGCCAAACAAGCACGCGGTTCATCGCCCTTCGGCAGCTGCGAAGCTTGCCTTTTGAGAACCGGTCGACCGCGGCCGTGAACATTCTTGGGCGGTGGCTTATGGCGAAGTAAAAGCGCACCAGATGACAGCTTGAAAACAGGAACAGCGCTGCGAGAAGCAACAGGATCGGGAGCGAAGGCGAAGTGCCGGCATTCATTTCCACCGCTCGCATAGCAAAGAAAAAGCCGGCGTGACCCTCGGCACGTGAACACGCGATATACCAAAGCGCCGGTATCAAAAATGCGAAAGCAAGCCCGAATGCCGCGTACGCATACCTCATCGCTGTCAAACGCGGCTTAGCAAAAATCGGCTTGAGCAACCAAACGGCGAATCCGAACGGCACGGCGATTCCTGCGATCGAAAGCAGATGGAAAACGTACTCCCCGCGAAGCTCACCCAGATCAATCGGCGCCCCCGCGACGAGAAGCGGAATATACAGAATGGCTTGGCCGACGGCGAGTATTAGCAGTGCGAAAAACAGGATCATCAACCGGTAGGCGTCGGCAATGTGACGTCCATCAGTGGCCGCGACGGACCATGTCAGTTCAAACTTATTCCCGTGCAGATATGTAATCCAGGCACAAAGCCCGAGGCTGACTGCTGCAAAAATCGAAGTCAGAAGAAGCCAAAGCTTCGACGGGATGGCCAGGCGAAAACTAGCCTTGGAACTCGACGGGTCTTCAAAATACCACGAGGCTTCGCGATTTTGAAGCAACTCCACCGGCGAGAATCCGCGGCGGCTCAATTCAAGAAGCCAGCTTCGTGGCCATCGGCCGCCATCCCACGCATAATCATTCAGTCTTGACTGCTGATCCGGAGGCAAGAGCAATGAAGCAACCGCATTATAGAGGGCTTCCGCGCCTGAGTTTTCATGGACCGGGTGTTCCGTTCCGGTGCTGTCCAACGACCAATGCCGGGACGCCGGGAACAGGGGATAAGAGGAAATTGCCAGCAAGCCGCCAAGCGGCGCCGTCTGGGCGGCTTTCACGAACAATAAATCAGGCTGATCGACTAGCAATCGCGTGTCCGGGCATTGCTGCCGCAGTACTTCCGCTAGGAAGAGGGCATCTAAAACATTCGTCGCGGCCAGTTCAACTAACCGCACTTGGCTTCCTCGTATATCGTTGATGATGTTTTCCAGCACTGCGTTCTGGGCGGCAGGAGTCTGGGCGGCAGAGAAAATCGGCACGGTGTCTTCGCCACTCTCCGCGTCCTTCAGCGAAAGTTCAACGGACGAAGCGGCGTTCTGTCCATCCGCGTTCTGGTTGACGTCCCGATACACATTGCGAAGATGAGAAATGTCGCGCGGAAACCGCAGCACTAGCGTTCTGTCGCTCCGGTCCGTATATCGCAGTTGCTGGGAAAATGCCGTGTCATCCTCTGACAGAATCGCCGCCTGACTGGGTTGTATCCGCAGGTAGTCGAGCACCCTCTTCAAATTCCGGGCGTGGTCGGTGCTGTTCTCGCCGGTGCTGCGCAAGTCGATGCAGCCGGTGTGGACGCATCGAGTCCGTTTGAGGGCATCGGCGGCGTCCGAACTGCTCGCCGTTCCATTGCGCACATAGTACTTGAGATCCGAGCTTGCTTCCGAAGCCTCTCGCTGCTCGTCCCGAAGCTGGTCGGCCTCTATCAATTGCGATAGCGAGTAGTAGGATCCCGAGAATGACGGCCCGGCGACGCGTACTTCCCGGCCCCCGCCGAAGGCCCGCATATACGCGCGTGCGATTCGAAATGACACGCCGTTTATGCCCGCGGTGGGCGTCTCGCCGATCACGAAGACGAACAGGACGTTCTCGTCGAAGCGATATCCGCTAGATTTCGATCTCGTCGCGCCATCCGAAACAGGAGCGTGACGAAAGATCAATAAGCCTGGCTGAGACTCCTGCTCTTTCACTAGCGCTCTTTGACTCTTTCGCTTTTCGGGATCCTTTTCACTCAAGTCCGCGCCATCGTACCAGGGGAGCCATTGAGCCGCGAACTCCCAGTGGGAATCGAACGCTGCCTTCTCAATCGCTTCGATAGAAGAATCTGTGCTAAGCGCTAACCGTGTGTGTAGCGGATCGGGAATTGTCGCGAGGACGTACTGAATCAAAGGCTTTTGGCCGCTATTGTTGGCGACGCCAAAGAAACGAGCCAGCCTTTCGCTGCAACCAGAATCGTTTGCGCACGATTCAATCTCGCTTAGGTGGGTAAAATCAGCGGTACTTGCGCAGCCAACAACAGGCAACGATGCGCTGCCGCCTGTTGGGGCGGGACACTCGATACCTTCCGGCTCTTCGTGGAAAAACGTTTGGGCCGCCAGCCAAGGGCCTTCAATCTTGGGCGGCTGAGCGGTTCCACCTTCACTCGTTCCGGTAGGCGCCGATCCAGCTTTATCGGCAATGGCCCCAGTGCGCGCGACAGTGCTAGCTGCGGGAGGAGTGCCGGTCTTCGGTACGGCGATATGCAAGACAAGCGCGACTACCGCCAAAATTCCCGCAGACGCTCCGAACGCCGCTTTTGTATCCACGTTGCCTTCCTACCAGCAAGCAACGAGTACAGGGCAATTTAGCTGCCACTCTTCAACTTAGATATCGTCCGGCGCCTCCCCCTTTAATGCTGCAATAATTCTTCATGCCCATGCCAAGGCCAATGACAATGATCAGATCGATCGCGCTTGTTGGCGCGGCCGCACTGTCTCTCTCGTTGCTATCGCTCACACTTTTCGCACTCCCATAATCCGCCCCGGATTTCGGCGTTGGGCCGCAATACGACAGCACTCACGTCTATGTAGCGCCGGCCGATTTCAATGGCTTTGTCACCAGTTTTGTCGCAACCTTCGGTGGCGCTACCGGCAAGCAAGGTGTCTTCACAGTTACCCCAACGCCAAGCAGCACCATGTCGCAACTGATCATTTCCCCCGTCGGCGTCTTATCGGTGTTCGGCTTCAAAACGCCAATCCCCTATTCGTTCGGCAGCGAGCGTACCGGTTACCTTGTCACCGATTTGGATGCAGCGACGCAAGCTGCGCGCATCGCCGGCGCCGACATACTCGTCGACCCGTTCAACGATCCCATAGGTCGCGATGCCATCATCCAATGGCCCGGTGGCGTGAACATGCAGTTGTATTGGCACAAAACTCCGCCGTCCCTTCCAAAGCTTCAAACAATTCCGGATAATCGCGTGTATGTCTCGCCCGGCAGGATCGACGCCTTTGTCAAGAGCTTTCTCGCTTTCTCGCATGGCAAAGTCGTCTCCGACAATCCGCAAGCGCCAGGCGTGGAAATTGGTCGACCCTCTGAGACGTACCGCCGCGTTCGCATGACATCCACCTTCGGCTTGCTCGCTGTGTTTGTCACGGACGGTCACCTTCCTTATCCCTACGGCCGGGAAATCACTGGATATGAGGTTGCGAACCTTTCTGAAACGCTCGCCAAAGCGAAGCTGGCAGGCGTCGCAATTTTAGCCGGTCCATACACCGCGGATCAACGTAGCGCCGCAATCACCCTCGGAAGCCGTCGTGAGCATCAACGGATCTCACTCAACGCGCAACGCGACCATCGGATCCACGGTGGCGGCCCGCAATGCTGGCAGCAGCGCGGCTATAAAACTCACAATAATGATTGTGGCCGCGACCGCCGTCAGCGTAAGCGGATCGTATGGGGCCACGCCGTGCAACATGGCGGCAATCAAGCGGCCCACCAAGATCAATCCAAGCCAACCGGCGACAAGTCCAATCGCGACGAGCGCGAGCGCCTCCCGCAACATCATTCCTATGACCGATGCCGGCGCCGCTCCCAAAGCAACGCGCATTCCGATCTCGCCCGTCCTTTGCGCCACGCTGGAGGATAAGAGGCCATATAGGCCCAACGCGCTCAGCAGCAGCGACACCAGTCCGAAAAAATTGCTGATGAGAGTGATCAGTTCTTCGCTGCCCAATGCCGCGTCCATTTGCTCGCGCAAGGTGACGAAAATAGCAGGTGGTACAGTGGGTGCTTTTTCCGCCAGAGTTTTACGAAAAGCCGCTATTGCGGACGCTTTGGTTCGGGAGTTGATTAGAAAAACCAGCGTGCCCAAGGAATCGATACGCGACAACGAGACGGGGAAATAGATCGTTGGGGGAGGCCCCTGCCGGACGTCTGAAAACTTGGCGTCCCCCGCGATTCCTACGATTCGACAGGTTGGACGATGAGGAAAGTCGCGAGTATCGGTGGCGCGGATATAGCGGCCTAAAGCATCCTCATGAGGAAATAGGAATGCTGCCGCGGAACGATTCACGACGCACACGTTCGGCAGCCGGTCGGCTTTGGTGAACTCGCGCCCCAGAACGATAGGCGTTCTCATGGTTTGGAAATAGCCGGGACCGATATCGTTGAAAGCCAGATGAACGTCCTCAAGCCTTTTCGAACCGCTGTCAAGCGGTTGAAATCGTGACATAACTTCTTCTCCGGTCATAGGAGTCTTTGAGGTGACGGCGGCCGAGCGCACGTCAGGCATTTCGTTCAAGCGGTCTACGAATTCTTGATACATATGCAACTTAGCCTCGCCCTTGCGATCGAGAAGATAAAGGGGCGACGTCTGGATAGTCACGTGATCGGTATCGAATCCTGTCTTTTCCGAACGTAACTTCAGCACGCTTTGGGACAGCAACGAAGCGACTGCCGCTAAGAGCACCGAAAGGGCGACCTGAATCGGGATGAAGGTACGCCCTGCGATGTGGCGCTTGCCCCCCAATGTGGAACGCGCTTTCAACAGTTCGCCTGGATTCGAATGACCGGCGCGCCAGGCCGGAACTACACCAAACAGCAAAGTCGTCAATACCGCCAAGCCCCCGGCGAAGAAGATAATCGAGTGATCGGGAACCGCCTGCATTGGTTCGCCCATCATCGGATCACGGAAAAAATGCAGCACAATGCCCGACATCCGCGACGCGAAGAGAGCGCCCAACGCGCTGCCGCCGATCGCGATCGTAAGATTTTCAATCAGATATTGGCGGATCAGACGTGATGTGCGCGCGCCGAGCGCGGTTCTAACCGCAAATTCGCGCTGTCTCATGTGGACCTTCGACATCAGAAGTCCGCCCACATTCACACAGCACAACAAGAGGACGACTGCCACCAGTCCCTGCATCAGGTAAAGCGGTTTAGTGTAGGTATACGTTATGTATGTGGCCATTCCGGAGCGGGCCGGTAAAGCGCGCATATACGCTTGCTCGAAATAAGGATCATGCTGAAACTTCGGCGGGATGAATTGCTCCAGCCATGCATGGTCAAGCCTGCTTACTTCTGCATACGCCTGCCCGGGGGAAACGTCTGGCCGGCGTCGCGCTATCACGGAAAATCCAAAGATAGATTCGGGACCGTCCAGTAGATCCTGCTTTGTCAGGACATTTACAAAATATAGGGGCAAGTACATCTTGACGTCAGTGCCGGGCCAAATGCCTGTGAAATTGGGTGCGGTGACGCCAACCACGGTGACCAGGTTTTCGGCCACCCGGATGCGCTTGCCAACTATGGCCGGGTCTTTACCGAAGTGGTTGCACCAAAAACCATAACTTAAGACCACTGGCCAACCGCTAGCCGGACCTCCTCGAACATCATCAAAGGGTGCGATGAGCCTGCCTAGATAGGGATGAATAGGAACAACTTCGAAGGCATTCCCCGTGACTAGACCAGCATCATACATTCTCAACGATCCTTGCCGGTCCTCGACTGTCACGGACCAGCGTTCCCAGCCGGAAATACCGCGAACGGAGGTGAGATTCCGTTGTAAGGCCCTGAACATCTTAGCCGTCACAAGGTCGTCGATATTGATGTTGTCCGCTTTGCTGGCAAAGCCCACGGTCATCAGCTCGGAAGGGGAGTCCGTCGGCAATGGGCGCAGGACCAGGCCATACAGAAGGCCAAAGATTAACGTGTTCACCCCGATACCCAAAGCCAGTGTCAACATAGCGGTTATCGAAAAAATCGGATGATTGCGCAGTGACCGCAACCCGAGGATGAGGTCGCGGTAACAGCCCTCCAGCCAAGTGAGAAACTCTTGGTCTCGAATGTTTTCGATCGCGACCCGAGGCTTGCCTAGTTCGACGTTCAGAAGCCGTTTCGCCTGATCTTCGGAAAAACCCCGTCCCAGCCGATCCTCGAGCTCCATCTCTGTATGGACTCTTATCTCGTCTTCGAGGTCAGGATCGTTGCGAAAGTGGCCCCAGCGCCTGCGGATATTTTCAAACCAAGCAGTCATCGAACAGCCCCGTTTCCTATCGTCTGGTTACCTGTCTGGTCCCGTTTTCCGGAATGACGTCCAGAACACGAATGCTATTCAACGTATGCTTCCAGTGGACCACTAAAAACGGAATAGCGCTGTTCCGTAAATAGAGGTTTTGCCGGACTAAGCACCACGCATCGTCAGATTCGTCAGAAGGGAGCCCTTTAGGTGTTGAGGCGTCCTGATAACCGAAAACTTGAATATCACTCGCCAATCCATGTTGCACTTGAATGGCGCGTTCAAAGGGAGCCCGCACCGCGACGCTATCACTCTGATCGATGTTGCGAACATACTCGCGGAGCAATGGAGAGGCGTCGGAGTGACTATTCGGCGAAAGTTTGTAGCGTGCGACGGCTACCGAGCCTTTGAAATTGCTGACACAGTTCCGATCCTCTTCGCCGCTAAACGAGAGGCAAAAGTGACGATTGGAATGCCGCTCCAGGAATCGAAGATCGCCCTTAGTGAACTGATCGTGGTATTCCAGCGTCATCTGAATCTCATAATCTTGCGTGGCGAAGAAATATTGGGGCTCCGCCTCTTGGCTAGATAGTGCGGACAGGCTCACGCTCCCGCTTATGCTGCTCAACAGAAGGCCCCTTCGGCTTAGGTGAGTCATGCCTCGGACGAGGGCACGCGGGCTGCCAAAGAAGGAGGAAACAGAATCCTGCCCAGAACGCAGTCAAAGCTAAATTTTCCGCGTCACAAATCGCATTGTTCATCCCGTTTCTGGGACAAGTGTTGTCCGAATGCGGACAATAGTAGGGAATCAACCTATCTATAGTAGACAACCAACCTATAGGGCCACTACTATCCCAAGCATGATAGCTTTGAGATGAGATTTATGGTGAAGAAACAGAGCGAACGCCTGGACCTTTTACAGGGCACGTTGGACATGATGGTAATGCAGGCTCTGTTGACGGGAAAGGCGAACGGCTATGAGATAGCGAAGGCCATCGGGCGGCTCTCTGAAGACGTTCTGACTGTGGACCACGGGTCTCTCTATCCGGCCTTGCATCGGCTGGAGCGAGCAGGATTGATTGCGGGCGCTTGGGAGGTCTCATCGACCAACCGCCGCGCGCGCTTCTATCGGCTCACCGCCGCGGGCCGAAAGCGATTGAGTCGGGAGCGATCGCAATGGGAACAGATGGCTGCGGCGATCACGCACGTGATGGGAATCGCATAAACTGTCTCTCAGATCTCCGTGGGAGCTCTGAGAATGAGAGTTTTAGAACAGCTGAGAACCGTGCTGGTCGAGAACAGGGCGCCAAGGCAGCATAGTGAGCGCGGTAGAGCTTGGTTTTCGATCTCGCTCCATAGAGCGGAACGATAATGCCGGGTCGGAACAGATAAACAGCACGGAACGGCAGTTGTTGCAGCGCGTTTTCAGTCTCGCCCTTAACCCTCGCCCACATGGTACGGCTGTTCGGATCAGTGCCGACGCCCGACACGTAGACGAAAGTCATGCCGGGATTCAGCCGGACAGGCACGCGCGCTGCCGCCAAGGTTAGGTCATATGTGATGCGCCGATGCCGATCCTCTGACAAGCCGAGCGACGACACCCCAAGGCAGAAGAAGCAAGTATCGTGGCCGGCCAACTCGCTCTCAATGTCGGCATAGTTCAGAAGATCCAGGCGAACAATCTCAGTTAGCTTGGCATGCCGCTGGCCTGATGGCGTCCGGCCGATGATAAGCACCCTGCCGATGTCCGGAGCAAGCAGGCACTCGCGTAAAACGCCTTGCCCGACCATGCCCGTCGCACCAAACAGAACCACATTCATACGTCACAGCATGGCATGGGCCTTGAGCGTGAAATCGCGGCTATGAAGAAACCAAACCTTTGGCGCCCGCATGGTGCTGCTCCGCTGCGGGCCCGCTTGGGGAGAGAGATCTTCCATCTGCCGCAGCGAGGCAAATGCAGAAGGTGGCGCCTTCCGCGCTATCCTCCACTGTGATTACGCCGTTTTGCACTTCGAGGGCCCATTTAGCGATGGACAGGCCAAGGCCCGCACCTCCGGTATCCCGTGCACGCGCCGCGTCGAGACGATAAAACCGGTCGAACACCTTCATGCGGTGCTCTTCGGGAATACCGGGACCGGAGTCTCCGATGCGCACTATGCCATAACCGGGCGATTCAATGACATTCACCGAGATTCGGCCGCAGTGGGGCGTGTACTTGACTGCATTGTGCAGAACATTCGTTATGGCCTGACGCAGAAGCAGGCGGTCGCCCTTGACGTAAATCTGCTCATCGCCCGAAACAATGAGCTGGATCGCCTTTTCCTCGATAAGCACATCGAGCAGAGCTGTTACTTCCTTGGCGACCTCGAGAAGTGGAATGACCGTGCATGCGACCTGCAGTTGACCGGCATCGGCTCGCGAGATCGACAGTAAATTCTCGACTAGGCGCGTTAGCCGATTTACCTCCTCAAGCATGCTGCCGATGGTGTCCTGATAATCCGCCGCAGTCGTACTCTTTTGAAGACCGACTTCGCCCACGCTTCGAATCGCAGCCAAAGGAGTGCGCAATTCGTGCGATGCATCGGACGTAAATCGCTGCAATCTTTCGAAAGATTCTTCCAGACGGGCTAGAACACTATTGAAGACGCGCGCGAGATGACCCACTTCGTCCGCGGGATTTTCAACGGGGAGCCTGGCATGCAGGTTCTCCGCCGTGATTTGCTCCGCTCGAGATGCAATCTGTTGCAAAGGAGCAAGCGAACGCCGTGCCAGGTGATAACCCGCTAGCCCAGCCAGCGCCAAGATGACGGGAAGCGACAGAAATGAGGCCGTTAGTGACTCATCGATGCGGGACCAGATGGGCTGTTTGTCGTAGCCGAGGCGAATGATTAACGGCCTGCCAGCGAGGACATGATATCGGCTCACCATCAGCACTCTTGTACCGTCAGACAGGCGGGACGAGCGTTCGGAATATCCGTTTACGCCTTCAGTTGGCAGCAGCGGGCCGTCTAAACTCCTGCCAGCCAGTCGATCGTTGCGGAACAGGACGGCGCCGTCTGGTGCACAGACTTCAACGAAACGCTCCAGGATCAGCCGCGACGCCGGATGGTTATGGTAGTCCTGATTGAGATTCAGTCGACCCGAAGGCGTGAAGTAAAGCAGGCCTTCTACCGTCTCCACGTCCTCGATTGCAAAACGGCTGAGCTGATGCAGCATTTGCCAATACATTACGAACGACGCGCCCGCTATGTATACGAGGATGACGGCGGCGACAACCAGGACGTACCACAGCGTGAGCCGTGTGCGGAGAGTCCAGGACCGGACAGCGAACATTATTTACTTTCTTCGCGGAGGATAAATCCAAGCCCGCGCACGGTGTGGACCAGCTTTGACTTAAACTGCTCGTCCACCTTACGCCGGAGGTGTGCGATATGGACATCAATCACGTTGTCTAACGGTGTTTGCCGCGCAGCCTCTCGCCAAACGTCGCGGGTAATCATCTCGCGCGATACGACGCGGCCTTGATGGCGAAGGAGATATTCCAACAATTCATATTCTCTCGCCGTAAGGTCTATTTTCTGACCAGCGCGCATAACAGCGTGGTTGGCCGTATCAATCTCGAGGTCGCCAATCCTTGTTCTGGCGGCGGCCTCGGGACTCCCGCGCCTTAATAAAGCTCGGACTCGCGCCAGGAGTTCGGGAAAGGCGAACGGCTTTACCAAATAGTCGTCGGCCCCCTGATCGAGGCCATGAACGCGGTCCTCAATGCGGTCCCTCGCGGTCAATAAAAGGACGGGTATGCGCAAGCCTTGCTGGCGAGCAGTGGACAAAATCTCGAAGCCGTCCCTGCCGGGAAGCATTACGTCCAAAATGGCAAGGTCGAAAGGCTGTTTACATAGAAGGTAGAAGCCCTCTTCACCCGTTTGCGCCACGGAAACCAGGTAGTCGTCGGCTTCCAGGCCTTCCTTCAGGGCACGGGCTAGCTTTTGCTCATCTTCTACGATTAGAATCCGCACTACTTCTCCCTTTATACGAGGTGGCCGCGGCGGCTGCTACTTAAGAATTTCTAAACGTCCGCTTCAGAAAAACTTCAGAAAATCTTAAGTGGTGATTTCAGCGGGTTGCTCCCGACAATGGGATGTCGACTTCGAGAAAAGTCTTCGCCACCCTAATGCTATTGACTTCTATTCGCGTACAAGCTCTTCTTCTCTCCTTAGGGATTCTTACCGTCAGCATTTCGGCAAAGGACAAGCGTCCAAAGCCCGCACCGCAAGATCAGATCCAAATTATTGCGCATATCCCGGCTGCTGGCGACAACATCGTGGGGTTCCTCACGACGCGGCACTACGAGCAAAACTATCTGTACGCGGAGCACCAGTCCGGCAATGGTTTGACGTTAATTGATATTACCGATCTGAAAAACCCAACGATCGTGGCCCAGATGAGCGAGCCGGTGGCCGGTGTCGACAATTTAGTTGCGGCAGCGGGCAATGTCGCGCTCGTCGCGACAGCAAACCAGCAAGCGCAAGCCGCTGCCCAGACTTTCCGAATTTTGAGTTTCGCCGACCCGGGGCATCCCGCAGTGGAACGAGAATTCAAGGGCGTCACAGCGACCGCACGAGATGACAAGCGCGGCTTGATTTTCCTCGCCAACTCGGACGGCATTTGGATACTGCAACAGCAGTTCGCAATGGACCCTAACCTCGAAAAGCAGTGGGAGCACGACGTGCTTGGTGCGCACTAAGCCGGAAGGGCCGATAATGCTGACTCGAGGACCGGCTAAAAAGGTCACTGTGCATTTGAACGAGGACACTAGCTCTGGTGAAAGCTTCACTTATGAGCGCGTCTTTGCCTTCCTTCTCAGCCAGGGTGTTTCCGGCGCAACCCTTACGCGGCCGGATCAAGGCTTTGGATCTCATCATCTGCTGCATTCGAGAACAGGCCACGGCGCAGAGAACCGCCATTTGCCCGTGCGAATCGAATTTATCGAGCGTCCCGAAGTCGTTGACGCGATTCTTCCGTCCTTATGCGAATTGGTGCGGGATGGCTTAATCGATGCGCACGACACAACGATCGTGAAGCTTGCGGCGCAGGAGCCGGTTCTTTAGTTTGCGCCTGTTGGCCACATGCATTCTTTTGCAACTCGCGAACTGTGGCGTGCCAGCGGAGGGGTTCGGACAAACGCCTCCGACTCTGACGCTTACGCAGGCGGAATCGCTAGCACTCAAGAGTCATCCCAGAGTGGCCTCGGCGGCGCTTAATGCACAGGCGGCTCAAAAGGTTGTGAATGAGGCGCAGTCGGCATATTTCCCCACGATTTCGGCGAATGTAACCGGCACCGATGCCTTGAAAGGGACAGCCGTCGCCGCCGGTGCGCTCACAACTTCAAGCTTATCCACCCGTTTCGCGGCGGGCGTGAGCTTACTTCAGATGGTTACTGACTTTGGGCGCACTTCACATCTTGTTCGCAGCACCCGCTTTCGTGCATTAGCTGCAAACGACAATGTTGCGCGAGTTCGTGCCGGAATTTTGCTGGATGTGCAAAGCGCTTATTACGCTGCGCTGGGTAGCGAATCGGTCCGCAGGGCGGCGCAAGCTGCGCTCGAAAGCCGCCAGCTCAGTCTTCGTCAAGTCACGGCTCTCGCACAAAGCTCCTTGAAGTCGACTCTGGACGTCAGCTTCGCCCAGGTATTGGTTTCGGAAGGAGAACTCGCTGTTTATCAAGCCGAGAACGACGTGGAAGAGAGCCGTGCCCGCTTGGCGGCAGCATTGGGGCTCGAGCATACGCAGCCGTTCACGCTGGTTGACCAGCCGCTGCCGCCAGCGTTAACCCCAGACGTTCAGGAACTCATTGACGAAGGGCTTCACGAACGGCCAGACATTAGTGCATTGCGGCGAAACAGCGATGCCGCCGCCGAATTTGCGAAGGCAGAGAGTAAGTTGAGTTATCCCACGATCAACCTGATAGGTGCGGCCGGCGCGATCCCAGAGCACGATTCAACTTTGCTACACAACGAATACGGAGCGGCCGGAGTTAATGTCAATATTCCTGTCTTTAACGGCGGTTTGTTCTCTGCCCGCCGCGCCGAAGCCACTCTTCGTGCCGAGGCCGCGAACAAAGATGTCCAGGATCTTTCCATCCAGATTTCCCGAGAAGTCCGAGACGCCTGGTTGCAAGCGAATACTGCTTACCGGCGGTTGAGCGTCACCGCGCTACTAGTCACCCAGACTAACCAAGCTCTTCATCTTGCCCAGGCCCGATACGATGCTGGACTGGGAAGCATTGTTGAGCTAAATCAGGCTCAGCTGGCCCAGACGTCGGCGGAAATCGATGCCGCGTCTGCTAAATACGATTACTTGTCGGCCCGCGCGACTCTCGATTACGCGAGAGGTATTCTCCGGTGACTTCATACTGTCGCAGTTTGCTTCTGCAGACCAAACTGGTCCTTACTTTTTCGCTTGCTCTGCTACTTGTATCTTGCGGGAGCAATGAAGCCGCTAACACAAGCAGCGCAGACGCTCCAGTGCCGCCGGTCGTGCCTGTCGCGAAGCCCGAGCGCGCCAATCTCTCTGACGATCTCACCGTCACGGCGGAATTCGTTCCGTATCAGGAAATCGACGTCATGGCGAAGGTCGCCGGCTATATCCGGAAGATCAACGTGGACATCGGCGATCGCGTGAAAACCGGTCAAGTGTTGGCAGTCCTCGAAGTACCGGAGATGCAAGATGACATGGCGCGCGCCGCGGCCGAGGTGGACGAGTCTAAATCGGAGATCGTCACGGCCCGCGATGACCTGAATCGAGCGAAGTCGGTTTACGATATGGCTCATTTGTCGTACACGCGCGTACTGGATGTCTCAAAGAAGGAGCCAGGCCTGGTTCCTCAGCAAGAGGTGGACGAAGTTCACTCGAAAGACCTTGTTGCGGAAGCGGAGGTTTCGGCTGCCCAATCCAACTTGCAGTCCGCCGAACGCAAGGAAAATATGGCGAAGGCCGCCCAGGATCGCTGGCAAACACTCGAAAAGTACACCGTCATCACTGCTCCCTTCGCCGGCGTCATCACAAAACGATACGCCAACGTGGGCGCGATGATCCAGGCCGGAACGGCCTCGCAAACGCAGGCTATGCCGGTGGTGCGCTTATCGCAGAATACATTGCTTCGACTTATTCTGCCTGTTCCCGAATCCGCGGTTCCCAGCATTCGCAACGGCGGCACAGTTGATGTCACGGTATCTGCGCTGCACCGCACGTTTCCAGGGCGCGTCACGCGTTTTGCGGACGAAGTTCAAAAGAGCACGCGCACTATGGATACCGAAGTCGACGTTCCGAATGCCGACCTCATTCTGGTTCCCGGGATGTACGCGGACGTCAAGCTCTGCCTGCAACGAAGCAATAACGCATTAACGGTTCCCCTCGAAGCAGTCGACGATTCGAACGGAACACCCGAGGTGTTTGTGGTCCGCGACAATGTCGTTCGCGTGGCGCCCGTAACAACAGGTTTGCGAACGCCTCAACAGGAGGAGATCCGTTCCGGAATTAACGAAAGCGACCTCGTCATCACCGGGCGGCACGCGGGTATTCGCGAAGGAGAGCGAGTACAGCCAAAGTTGATTAGCGTGAGCGGCACTGGCGGCAACGCAGCGAAAGGGAATTAGCATGTCGCGTTTCGCCATAAAAACTCCTTACCTGATCGTTGTCGTCTGTTTGATCATTGCTTTGGTGGGCAGCGTAAGCATCGTTCGCATGCCCGTCGACATGTTCCCCGCGATGAATATTCCAGTCGTCGTCGTGGCGACGTTCTATTCCGGGATGCCTCCGGAACAGATTGAAGGGAATATCACCTTCCACCTGGAACGGATGTTCACACTCGCCAGCGGCATTGAACATATAGAATCCCGCTCGCTGCCGGGCGTCAGCGTGATCAGAGTTTATTTTCAACCTGGCAGCAACGCGGACGCCGCCGCTTCAGCCATCGCCAACCTTGCTATGGCCGATATGCGTGATCTGCCTCCGGGCACGCTTCCTCCGATTGTCTTGAAGTCGGACGCTTCGAGTCTTCCCGTCTGTCTTGTGACATTCAAGGCTCCGGGCTTAAGTGAGACTTCGCTGAAGGATCTAGCTCAAAACGTCGTCCGGAATCAACTCGCGAGCGTTTCGGGCGCGTCCGTACCGCAGCCGTTCGGTGGCCGATGGCGGCAGATTCAGTTCTATGTCGATCCGTACAAATTAGAAGCGCGCCAGCTCAGCCTGATGGATGTCGTCAGGGCCGTAAATCAAGCGAACGTCGTTCTCCCTGCGGGTGACGTTCAAATTGGCAACTTGGACTACGCGGTTTATGCCAACAGCCAAGTCAACTTAAAGACGATGAACCAGACGCCGATCAAGATCGTCGGGCAGTCTCCCGTTAACATCTCTGACGTCGGCCAAGCCAAAGATGCCTATTCACTGCAGTACAACGTGGTGCGCGTTGACGGGCAGCGATCTGTTTATCTCCCGATTTTAAAGCAAGGCGGGGATTCCAACACCATCGCGGTGGTAAACGGAGTTCGCGATAAGCTACGACACCTGTTTGATGTTCCGGCGTCTCTCGCCCGAACGGTGGTTTTCGATCAGTCACAATTCGTCAAGACAGCTATCATCACACTGCTACACGAAGGCGGCGTCGGTCTCTTTCTGACGTGCCTGATGATTCTGATCTTCCTCGGCAGCATGCGCGCCACGGTTGCCGTTTTCTTCTCGATCCCGCTTTCGGTGCTGGCCACATTCATCGCCTTACAGCTTGGTGGCAGTTCCATCAAC
>JBARMQ010000510.1:0-14458 GCA_049802535.1 Bryobacteraceae bacterium | reverse complement strand
CCATTCAGAGAATGCGCGGTCGACGGGCACGGTGCTGGTCTTCGGCAAGATGCGTATTGTTGACTTGGGTGATCTTACCTGGGACAAAGAGCTAGGGCTAATGTGCCCCGACAATAAGCTGGGCCATGCGGATCTGCTGGTGGTCTCACATCACGGAATCGATCAAAGTAACAGTCCCGCATTGGTGGATGGTCTCGCCCCGCGTGTTGCCATCATGGACAATAGTGCTAAGAAAGGCGCAGTTCCGTCGGCTTGGGACATTGTTCATTCTTCACCGGGTCTGGAAGACTTGT
This sequence comes from Bryobacteraceae bacterium, assembly GCA_049802535.1. Taxonomy (GTDB): domain Bacteria; phylum Acidobacteriota; class Terriglobia; order Bryobacterales; family Bryobacteraceae; genus Bog-105. Next base: position 14,165 of record JBARMQ010000510.1, on the reverse strand, counting down.
GGCAACTTCACTTCGCGGATGCGGGCGGCAAGGAGCATAATGTTGCCGACGCCTATATCGCAAATGTCGATGAGGGCGATACGGGCTTCTATCTGAAAGTGACAGCCCACGAAGATGGCAGCTTTGAGGTTTATAACCCGCGCAACAAGTACACGAAGCCTTACCCGGCGAAGTAGCGACTAAATAGCGTTGGCGGCGAGACTCGCCACCGACATTGCCGCTTGCTCGCTGGTGTTCGAAACGACAATAGCGGTGATGCCTTTGACACTTAAAGAAGCCACATATTCGCCGCGCCGTTGGCTTTGAGTAACCTGATGTCCGCTGGACACATTCGCAACATGAGGGGCGACGCCGAATTCGTTCGAGTTTTCAAGGTAAACCGATACCAGATCCTGGTTACTTCGGTAAACCAAGTGCAAGAACACGCGTCCATCCAGGCGGCAGAGTTTAGCGCGATCCAGGCGATATTTGCCCGATCCCAAAGCCTCGAGTAACGATGGCTGAATGCCCTGCCGCATCGCTAGCGATTCCATTTCACTGCCAACAAACCGCCAGTGTCTGGGGCCTTGCCGCACAATCTCTGCAATGTGGTCGCGGACCGCGTCTTCGCATAAACGCGAATCGCGCCAAGTGGACCAGAGCGAGCGGCTCAGCACAGATAGGAGCAGCATGGCCGCGATCAGAGCGCCCGCGATCAAGACGTTTCGACGCTTCTCACGCCGGATTGCACCCAGGACGCGACCTTGTAGCGCCTTAGTGTCGGGCGGCTGTCTGAGCATCGCGGCTCGAATGCACTCATCGACGTCGCGCTCTCCAGCAACCATGTCCGCGCAGTCGTGGCAACGCAGAAGGTGAGCCTCGAGGTCGCGCAGATCACCGCCCTCCAACTCGCCACACAAATACGCTGATTTAAGCTCTGTGACCTGCTGACAATTCATTTCGCTTCTCTCTGTGCGCGTTCCGCCCGTCTTGCGTAAGATAAGACCGCATCGCGTCGCGCGCCCGGCTTAGCCTGGACATCACCGTACCGGCCGGGATCATCAGAATTTCAGCCGTTTCCCGGCACGTGAAACCTTCCACCACCACCAAATACAATACGCGGCGTTGCTCCTCCGGAAGACGGTCTAACGCCTCCCGCACCACCAATGTATCGGGTCCCTCTTCGGCGCAGGACAGGTCCGGTGTGTTGGGCGGCTCGGCCATCGAAAATAAATCAGCAGCGCGATGACCCGCATAATGCACATTCATCAGGATGCGGAACAGCCATGCGCCGACGTTGGTTCCGGCTTTAAATTGATGGAAGTTCCGCCACGCCTTTAGAAGCGCTTCCTGAAGCAAGTCTTCGGCCTCAGAGTTACGGCTAGTCAAACGCCTTGCAAAGCGCAGCAACCGCGGGCACTGCGGCATTACCAGGCCTTCGAAATCCTTCTGTTTGCGTCCGAGCAAATCCGGCCAATCTTCCTGGAAACGGCGCCGCGGAAAGCGTTTGCCGTTGTGTAGTCAATTGTAGAGGACGCCGATGACCTGACGCATAATGACCCCGCCTACTTTTGCAGTTCGGTCAATTGGGCCAGCAGTTCCGGACTGGTTGTCTCAGGGTTCACCTTCATGTATTCCTTTCGGATGATTCCCTCCGGATCGATTAGAAAGGTGTGGCGCGCGGCAACAACGTTCGGGCCAAACGTCATCTCCGAGCCATATTCGTCGACGACTTTATGGGTTGGATCAGACAGCAGCCGGAACGTCAGGCTCTCTTTTGTGCAGAACTGCTGGTGGGAATCGACGCTGTCGACGCTGACGCCCAGAATGGCAACCTTCTTGGCTTCATATTGGCTCAGATCGCGTTGGAAATTGTGCGCTTCAATCGTGCAGCCCTTGGTCATATCTTTGGGATAGAAATACAGAACGACCCATTGCCCGCGGAAGTCATGCAGGCTAACCTGTTTACCTTCCTGCGATTGCAGGGTAAAGTCAGGCGCCTTGCTGCCCTCGGCCGGCACCGCATCGCGGCCCATAAGTAGCGATCCGCCTAGCATCAATGTCACCACCAAGCCGGCAGAATTCAGTCTTCGAATCATCTTCATCAGTAAGCCTCCAATAGCTTTAATGCTTCAGAAGGTCGAATTCATCCCGAAAACTTACAGCGGGCTCTATCACAGACGGCTCTAAGTGTATGAGACACCCTAATCGAAGCCAAGCTCAATTGCCCACAGAGTGGTGATATAGTTGTTCGCATCTAGGTCCCCCCGTACTAGTCCTTTTCGCGCCGTTTGCGCTTCTACCACGTAGTACTTCAACACCGCTGTTGCGATCCGTTCCCGTGAGTCAGTCTGTGTGTTCGCTTTTTTGCCGGCCGTTATGCCGTCCGGCGCAAGCTTAACGCGTGCCAACTTGGATGTCGACAGATGATGAAGACAGATCAAAACATTGCGATCGCTGAAGAGGTTCGGGAGCAACTCAAGCGAGTTCTGGGCAGCAAGACGTTTCGGCTCGCGCAGAGTCAACAGAAGTTTCTTAAATACACCGTGGAGGAGACGCTCGCCGGCCGGGGTGATCTGATCAAGGAATACCTGATCGGCACTGAGGCGCTTGGGCGGGGAGAAGCGTTCGATCCTCGTCTCGATCCCATCGTTCGCACGCAAGCGCGCAAGCTTCGAGCTCGCCTGGCGCTTTACTACCAAACGGAAGGCATCGCCGAACGGCTCAGAATCGAGTACCCCAAAGGGTCCTATGTGGCAGTTTTTCAAGAGAACGTCCCTTTCGAAACCCATGTCGATCCCGAAGCCGATTTCGCCGAACCTCTGCCTGAAACCCTGGCTGAAACGCCTGTTCCATTCAACTCCGCACTTTCAACCAGTCAAGGTTCGAAATGGCGAAGCCGCTGGATCGCCATCCCCGCTTGTGTTTTTCTCGGCCTGACCACCTGGTTTGTCTCCTGGGGTTTTGAATCACGCCGTCAATCTACAAACGTTGCCTCGGTCGCTGTTCTACCTTTCACCAATCTGACGGATGGCGGCAGTGATGATTTTCTGAGCTACGGCTTAGCCGAAGAAGTCATAAACCTCCTTCAGGAGACTTCCGGTTTGCAGGTTGTTCCGCGAACTTCTTCTTTTCGATTCAGTTCAAAATCGCCCCATCTCGCAGCGCTGACCAGGGATCTTAAGGTTAGGACGGTACTTGTCGGCAGCCTTCGGAAGTCGCAAGGCAGAATAACCGTTACCGTCCAGTTAAATGATGGAGATGGATATCATCTCTGGTCCGGAACGTACGACCGCTCCCAGGACAATACGCCGTCTATTCCCCACGAAATTGCGCACGCAGTGATCAACGCTCTTGGTGTTAGGCCAATCGGGAGGGCGGGGGGTGAAGTGGGTCCATTGTCCGAGCCGGGTCCCGCTCCCGGCGCCCACGAGAAATATCTCAAGGGCTTGTACTTCTTCAACAAACTCGATGCCGGCAGCTTAGCGACCGCCATTGAATATCTTCAGGAAGCGATCGCGGAAGATCCTTCGTATGCGCGCGCCTATTCCGCGCTGGCCGATTGCTATGTAATCGCCCCGCAAGTGGCCACCATGGCGCCACTTGAAGTGGTGCCGAAAATCGAGGCTTCCGCCTCGACTGCTCTTGCTTTAAATCCAAATCTAAGTGAGCCTTACATCGATCTAGCCGTCGCGGCGGAATATCAATATGAGTGGAAAACCGCTGAGCGAGCCTTTCAGCGCGGGCTGGAGCTAAATCCCGAAAACGTAGTGGGTCATCTCTGGTATGCCAAGTATTTGGGTATCGTAGGACGCAGGTCCGAACTCTTGGCCCAAAGGCGTTTGGCCGCTCAGCTTGATCCCGTTTCGCCCTACGCGATCCAATCGGTTGCCGGATACCTGTCCGTGTCCGGTGAGTACGACCAGGCTATCGAGCAGTTTCGCGCCGCGCTCGCCCTAGAGCCGAACTTCGGACTCGCCCATCAGGGGCTCGGCGTCGCCTACCTGTTGAGTGGCAGCAAGATTGAGGCGATCCGGGAGCTTCAATTGGCGGCGGCATTGATGTCCGGACCGCGCCGCACCGCGTTGCTCGGATTTGCCTACGCGACCACTGGAGATACGGCGAAGGCAAAGCGAATACTCGCCGATTTTCTGGATCGCTCGAAACGCGGGAATTTTCCCGCTCTGGCGGTTGCTCTGGTCTACATCGGACTTGACGATAAAGACCTCGCCTTCGACTGGTTGAACAAGGCCATCGATCAGCGAGACCTCAACCTTGACCTTCAGTGGGATTCCTTTTATACCATTCTTCGCTCCGATCCGCGATATACGAACTTGCTTCGAAGAATGAAGCTGATTTAGCCGGCCGCTCACGCCATCTGGAACTCGCCAAACAGTAACCAGTTACCGTTACCAGCGGGCTAAGTACATGAAACTAAACAAATATTAGAGCCGAAATGGCTTAAGACGGCAGCTCTCTAATTCTTGACGCGAGGTGCCTTGAAGCACATACTGATCTCCACAGTATTTTCCTGCGGGGAATTCCGATAGCCGCCTGAGGACGGCGATCTTCGCTGGCTTTTAATTCCCTACCCTGGGCAGTGTCTGCCCGATACCTCTCCTGGTCTTCGAGAGCGCGCGTTCACCTCGTGCCGGTATTCCGGTTCCATGAACTTTCGATTCTGCTGCTGGGCAATACGACCTGATTAATGAGAGAGGACGGCGTTAGATGAATCTTAGTTTGAGGCGATCAAGTCATTTTGTATTCGCGCTCGCAATAGCCGCGGCGTTGGCAGCACCCTCGCTTACGGGCCAATCGACATTCGGCTCGATCCTTGGAACCGTGCATGACCAGTCAGGCGCGGTCGTGGCCGACTGCGTCGTCAGCATTACGAACAAAGGAACATCCGCTCACCGTTCAACCATTTGCGGCCAGAACGGATCCTACGAGGTTCCAAACCTGGACCCCAGCGCCTACGTGGTCACGATGGAGGCCAAAGGGTTTCAGATCTCGAAATACGAAGTTCAGCTAGAGGCCAGAGAGACGTTGCGCGTCGACGGGGAATTGAGTGTTGCCTCTCAAACGCAGGCGGTGAACGTCACGGCCGAAGCTGCTCCCGCGATTGAATCCGAAGTGTCGAACATTGCCGAGACCAAAACCGGCCACGAATTAGTGGATCTTCCTGTCGCCATAGCCACCCGGTCCAGCGGATCGACGAGTCCAATGTCGACTTTGACCACCCAAACCGGTGTCCAAACCGATGCGAGCGGCAATATCTCTGTGGCCGGGACGAAGCCAAGCATGTTGTCTATGAGCATCGATGGCATCAGCAGCATGGGTCCAAGATCGGATGGCCCCCTCACCGAAATGTTCCCTTCCTTTAACTCGATTGCTGAAATAAGAGTCAGCGAAGTGAACAATGCCGCTGAATACGGCGGCATCAGCGACATCACTACGATCTCGAAAAGCGGTACGAACAGCTATCACGGCGGCGTTTTCGAAAATCTGCAAAACACCATCATGAATGCCCGCAACCCCTTCAGCGCCAAAACTCCGGTCGTCAAGATGAACGACTTCGGCGCTTATGGCGGCGGCCGCATTTGGCGGGATAAGACATTTTTCTTCGCCAGTTACGAAGGGCTCCGTCTTCCGAAACAAACCACCCTTGTCGACAGTGTTCCCTCGCTGGCGCTTCGCGGCGGCGATCTTTCCGTCTACAAAACCGCGATTTATACCGAAGGCAGTGGCGGCGTCTATCCGAGCAACCGCATTCCCGTGAGCCAGATTAGCCCCGTCTCGTTAGGCGCTCTCCAATACCTATATCCACTGCCGAATGCCGGCTCTCCTTCGTCGACTACTAACAACTTCGTTGAGAATTTGCCAACGCCGATTTCGAGCAATCAGGCTGACCTGCGAATCGACCAGAACATAACCTCTAACCAGTTATTTTATATTCGGGGCACTTACAAAACACGTAGCGTTGATGTAGCCCCAACAGGCTCTCCGCTGCTTGGCGCTTTCTCGGAACCCGAGATCGATTTCGGTTTTACCGCCGCTTACAACTGGATTATCAGGCCGGAGCTGATTAACGAGGCGCGCGTCGGCTTTAATGGAAACCACACTGCGATCAGTTATGGCGTCTCCCCAACGACTATCGCGACGGAAGTGGGGCTCACGGGTCTGATCTACAACGCGCCTCCAGGAAACGCCGTCCCGAATTTCAACATAACCGGCTTCCAATCGACCGGGGGAACCGGTTCAAACATCAGTCGTAACGGAACGTATCAAGTGTTGGATGACATAACCTGGACGCACGGCAGGCATACCGTAAAGGCGGGCGGCGACTTTCGCTACCTGACAGGTTTTCAGACCAACGTGTACGCAAGTTACCGCCTGGGGCAATATAATTTCAACGGCGCTGTGACTGGACTCGCCGGTACCCCAGGCGCCTACATTGGCAATCCCTTCGCCGCTTTCCTGGTCGGCGTACCAGATAAGACATATCTTGATTCAGTTGTGCAGTCGGGCCTTGAAGGCTATGACCCGGCGTATGCCATGTATATCCAGGACGATTGGAAAGTAACTCCTCGCCTGACGATTAATTATGGGATTCGATACGAGATACATCCCAGGTTCTATGATCACCTGAAAAATATTTCTAACTTCCTACCTGACTATCAGACGGTAACCAATGGAACCGCCGTTCTAGGCGCAGTCGTTGTTCCGAACGGTTCGCTCAATATCCTGAGTCCGCTGTTTGCTGCGTCCATCGGACCAACGCCTATTTTCCAGGCTTCTCAAGTGGGCCTTGGCCAGAACCTGCACAACACCGATTTCGGTGACATAGCGCCGCGCGTTGGGTTCGCTTGGAGGGCGACCGCCGACGGCAAGACCGTTATCCGGGGCGGATACGGTAAGTTCATCGAAGTCCCCTTAGGAAGTCTATTAGGGGCCGGTTACGCCATCCATAGCGCTAACCAGGGCTTTTATAACAACTCGATTGTGAATGGCCAGCCTGCGCTTACGTTCCCCTATCCGTTTCCCTCAAATCTGGCGCAGCTGGGATCGCAATTTTTTCAGCAGGCGAGTGCCATTAACTACAAAGAGGCCTATATCCAACAATGGAACCTCACCTTCGAACGCGAGCTGGCCGCCGGCCTCGGCATCCGTCTTTCCTTTGATGGCAATCACGGCTCCGATATGGGCGTACAAGTCAACCTCGGCGAACTGCCGCCTAATACCATCGGGTACGCCGCCGCAAGCAAATTTCTAAAGTACCCCTACTTTGGGGAGGTTGAATCGGAGATCAACGGCGGCATCCAGAACTATCAAGCGCTGACAGCCGCCGCTACCAAGCGATTTTCCCGAGGGCTTCAATTTAACGCCAGCTATGTCTTCAGCCGAAATCTGACGGATGCGCAAGGCTACAATCCGACCGCCTTTGCCACTGAAGCCGGGGGCGCCGCCACTTATCTGAACGACTTGATGTTGGACTACGGCAACGTAGCGTTCACCAGGCGCGACCGCGTGTTGGCCACCTTCCTCTACCAATTGCCATTCGGTAAGCAAAACACGTTCCTTAGCGGCGCGAGTTCGTTAGTAGACCACATCGTCAGCGGATGGGAGCTAGCGGGCGTGCTGACCTTCCAGACCGGACCATTTCTTACCGTTACTGTCCCTGGCGCCGACCCCTCCGGCACCGGCTTTGAGCAAATTACCGGTAACGGACGTGCCGATACGGTTTCAGGAGCCTCCCTCTATCCCGCAAACAAAACCGTCTCCGAGTGGCTCAACCCAGCCGCTTTTGCGGTGCCGCCGAATAACATAGGCCGCTTCGGCGACTCGCAAGTGGGAGTGGCAAACGGTCCAGGGACACAAGCCGTAAATATCTCTTTAATGAAGTCTGTTGCGATCTGGGAAGGCGCTAGGTTCCAAATCGGCGCTCAGGTCGCGAACCTATTTAATCATCCAAACTACCTCGCGCCCAACACCACGCTGACCGCCTCAAATTTCGGAACGATTTCTAACGTGCAGTCGGCAGAGGGTGGCGGACCCAGAGCCATACAAATCACGGCCCGCTTTACGTTTTAGGAAAGACCAGGAACTTAGGAAAGAGAAGGAACCGCACGATGTCCGCATTGAAACGCCACATCCGCCTTTTTGCTTTGGCATCCGCCCTGGGATGTATTCCAGCCGGTGCTCAACAAGCCGACTCTGAACCGGGAATTCCTATCAATGACCAGCTCACCATCAATAAATGCGGTGGCTGCCATCAAAGGGACTCCGCCGGTATGATGCGACGGCTTTCGTATATGCGCACTACCCCTGAGGTGTGGGAAGAATCGATCAAACGCATGGTTCGTTTGAATGGAGTATCCATTCAACCCGCGGACGCCGCCCAAATCCTGCGTTACCTCAGTGCCAACAACGGGCTGGCGCCGGAAGAAGCCAAGCCAGTCTTCTGGGAGGCGGAACACCGGCTTTTCCGCGATCAAAGCGATAAGGTCCCGGATGATGCGCTTCAACATACTTGTAATTACTGCCACACCATCGGACGAGTTTTGGGTCAGCGGCGTACGCATGATGACTACGAAAAACTTGTCGCAATGCATATTGGTCTGTTTCCGGGCGCTGAAAATACTTTCCACCCGAGGCGCATCATGGGCGTCGCCGGTGAACCCCCGGTTACCATCAGCTCCCTACCAACCGGTTATCCCGCCGTTATGGCGTCTACGGCGGCTTCGCCCAGCCTACCCGCCATGCGCGACGGCAAGTACCCGGTCGATCGAGCCATCGACTACCTTTCAAAAAACCAACCTCTCTTGACACCCGAGTGGGATGCCTGGAAAGCGGCCATGCGTGAGCCTCAGTTGGCTGGCAAGTGGATGTTAGTCGGCTATCAACAAGGCAAGGGCCGCGTTTTCGGAACGGTAACGATAGAAGCAGGCTCATCGCCGGCAGAGTTCATCACTAAGGTGGACCTGGAGTACGCCACCTCAGGGTTGGCCTTCTCACGAACCGGTAAAGGGGTTGTCTATACCGGCTACAGTTGGCGCGGCCGAAGCACTCGTCCTGACGCTCCCGCGACCAATACGGACTCACTTTCAAATCCTAAGGAATGGCGCGAAGCAATGTTTGTGTCCCGCGATCGCAACACCATGGATGGACGGTGGTTCTGGGGCGGCTACCAGGAGATGGGAATCGACGCGCATCTCGTTCGCATCGGCTCGCAACCCATGCTCGGAGGAGTTAGTTCCTTCGCTCTCCAAACTCCCTCCGCTCCCCGTCTTCGAATTTACGGCGAGAACTTTAGCAGCAGTCTCAAAGCCGCTCAATTCGACTTCGGTCACGGCGTTAAGGTCACCCGAATCTTGAAGGTCACTCCTTCCATCGTGGATGTCGACGTGCAAGTCAGCCCGAACCTTCCTATCGGCATCCGGGACGCCTCGCTAGGCCGATCTACGGCTGAGCGCGGCTTCGCCGTCTACGACAAAGTCGCCTATATCAAGGTGCTGCCCGACGCGAGTATGGCTCGCCTGGGCGGTACGATCGCCGCGAAGCAATACGCCCAATTCGAAGCCATCGCTTACGCTGCCGGGCCCGACGGCAAGACTGAGACGGCTGACGATATCCCGCTCGGTCCCGTGTCCGCTCACTGGGGCCTTGAAGAATTCATCTCCACTCCCAAAGACGACGATGTCAAGTATGTCGGCAAAATCAATGACAACGGCCTATTTACTCCTAATTTAGAAGGCCCCGATCCAGCTAGAAAAGAACAAAGTAATAACTATCCGACAAATAACTGGGGCGATGTTTGGGTAACCGCGACTTACGATGCGCCGGGGGTACCGCCGATGAAAGCGCGGTCTTACTTAGTCGTGACAATTCCTGTTTATATGCACTACGATCAACCGGAGGTTGGCCAATGAATGCCGTTGCTGCCATGACTGATGTCAGCTCTTATCAATTGGGAGAACATCATGCCTTTGAGTCGGGAGATAGCCGCTTTCTATATCTTGTCCCGAGCGGCGCCATCTTCTCGCTGGAAGGAATTGCCCTCGACATCGTCGCTCTTCTGTCGGAGGGCGTAATGGAGGGCGATGAAATCGTGCGAAGGTTGCTCCAGAGAGGTTATCCGTTACTGGAGATTCTACCCGCCATCGCGGAGTTAGAGCACGCGGAAGTCATGCGGCGCGGCGGCTACACGCCAAAGCCGCCGGCGGTGCCGGAAAAGACGTTTCCGCTACAGCGAATCGTTCTCAACGTGACGAATCAATGTAACTTGGCATGCGGCTATTGCTACGAGTACAGCGAAGACAAGATCAGCAAAACGGAAGGCAAGCCAAAGTACATGGGCCATCAGGTGGCTGAAGACGCCATCGAAATGCTCATTCGCGAGTCCGCCGACCGCCCCAAAATTCACGTCACCTTCTTCGGCGGTGAAACTTTACTCAACTTCCGCATGCTGTCTGCCACCGTCGACTATGCCAAGACAAGAGGCCGCGAAATAGGGAAAGAGGTCGAATTCAGCCTCACTACCAACGCCACTCTACTTACCGAGCAGATCGCCGACTTTCTAGCCGAGCACGCCATCGGCGTCACCGTCAGTATCGACGGCGACCGCGAACTCAACGACAAAATGCGCGTCTTCCACGATGGACGCGGCAGTTACGATGTCATTCTGCCGAGAATAAAAATGTTGCTGCAGCGCCATCGCACTAACTCCATTGGCGCAAGAGTCACCTTAAGTTCTGGCGTTTCGCAGGTGCGCCGAATCTTCGAACATCTTACGCAAGAGGTTGGCTTCCGGGCAGTCGGGTTTTCTCCGGCCACAGCAAACCCGGGGCGTCTGTACCATATCGGCGTTCAAAAGATGAACAGTATTCTCGGCGGCTTTGAAGACTTGGCCTGGGAGTACCGCGACGCCGCGGTGCAAGGCCGATCTCACGGCTTCACCAATGCGAACGACACTCTCAAAGAACTGCATTCCGGCATCAGCAAAGCATACGCCTGCGGTGCGGGGCTGGGGTTACTCGGCGTCGGCACGGCGGGCGACATTAGTCTCTGCCACCGCTTCGTCGATTCCCCCGTCGGCCAAATGGGCCACGTTCAGAACGGCGGCATCGATCAGAAATCGCGTCAGGACTTTCTCACCACCCATCACTTGGATGCACGCCACGACTGTCACACCTGCTGGGCTCGTCCGGTTTGTGGCGGCGGTTGTTACCACGAAGCATTTGTTCATTATGGCGATACTTCCGCGGCCAATCTTCATTACTGCGATTGGATTCGTAACTGGAACGATCTCTGTCTACGCATTTACGGCGAGATCAGTCTCCGCAACCCATCATTTTTCAGCAGATTCAACGAAAACTAGAGAGGAGCCACTTATGAGCGTGTTGAAGGCGGTCAATCGAAAAGCGCAGAAAATTGAGAAGTCTCTTGAGGCTTTGCAAGAGGATGTCGTCGCTCTCCAGAAGCGTGGCGGCGAAGGCAAGGTCTACTACCCAATGGGATGCACCCTCAACTTTACCCCCGGTTGGGAAGTGGACGTCTCGGGAGGTACAGCCGGTCTATGCCAGCCCGTCGAGCGAGATCTCTTTGATTGCTACCTCGGCTGCGGTTGGCCGGCGCAGGTTCCGGATCATCTCAACAATGCTGTCGATTGGACGGATAAGTGCGCCTCCGCCGCGAACGACTGGCGCAAAGTGGATATCGTTTTCCCCTAGGGAACAGGAAGGCCTAAATGAAAAAACTTGCTCTCCTTGCAATTGCTTTCGCCTCAGCCGGTCAAGTCTGCGCGGGCGTAGCCAATACCGGCGAGTTCATGTATATTGGGACGCTCGATAAGAAGCTCCTTGTGCTCAACCAGGACAGCGGAGACGTCGTCGATGAGATACCGCTCGAGGCCATTCCCCGGGTCACTTGTGTCTCAGCCGATCACAAGAAGCTGTATATCATCACTACGCAAATGGCGCTCGAGACGGTGGACATGGAGTCGCGGAAATTGATCAGCCGCTTCAGTCTATCCGATTCTCGCAGCCGGCCGCGCATCGTAGGGACCGCTCCTGACAGGATTAATATCGGCAGCAACACCCGATTTTCAGGCATTGCCGTTGACCCCCAAGGCCATTATCTGTACACCACCATGCGGGTCGTCATCAAGGACGTGGACCAATATCACATTGAGCCTCCGCAATTCGTCGCCATCGACCTGCAGGAGCAAAAAGTAGCAAAATCATGGCCGTTTCCCAAGGAGATGGACCAGGGTTTTGGTTTTGACGCCACTTACAAAGTGTCGCCGGACGGCAAACTGCTCTATGTCTTCCAGGAGAATATTTTGGTATTCGACCTCGCCACGTTTAAACAGGTGGATGAAATCGAGCTCGCGCAACCTCCCTATCCAGGCGCCTCGCCCTACCGGCTGTCAGCGAACCAAGACGCTTTTGACACGCCCGATAGCGTCACCTCAGTCTTCACGTCCGTCGATCCGATCGTCCACAAAGGAACACTCGGTTTGGCCACTGTCAATCTGACAAGCCACAAGGTCGAATACTTCCCCATTGGACCTTTGCTACCGATGATGGGTTTTCAAGTCGCTCCCGATCACAAGCATGGCTACTCGATTATGCCGAAAATCTCCACCGGCGGAAACCGGCTGACCGAGTGGTGGGTATGGGACATACCGAATCACAAAGTGATCAAGACCAAAGAGTTTCCGTCACGGCCAACGTTCCGCTTTGCCGTCAGCGGCAACGGAAAGAACCTGTATCTTTACGGCGCCGGTTCTACTCTCGAAGTCTTCGACGCTGAAACTCTCGAGTCCAAGAAACTGGTGTACCTAAATCGCGACACGACCACCAATCTGATTACCTTTCCCGCCGACTAACCGACGCTTGAATCAGGTCTTCACTGGGCGGCAGGCTGTCGATCAGGTCCGCCTGGCTGCGATACTGCCTCAACTTAGACAAACTCGATGATTCATCTTCTGCTGGCCGCTCTTTTGCTTTCGCCGGGTACTGTCGGCCCACTTCCTTTTTCCATCCAGGCAACGGAAGATGTTAGCCGCGATTTCCCCGGCGCTCCGCGTCTTCAATCCTTCTCGTTTGCGCAATGGAAGGGACACTGGCTCTTCATCGGCGGCAGGATCGCGGGTTATCACGGTGTCGGTGGCGGCATCGCCGATTTCCTGCGGGCCGATGCCAACAAAGACGTTTGGGTCGTTGATACCAACGTGAGACCGGCCAGAACGTATCATGCCCCTGTCGCCCAATTTACCGCAAATTCCGACGTGGCGGACGAGTGGACGGCTGCTGGACAGTATTACGCGCAAGACGGGGCCGATCTGTACATCGGTGGCGGGTACGGAGAAAATCACTTGGGCAAGTGGGTGACTTTCCCGCTGATTTCGCGCGTCAATGTTCCCGCGCTCATTGATGGTGTTATGCGTGGGCATCTCCCAGCGGACGCGATCTCCAGCGCTTCGACGCCGGACGTCCAATCTGCCGGCGGAGCACTCGTCAAACTTTCCGATGGTTACTTCTACCTCGTGATGGGACATGTCTTCATGGGCTCATACACCGCGTTTGAAGGCCACGGCGAGCACAACGCCCAGGAAGCCTCTCAAACTTATTTAAATGAGATACGAAAACTGAAGATCACCGGGAGCGGACCGGGCAAGCTTGCGGTTCGTTGTCTTGAAACCTATACGCATCCAACTGAGTTTCATCGCCGCGACCTTAATGCCGTCCAAATGATCTCTTCGGCCGGCATCGGATTGGCGGTTTATGGCGGTGTGTTTACGCCTGACACGCAATTGGGCTACAGCAAGCCCATCTTTCTCTTTCCCGGCAGCGCGCCCGTTGTCGACCCTGTTTTTGAGCAGAAACTAAATGCCTACAACACGGCGCACATGGCCATGTACGAAAAGCGCACTTCCACGATGTACACAACTTTTTTCGGCGGTATCAGCCGGTATCAGTGGGATCCGGCCGCCCGCACTTTCACCGAATTTCCGAAAGTCGGCACCAAATCGACTCCTGTCTACCTCGATGGCATGGAATGGAGCGATCAGATTTCGACTGTCAGCTGCGTCATGCCTCCCGGAGCCGGACACGCCACCGAGGCGGTTCATCCCGCGAGTCTTCCGGCGTTTGTCGGCGCTGAAGGGGTGTTTATTCCTAATC
>JBARMQ010000509.1:0-13387 GCA_049802535.1 Bryobacteraceae bacterium | reverse complement strand
GTCCTGCTGCCACTACCTCAACATGGAAAAATCGGAGTTGCTTCGCTCCCATGAGGAATTAAGGGCCGTCCTGCGGCTGCCGGTGCGGAGATACGCAAGCTGAATTTTGGCCGCAAGGATAGCCCGCTCCTGAAACTCACGCGCCACGAGTTGCGGAAGGCAAGGGCGGTTGGAAAGGCTGAAATCGCGGCAACATCAAAAACGAAGAAGGCCGGGGCTTGATGGTTCAATTCAGCCGAAACGAAATAATCCGTCTCGTTCTATTGCTCCGTGGTGCGTTCGCTGACGCTGGCCGGAAGGTCGGTATCCCTTTTTTGGCGTGTCTCAGCTTGTACCCTTTGTGAGACACGTCCGTTTTTATTTGCCACTCATCTCGTCTCACTCCAAATTCGAATTCGGCTGATGAAAAGCGTCTTCCAGAGTCTCGTGCCAAGTATCGGTGCCTTGGCCGTCTGAATAGAGGTGGAGCAGGTAGAAACCGGCCTCTTCGCCGATGTCGCAATTTCCGGCCGGGTAAACTCCGGGCAGGGCTGTCCATTGATCGTGTGGCGCGTTTTGCTCGGCCAATGATGGCTCTGTAGCGCCACGCGCCCCATAACCCTCAGGTCAGATGTGGCCATCAATTCATCTCCCCCCGTGGCCAGGCACCAAAATGACCAGCGGCAGGGTCGTCTCGAAAAGACCCTTTGTGTAACAGCGAGCGGCAGCTTCCTCAAAAGGCATCCGGCGGTTCCCAGCCAAAAGCGGACCTCGGGTTATTGATTATACTGACAATGCGGCGCGCAAATCGTGTCCAACCTCACTTCTGCGGAACGTCGGCTCAAGCTATTCTGAAGAACCTGGGGTGGAGGTTTTGTACCGCGGCAAAGCTCGTCTATGGAATGAACCAGTCCTTGGATGGCTACGTCGACCATCTGGAATTTAGGCCAAGCCAGGCACTCTTTCGTCATTTCATAGAGCAAGTGCGCGACCTGACGGGCAGTGTGTACGGTCGCCGCATGTACGAGGTAATGCGTTATTGGGACGAAGACTGCCCGGATTGGGGAGCGGAGGAACACGACTTCGCGGCGGCGTGGCGGAGCCAGCCGAAGTGGATTGTGTCGCGCACGTTGAAGTCGGTCGGACCCAACGCCACACTTGTCGAGGATGACATCGAGGCGGTGATACGTGGGCTAAAGGCACAGCCAGTTGGGGAGATTGAAGTTGCCGGACCAGACTTGGCAGGAAGCCTAACCAACCTTGGTCTTATTGATGAGTATCGACTTTACCTCCACCCCATCGTACTTGGTCGCGGCAAGCCATTCTTCTCCGGCCCTCGGCCGCCGCTCCGCCTCGTGACCAGCGATCTCGTTGGCGAGGACGTGATTAGGTTGACGTACGTTCCCGCTTGATCGCGCGACTCGCCCGACGGGCTGCGCCGACGCGTCAGGTCCGCTTTGGGTCACGTCCAGGCATTCCAGCTTGCGCGCCAATCTTCCGCGAGAGCGGTCGCACAAAGAAACCCTTTCGGGACGTTGCAAAACCTGCCCTTTGTGGAACGACGCTTAACTAACGCTTCGGCTGTTCCATCGCTCGATGGCTTCGGCCTCTGTCCATCGGGCGGCGGGGCTTTTATCGGGCCGAAGCATTGACTTACGATTGAACCAGGGACTGAATGGGCAGACAGGTAGCTATTGTGCTTTACGTGGTGGCGATGGTAGTCGTCATAGCCGGTGTAGATTTCGTGTTCTTCAAAAACCGATTCTGGGAACGGCTGATCGTGAATATTGGAATCGTCCTGGTGTTCGCAGCATTCTACCTGAGATTCCTGAGGCGTCCATGAACAAGGGGCGACAGCGCCCTTCCGATGCGATTGTGCAGACGCACTTCGGACGAGCGCGTCCCAAGTCAAAATCGTGCGTCACAAATCTGAGAACGCCGAGCGGGAGCGATCCGCTGACCAAAGCCACGTCTCCGGGCGTTGCACAAAGACGCTTTATGCGCCAAAATTCGACCAGCCCCTCACCGTTCGAAGTGACAAACTCTAACTTATGGAGCCGGAAGAAAACATTGGTCCGTCTTCGATCGAATCTGGGACACAATCGAGATCGATACAGCAGAAGTCTTTGAGCGCACGTTTAAGACCGTGCCTCGCCAAGTGGGTGCTCTATGCTGCATACTTCTGTCAAATACGAAGTATGCAACGGCGGCTTCGCGCAGGTTTCCTGCCCGTTGCGGTCACCGAGCTTTTTGAATTGCAAGGAAGGGTGGTGTGGATTGTTTCTCAGCAAAGCGAATTGCTTATCAACCCGTGCACGCACCTCGGCGGCCAGGGCGCGATAGTCGTTCCAGAAATCCGCGTTTGCGCCGTGGATCATTACGCGGGGCCGCTAGAGGGGTTGTGTGTTTCCGGCTTTGTGGTCCGCTAAGACGCGATTGATGCGGTCGTCGATGCGTCCGGCATCAGGATCGGCTTTAAGCTGCGCGTCGATAGACTGCGGATGGTGCCGGTCAAGCCATGCATATAGCTCTTCCATCTGCTGCGGCGTGAGCGCGTCTATTGCGCGTTCAATTTGCTGTACAGTGTCTAAACTCATGGGCCTCCCGCCCTTATTTTATCGATGAGATCACCACGGCAGGGGCAGGGGGTTCAATAGTGGCGCAAGGGCCCTTTTTTGAGTCGTCGTGCTCAGTACTGGCTGCACAGCGTCGCCTAGAATGAGGGTGCCGTTGAATGCCACTGCGTTTTATGCGCTCTCCAAGTGCTCATTCCCGTTCCGGCGAAGCAGTATGATTGACCCATTTATCGGGATCTGGGAACTGGATCCCTAACGGACCTGGAGGGTCGCGGTTCTGATGGCGCGCTTCTCGGCTTATGAGCCGGGGGAGATGCGGAGGCGAGCAACAGGGGTAGGGCGGAGGGCATGCAGCAGAGAGAGGGCACGGAGATCTGTTGAGTCCAATTTGCTACGGGAGTCGACGTCGATGAAATACATCAGCGAATGGGCCGACGGATTGTGGTTGAGTCCCAGCAGATGGCCGATCTCGTGAATCCAGATGGCGACGGCTTCGTCGCCGGATAGGTAAGAGGCCGCCAGAGGATCGACTGCAATCCAGCCATCGAAGCCGGTGCGGTCGGGGAGTTGCGCTCGAGCAACGATTGAGCGGTTGCCTAACAGTGCCTCGTCTCCATCGAGGATGGCTACTGAGCAGGACGTCGACGCCTCATCGTGAAACTCGGCGTCCAGGAGACTTGCCCAGAAATCGAAAGCACGATGGAATTGTTCGATTAACCGCGGGTCGGAAACATCGTACCGGACACCGATGTTCATGTGCCCAGTTCTGCTCAGTTCGGCGCTATTGAGACATGGCTGGTAAGGGCCTGTCCAATTGGCACGTTGGGCGAGAGCAGCGGTTGTGAGGAGGAGCATCAAAAGTAGGAATTTGATCACGGGTGTCGATTGATGCTCCGTTCCTTAGCGAGGTAGTAGGGATAAATCCGATTTCCTCTCGCCCAGAAGATAATTGTTAGTTGTCGAAATTTGTAGGGCGTCCGCTCCCTCATGGTCGCGGTTCCGAAAGGGGGAGGGGTATTTCGAATAGTGCCGTCGGCTTTCCCTGTTCGTGAACAACATATTGGAGTGCTGCTCTTACTGCGTCTTTCGTCCACAGGTATCGGGTGCTACCGTGTCGAGCCCAGCGGCGGCGATTTCCGCTGCCCCGAGCACAATGATTTAAGGCGCGGCTGCTATAGGCTTTCAGGGTGGTCATGATCTGTTCAGGTTTGGAGTTCGCCGTCAACACGACGTGGACATGATTTGTGCGCACATGCGTGGCCCATAAGGTCCAGCCAGAGTGGAAACATGCTTCCTGTAGGCTTTGTAGAACAATCTGCTGACGGACCGAATCGAACGAATAGGGCTCTTGGGTCATGCGGTATCGAGAGCGACGCTCCAACTTTGCGTCAGGCTCGGGGACAGGGGCGCCGTATTGATTCCGGGTCCGGCGGACAGCGCCAGTCTGACCGAGCAACCAAGCTCCGTAGCAAACCCAGGTGAGTAAGTAGGTTACTGCCGCTCCCTCATGGTCGCGATTCTGATTGGGCGCAATGCGGTCATCGCTCAAATGAGTGCGGGTCACGGGCTGCTCCTCTCGCTTTGTTGGCAGCCGGGGAGGTACTAGAATAAGCGTTACCTATGAGATCTCTCGGAATTGTTTTTCTTCTGTTTGCGATGTCTAACTTAGCCCGGGCGCAAGTTGCGCCATCTGCCACTCTCGAAGCACGCCGGCAGGCGCTCAACGACGCGCTTGACCAGCAGTGGGAATACAACCTTCGCACCAGCCCAGAATTTGCCTCGATGCTGGGAGATAAGCGTTACAACGATCAGGTGAGCGATGCGTCGATAGAAGGGGTGAAGCGGGACCTTGAGGAAACGCGGCGGTTCCTCAAGATGTTTCAAGCGATCGATACCACTGGTTTTCCGGAACAAGAGGTGCTGAACAAGCGGCTGATGGTGCGCAATCTTGAAGAGACTCTGGAGGGAGAGCGATTCAAAAACTGGGAAATGCCGGTGAATCAGATGAACGGGATACAGATCGACCTTCCGCAGCTGCCGGTGTTGCTGACGTTTAAAACCGTCAAGGATTATCGGGACTATCTCAGTCGCATTCATAAATGGCCGACTAGCTTCGACCAGACGATTGCGACGATGCGAGCGGGGATGGCGGATAACTTGATGCCGCCGAAGTTTCTGCTCGAAAAGGTAGCGGATCAGGCCAAGCGCGTTGCGGATAGTCCGATCAACGATAGCCCGTTCGCGACGCCGCTCCAGCATTTTCCAGATTCGATTTCGAAGGCGGATCAAGCGGCCATCCGAAAGGATATCGACGGCGCCATTCAAAACGAATTGGTTCCCGCCTATCGCCGGTTCCAAGCATTCGTCCGCGATGAATATACGCCTAGAGGCAGAACCGAAGTTGGCATATGGTCGTTACCCGACGGCGCGGCACGATATGCATATGCGGTGAAGACTTCCACCACGTCGACCATGACGCCAGCCGAGATTCACGAACTGGGAGTGGCGCAGGTTGCTGAAATTGAAGTGGCCGAAAAAGCGATTGCGTCCAAGCTGGGCTTCGACAGCATCAAAGCGCTTCGCTTGTCGGTAAATTCGAACCCGAAGCTGCATTTCCATTCCGCCGAGGAGATGCTTGACCTTTATCGCGGATATATCGACCAGATGTACACGAAGCTGCCCACATTGTTCACGCATTTGCCAAAGGCGCGGGTGAACGTCGCGGCGATTGAAGATTATCGCGCCAAGGAATCGTCCACCGGGTATGTCTTCGGAGCAGCCGACGGATCGCGTCCAGGCCGCGTGGAAGTGAACACCTATGGCTGGGAAAAGCAAATAACGCCTGGCACGGAATCCACGGCGTACCACGAGGGAGTTCCGGGTCACCATTTACAGATTTCCATCGCGCAAGAGCTGACCGGACTTCCGCAGTTCCGGCGCCAAGGAAATTACGGTGCTTTTGCGGAAGGTTGGGCGCTATATTCCGAGCGTTTGGGGAAGGAGGTTGGCTTCTATCAAGACCCCTATAGCGATTACGGCAGATTGGAAGACGAGATGCTGCGCGCGATTCGGTTGGTGGTGGACACGGGTCTGCATGACAAACATTGGAGTCGCGAGGACGTGGTGAATTACTTTCACGAACATTCGAACCAACCGGAATCGTTGGTGCAGAGCGAAACGGATCGGTACATCGTGTGGCCGGGACAGGCGTTGAGCTATAAGGTTGGACAATTGACCATCTTGCGGCTACGGGAAAAAGCCAAAAAGAGTCTTGGCCCGAAATTCGATATCCGTTTGTTCCACGATGAAGTATTAGGCGCAGGCGCGTTGCCCCTGGATGTGCTGACGGAGCGCATCGATCAATGGATAGCGCAGCAGATTTAGAGCGGGTCGGGTAGGACTTGGGACGACGCTATGAACGATGCGCCAGCCGAACCGCAAGATTTCGTCAGCCTCTACCGGCGAGCCTTTGAAGAATTTGGAGCGTCGGCGTTGTGGAGCAGCAGGCCGGTACCGGAGCCAACCGCCGAGGATGTGCTAGCGATCACGAACAGTCTAAGGGTTGAGGGCAACGTCGAGGCTCGCCGGCTGGCTGAGAAGATTGAGAAGGCGTGCCGTGCCGCTCACTAAAATCCAAATGGACATTCTCCAGCTGCTTGCCGCGCACCGCGACCCGGATCTGGGCTTCTGCCGGGAAGGCGGTTGGCTTCACGCCCGAAGGGATCATCAACGAAATTCGCCGTCAGGCTCGTTATACCGATGCGGATTTCCGGCGTCTCGCGAGCGATCCGCCAATTGATCCTGCCGCGACGATGATAGGGCTGCGCGAGGTTCTCGCCGAAGCCGAGCTCTTTGTAACCCGTATGCCAACGGACCACGTGGGATTGTTTTTTCTGAAGAGCGGCCATGTTGTGCAACCTGATCCCGCACACCTGGCCGACTATGACACCCATGCCGGTCAGACACGCGGCCATTGGCCGACCAGCACCGACATCGCAGCCGCCATGCTTGAGCGTTATAACAGAAAGCCGAACAGCACGTAAGCATCATACTCGCTCGCCTCGCGTCTTAGCGTCTCTGTTGAACGAGTTGGATGGGATTGCCATCCGGATCAGCGATCCAAGCAGCGCGCAGCTTGCCGTTAAGAAAGTCATGAGCAGGGGTTAGGAGAGGCGCGCCCTTGGCAACTAAGGCCTCCAATGCGGCATCAGTATCGTCGGTCCAAAGGACGATTTCGATCCAGCGCCCTTCGCCCCCCGGCCGAAGGCTGTGGTGTTCTTTGGCTGCGTCCATAGTTGCGACTCCGAGGGTGAATCCGTCCAAGGCCAGTTCGATATGGACCGGTTCGCGGAGGCCGGAGTGCGAAAAGCTTCGACAAAGCCGAGTTCCGAATAGAACGCCGCCGCACGAGAAAGATCGCGCGAATACAGATTGATCATCGGGGCTCTGAACGTGGGCATCATTGCCCTTCAATTATCGTTCGACCGAACGTCGAATTCGGGATCCGACTAGCTTCGACAGGTTCGGCAGGAGCAGACATTCAAAGCGCCCTTATCATCGCTGCGATATTGATTCAGCGTTTGCCACAATGTCTTTTTGAAAGAGGGACGCCTTGGCCAACGACAAAATCGCCGAACTGCGAGAGAAGGGGTTTTGCGTACTCAGAGGACATTTTCGGGCATCCGCAATCGAGGCTTGCCGGGAGGCGTTCTGGCCGGTTCTCCTCGATTACCTAGAGAGCCATGAAGACGAGCCGAACCGTGGACCTCAGCGGCATTTTCTGCCGATGCCATTTGGGAAGCCGTGCTTTCAGCCGGAATTCTTTTTTGACACGGGCGTGCTGCATATCGTCCACGGATTTATGGATGAGCGGGTGGTCATTGATCAATGGGGTTGCGATGTTCCATTGCTTGGGTCGAAGCGGCAGGAGGCCCATGTTGACTATCAACGACCACTCTTTGCGGAAGCGCCGGCGCTCTTGCTGCCTCCTTATGTATTGGTCGTTAGCTTCGGCCTTATGCGCATTACACAGGCTGATGGGCCAATCGAAATTGCGTCCAGCACCCATCGGATGGCAAGAGAAGAAGCGATCCGAGCAGTGAAGAGTGGAGAGATTGAGATGCAGCCGGTTCCGCTTGAAATAGGGGACGTCTTAATTCGGCATCCGTGGGCCTTGCACCGCGGCACACCAAACATGACCGAGATACCCCGCGCGATTGTGACGATTCGTTATGTACGCCGTTGGTATGCCGACGATAGCCGCGACGATCATTCGATCCCCCAGGCTGTTTGGCAGTCGTTGACGACGGAACAGCAAGCCATCATGAGATTTCCAGTGGGCAGTTAAAGAAGGGGTGGGGGGAGCATCAACGGTAGGAATGTGACGACTGGTGGGCGCTGATGCTCCTGTTTCCTTACATGAGTAGTAGGGAAATACCCCCTTTTCTCTCTGGGCGGGATATGATCAGTTGCATGAAAATTCACGCCGCCGTATTCATATGCTGCGCATCGCTGGCAGCGATCACGGTTGAGCCCAGAGCGGTATTGATCGATAACGACCAAGTGAAGGTGCTGCGGGCACTCGAGAAGCCGCATGTGCCAGGCGCATTTCATGACCACAAAATGAATCGGGTTATGGCTTACCTGCAGCCGGGGACGCAACGGTTCAAGTATCAAGACGGCAGACCGCCGAAGACGTTTGAGTTCAAAGCGGGTGAGGTGGAGTGGAGTCCCGCAGACGGCATGCATTCACCGGAGGTGATCAGCGAAGAGCCGTTCAACATTATCGAAACCGAGATCAAGATAGCGGGTACGGGGAAGGCGATTCCGGCGGAATTGGACCCTTTGAAGGTAAACCCCCAGCGTTACCATTTGGAGTTTGAAAATCGCCAGGTGCGGGTGTTGCGGGTACACCTTGAAGGGCACGCCGAGACGCCGATGCATCGGCATACGCTAAACCGGGTGACGATCTTCTTAACGGATCAGGATTTCAGCGCCAAAGATTCAAGCGGCAAGGTGACGTACTCGAAACATAAGGCCGGGGATGTGATTTGGGGAACACCGACCGCGCATTCCGAGGTGAACCTGAGCGATAAACCGTTTGAGGCGGTGGTGATCGAGCTGAAGGGCTGAAGCGGGTCAGGCATTATTTATTGCGAAGGCCAACGGCCGGATGGGCGCTCCGGTGGCGCCACGAATATTCATTGGGGCGGCAATGAAAACGAACTCGTGGACGCGATTGCGTGCCAGTTGCTCCAGATTTAGAACCTCGATGATGTGAATTCCCGATTCGACGAGTAAATGAACGTGCACGGGCATGGCGGGGTTGGGAGTTCTTTCAAACGCGACGGTGTCGGAACCCGCGGCAAAGATTTTTTGAGAGCTCAGCCACTTTGCGCCATCGATGGAGGGGCCGGGCGCGGTGACGTTGTTGATGTACCGTTTGGCGTCCAAGAATAACTGGGCCCAACCTGTGCGGATCAGGACAATGTCGCCTTCGCGAATTTCGGCTTTAGAGGCGCGAGCGAGGTGCTGGGGAGTTATTTCGAAATCGGCGGGAAGAATTTCGACGCCCTCGAGCGAAGCGATATCGAGAAGCACGGCGCGACGCACGATGGGCTGGATGGTTTCGACGCCGAGTTCCGCCATGCCCCGCTCATAGGTGTGTTCGATTGTACGGCCGCCATAACAAACGCCATTACAGGAGAAGTGGCTGAGCGCGTCAATGTGCGTGCCAACGTGCGTTCCGAGGGCGATGGCATCGGCGGCAGAGGCGGCGCCGTCCGCGTAAAGAATGTCGCCATGGCGCTTGGTGAGGCTGTACAAGAAGGGCGGGTGCGACGGGAAGTGGGGCATGCCGGGGAAATAGGGCTGGCCCAGGTCGTACGGCTTGGTGGCGAGCAGATCGGGGAAATCCATAGCGGAACTCCCCAAGATAGCGCCACGGCGTAATAGAATTTATGGCCGTGGCTATCTCCCGGCGGAATTTACTTGTCTCGGCGGCAGCGCTTCCCATTGGTGCCGCGTTGGGTGAGGCCGCGGCGACGACGGAAAGGCTCAAGATCGTTGTTGCGGGCGGACATCCGGGCGATCCGGAGTGTGGCTGCGCGGGAACGATCGCGCGCTATACGAGTCTTGGGCATGAGGTGGTCCTGCTGTATTTGAATCGCGGCGAAGGTTATTGCAAAGGGGCGGACCCGAGCCAGTGCGGAGCGGTGCGCACGGCGGAAGCGCAGAAGGCTTGCGACATCTTGCAAGCGCGTGCGGCTTTTGCGGGGCAAATCGACGGACGCGCGATTGTAGACAACGCACATTACGATGCATTTCGCGCGTTGCTGGAGGCGGAGAAGCCGGATGTGCTTTTCACCCAATGGGCAGTGGATGGGCATCGCGATCACCGCGCGGTTTCGACGCTGGCATTAGATGCGTGGCTGCGGGGCGGCCGGAAATTTGCGCTGTATTACTACGAAGTATTTGAAGACACGATGATGTTTTCGCCAACGGACTACGTGGATATATCGAGTGGCGCGGTTGAGAAACTGCGGCACGAGGCGTGTTATGCGCACGCGTCGCAGAACCCCGATAAATGGTATCCAGGGCAAGTTGCGTTGACACGCTTTCGCGGCACACAGGGCGGGTACGCGCAAGCGGAAGCATTCCTGCGGCATTGGCAAAGCAAGAGCGCCCTATTGCCGTGAGCGCTGAGCGCGGTGTTGATATAGTCACGGCCAGGAGAGAGCAGCAGTGGCGACAAATCGCGGCGTGGTTTATATGGGACCCGGTAAGGTTGAGGTCCAAACGATCGATTTTCCAAAGATGCAGAACCCAAAAGGCAAGCAGATCGATCATGGAGTCATTCTGAAGATTCTTTCGACCAATATCTGCGGGTCGGACCAACATATGGTGCGCGGCCGAACAACAGCGCCGCATGGATTAGTGTTGGGACACGAGATTACCGGCGAGGTGATTGAAAAAGGGAAAGACGTCGAATTTATCGACGTGGGCGATTTTGTTTCGGTGCCGTTTAACGTGGCCTGCGGCCGCTGCCGGACGTGCCGGGAACAGAAGACGGGCGTGTGTTTGAACGTGAATCCGGCGCGCGCGGGTGGCGCGTATGGCTACGTGGACATGGGCGGTTGGATTGGCGGCCAAGCGGAATATGTTTTGGTTCCGTACGCAGATTTCAACCTGTTGAAGTTCCCGAACAAAGAACAGGCGAAGGCGAAAATACGCGATTTGACGATGTTGTCGGATATTCTGCCGACGGGATTTCATGGCGCGGTGAATGCAGGCGTAGGCGTGGGGGCCATCGTGTATGTTGCGGGCGCGGGTCCGGTGGGATTGGCCGCGGCTGCCTCGGCTCAGATCTTGGGCGCAGCGTTGGTGATGATCGGCGATATGAATGCAGAGCGATTGAAACATGCCAAGAGCGTAGGATTTGAACCGGTGGATTTAACGAAGAGCGACAAGTTGGAAGAGATGATCGAACAGATCACAGGCTCGCCGGAGGTGGATGCCTCGATTGATGCGGTGGGGTTTGAGGCGCGGGGCCATGGCGGACAACATACGACAGAAGCGCCGGCGACGGTATTGAATGCGTTGATGACAATTACGCGAGCGGGTGGGGCAATCGGGATACCGGGACTGTATGTGACGGAAGATCCGGGATCGAAGGACGAGGCGGCTCAGCACGGCAACCTGCGGATGCGATTGGGATTGGGATGGGCGAAGAGTCACAGCTTCTTCACGGGTCAGACACCGGTGTTGAAATACAACCGGCAGCTGATGCAGGCGATTCTGCACGACCGGTTGCCGATCGCGAAGATCGTGAATGCGACGGTGATCACGCTGGACGAAGCGCCTCACGGTTACCAGGATTTTGACAAAGGCGCGGCGAAGAAGTACGTGCTGGATCCTCACGGAGCAGTTGCGAAGGCGGCGTAGAGGGCGCAGCCGGCGCGGAGGATACTAACATGGAATCGTTATGAAGCAGAAACTTATTCAACGCATGGCGGTGATTTGCGCGATGACATGCATCGCGGCATTTTCGTTGCTGGGGCAACACTATAAGACGCTTATTGGCACATGGAACATGGCGTCGGAGACGGATGGGGGCGATCCGGTCCAGTGGACGTTGGTGCTGAAGGATGGCGATGGCAAGCTCACCGCCTTTTTGACGACGGATCAGGGAGAACAGCCGGCAAAAGACTTCACGTATACGGACGGCATTTTGAAATTTAAAGCGCCCTATCAGGGCGAAGATTACGACATCCAGCTGAAGGTGACGCCCGAGAACAAGCTGGACGGAACATGGACTGGCGGCGGGAACTCAGGGCGAACGAGCGGGACGAAGGCGCAGTCGAAGCCGTAGTCAAGGTTGAGCGGGAAAGACCATCTTCGGTACGAGAGCGGCGAAGCTGTCAGCCAGCGGTTGGCGCCCCTGCGCGGGGTGAATCATATACGTGCGCGCTTTAAAGCCGACCCACGGCAGCGCGCGAAATTTGACGGCGCGGGGGGCGAAATTGCGGGCGCTGCTTTGGAGCAGACCGACGCCAAATCCGCTTTGGACCAAGCCCAACAGCGTGTTGGGTTCCGTCACCCTTTGCACTAAGCCTGGAACAAAACCTGCATTGGCGAAGGCGGCTTGAAACTGCGCATCGCGGTCGGGCGCGTTCGACTGCGCTAACAAAATCCATCGAGCGCCGTCGAGATCGCGCGGCACAAGCTTTGGTTTGCGCGCGAGCGAGTGACCCTCCGGCAATACCAGCAAGAAAGGCTCTTCTGAAACGCATGCAGCTTCGACGGTGCTGTGGGTTGCGGGCGTAGAGACAAAGCCGATGTCGATGCGGCCCGATGCCACAGCATCCATTTGCCGCCTTGACCGCAGATTGCGAAGGACGACATTGGCGGAGGGGAACTCGGACTGGAAGCGACGTAGCGCCTTCGGCAGAATTCCGCTCCACATGGCTGCGCTGATGAAGGCGATGGAGATTGTGCCGGTTTTCCCCTGGGCCCGCAGATGGGCCTCGCTGCTGATTTGTTGAGAGTGAGCGAGGAGTTTGCGAGCTTGATCGAGCAGCCACTTCCCTGATTCAGTCAAACGAACGCGTTTGCGCGTGCGAACGAACAATTCCAAGCCAAGTTCGGCCTCGAGACGCTGGATTTGGCGGCTGAGAGGGGATTGGGAAATGTGGAGGCGGTCGGCGGCCTTGCCGATGTGTTCGAGTTCGGCGGCGGCGACAAAGTATTGAAGCAGGCGGAGATCCATCAAAGGCGTTTGAGAAGTTGAGATCGTTTCTGTCTTAACTAGAGCATATTCAGTCGTTGACAGCAACAAGTCCGGGATCAGATGATTTTAATTGGAGGCTGACCGAGTGTACAAACGAATTTGGGTATGTGTTGCGAGCGGATTACTGCTGTGGGCGACGGGGCTAGCGTACTCGGGCAAGCTGCCGGTGTTTTCCGCGACGGGCCCCCATGCCGATCTCTATGGCGAGGCAGATCATTATCCAGTAGGCGGTCCGGCGAGTTTGTCGCAGCAGAAATATATGGTGGGCGATTTCAGCCACTTCGATGCGCTGTTTCCGGGAGCAACGGTTGCGGCGGCAAGCCAGCCTTGGAATTTCTACTATGCGGGAGATCCGCCGGAGATTTCATATTTTCATGAAGGCAACCATTACAAGATTGAAGACTATCTAGCGCATCTTCCGATTACCGGCTTGCTGATTGCCAAAGACAACCAGATTCTGTATGAGAGTTACCAATACGGGAGAACGGACCGGGACCGGTTGACATCCCACTCAATGGCAAAAACTATCACGGCAATGCTGATG
>JBARMQ010000508.1:0-1696 GCA_049802535.1 Bryobacteraceae bacterium | reverse complement strand
AGTTCGATCGGTGTTTTAGAGGAGCTGCACCGCAATTCTTCTGTCTTTTTGCCATTTGTGGAATAGCTATGTCGAACGGATTCAACAACGTATTGGGGATAAAACACGATTTACAGATAGCTTACGATAAGAATTACGAGTTAGGCTTTCGCCACTCATATACGGATCTATGGGAGAGGTTTGGCGGTGTTAACGTCGGCGGGCGGATCTATCTGTTGGACGTACCGCCGAAACTGAGCCCATTAGCGCTGGTGAACCCCACCCATCGGCGCCGCGCCCTATATCGTCGCCGGATTTGGCATGAGATTGCACAAAGCGCGTGCTCAGCCTTGGACCGCTATCGTCACCGCGCCAGTCTAGACGATTGCCCAGACGATCGTTCAATGAGTGTGACCCTTGCGAAGATCGCCGACGCGCAACGGCTGGCGCGGGCATAGACTCAATGGAGGTGGCGTTCATGCACTTGATTCGGAGATGCCTTAAGCCCCGCAAGACGCCGAAGTGGTTCGCCCTCAGCCAAGATCGGCCCTTGTTCGCGTTCGCCGGTCTATGGACCCCTTGGCGCGGCGTTCGAGGGCCGAAGAGCGCGCCAGTTGATGGGCAACATGAGTTGTTCGGCTTTCTCACGACGGAACCGAACGCCGTCGTCGCACCAATCCATCCGAAAGCAATGCCTGTCATTCTGACAACGCCCGCGGAGATTGATTTGTGGCTGTTGGCTGACTCGCCCGAGGCTCTCGAATTGCAACGACCGCTTCCTGATGATGCGCTGCAAATTGTCGCGAGCGGTGAAAAGGAAGATGCGCGCCAGGCCGCGCCTACTCGGGATCAAGAGCCAATGCTCCCACTTTGACGGGCTGCGACGGTTTCAGCCTCATCCAGGCGCAATTCGCAGCCGTAACCAACGGCCTTCCGTGCGAGAAGCCGTCCCCTCCGATCTCTCTCGGGAAGAAAAAAGAGCGGCGACACGCGGGTGCGAAATTGCCGACCACGTCGCGGCCATGCTTTCGTTGCCTAGCGTTCGTTTCGGTTGCGCCACAACTCACGGTCTGAGGCCGTCCCGTAACGCTCGATCAACTCTAATCGCTGATCTTGGCCCAGAAGGCGGCAAACTCCTTGGGATGTTGCTGTGCTAGCTCGGCGACCATGACCGGCATCGAAGGCGGCGGTCCCCGATTGCGACTTTTGGCTGATCGCTATGCCGACGCATTGCAGCATGAGACCCGAATTATTCGGGCGCAGTCGGGAGAATTCGTCGTGCCTGACGTCCCAGCACGACTGATGGTCCCTCTTCACTTCGGGCAGCGCGAGCGGACCATCCTTCAGTCAAATGTAGCCGCCATAAATCGGATCGTTAGGGCCACAAGTCAGGAGTTTTTTTCGCTCGAGATCTCTCGAGCTGCTCGTTCTGAAAGCTCGAGGAGCGAGCGGCCGCTTAGGGCGCGCTCCAATGCTTCCCGCGGAACGCTTGATCGTAGCCGGGCAATCGAACCGAAGACGATTAGCTGGAAATCCGCTCCTTTATCCGACAGCTATCCGACAATCGGCGTTTTTTGTGTCGGATAAGCTTTGGTTTGTTCGCCCCCCTTGATCGGCCTTAATCGGCTCCAAGCTTTTAACTTTACTAGGTATTTTTGATGGTGCCCAGGGGCGGAATCGAACCACCGACACCGTGATTTTCAGTCACGTGCTCTAC
>JBARMQ010000507.1:0-2220 GCA_049802535.1 Bryobacteraceae bacterium | reverse complement strand
GATCTGATCTCGATACGGCCGAAGGAAGCGGACGATCGGCGGCTGAACGCGACGCAATCGCAGATGAACACGTTCTTCTACATTGTGTTAATCGCGATTCCGTTGATGATTATCGTGACCGGCACGTCGATCTTCTTGAAGCGGAGATAACGAAATGAAGCCGCGGAATCTTGTGATAGCGGCGGTCGTATTGGCCGCTCTCAGCGGCGGTGTGTGGTACGCCAAGCGGCACCCGGATTCGGGGAAGCCCGCGACGGCCACCACGCCCGCTGCGCCGAAGATAGCCGATATCCCCGATGCGCAGGTGAAGGCGATTGAGTTGGCGAAGAAGGGCGCCCCACCCATTACGCTGCAGAGAGAGGGAGGCAAGTGGGCGATCACGACGCCGGAAGCACTACCAGCCGACCAGGATGCGGTAACGGCGATCGTCTCCTCGTTGAGCCCGATCACCGCCGATAGCGTTGTCGAAGACAAGACGAGCGACCCGGGCCAGTTTGGATTGACCAGCCCGAGCCTTGTTGTCACGGTCACTCGAAAGGATGGCAAGACGTCAACGCTGAAATTTGGCGATGATCTGACCGCGGGATCGCTGGCCTACGCGGAGTACAATTCGAGCCCGAAAGTTTATGCCGTTTCGTCGTCGGTCAAGAGTTCGTTTGATAAAAGCCTAAACGATTTGCGAGACAAACGTCTGCTGACTTTCGATTCAAACAAGCTGACGGGCGTTGAACTCGACTCGAGTAAGGGCGCCGTGGATTTTGGGAAGAATAACCAGAACGATTGGGTGATTCTGAAGCCGGCGCCATACCGGGCGGATAGCTTCCAGGTGGAAGACTTGGTACGGAAGCTCGGGGAAGCCAAGATGGACCTGACGGGGACGGCCGACGATCAGAAAAAGGCCGATGCATCGTTCGCAGGTGGAACGGTGGTTGGCACGGCTAAGGTAACTGATTCCTCCGGAACGGAAACGCTCGAGGTCAGGAAGAACAAAGACGATTACTACGCCAAGAGCAGCGTGATGAAGGGCGTCTACAAGGTTTCGAGCGATCTCGGCACGGAAGTGGCCAAGCCGCTGGACGACTTCCGGAACAAGAAGTTGTTCGACTTTGGATTTGTCGATCCAAGCAAAGTAGAGCTGCAGCAAGGCGCGAGCGACAAGACCTATACGAAATCGGGCCAGGATTGGAAGCTGAGCGGAAAGACCATCGATCCCGCCTCCATACAGGCGTTCATCGACAAGTTGCGCGATGTAGCCGCAACGAAGTTTGTCGACACAGGTTTCACGACACCGGCCTTCTCTGTCACCGTGGTGTCAAACGAGGGCAAACGCACGGAAAAAGTGGAGTTCGCCAAAGTTGCCGATGGCTATATCGCCCGGCGAGAGGGCGAACCGGCGCTTTACCAGCTAGACGCGAAATCCGTAGACGATATCCTAAGAGCAGGCAGCGATATCAAGCAAGCTACAGGGAAGAAGTAAAAAGCTAGCGTAAGAAACCCGGAGGATAGGTGTCGGCTCTCAACACAGACTTGTATGAACTGACGATGGCAGCTGGATATTTTCTAGCTGGAAAGACGAAGGACATCGGCACGTTCGAGCTCTCTGTGCGGCGATTACCTCGCAACCGCAATTTTCTGGTAGCCGCCGGATTGCAGCAGGCAGTGGAGTATCTGCTGAATCTGCAGTTCTCCGCATCTGAAATAGACTACCTGCGATCGTTGAAGCAGTTCGCACAGACGCCCCCGGAGTTTTTCGATTTTCTGCGGGACTTGCGATTTACAGGCGACTTATTCGCGATGCCGGAAGGAACGCCAGCGTTTCCCGGCGAGCCGCTACTGATTGTGAGAGCTCCGCTGGTTGAAGCGCAACTGGCCGAGACATATCTGCTGTCGACCATGGCATTTCAGACGACGATCGCGTCAAAGGCGGCGCGTATGATAGCGGCGGCAGAGGGCCGGATCGTTGTGGAGTTTGGCAGCCGCCGGGCGCATTCGCCGGGAGCCGGTGTGTTGGCTGGCCGCGCGGCGTATCTGGCGGGATGCGATGGAACGAGCAACACGGAGACGGGAATGCTGTTTGGCGTTCCGGTATTCGGGACGGCGGCACATTCCTGGACGATGGCATTTCCGAGCGAAGAAGAATCATTCCGCGCATTGCAACAACTACTGGGTGAGAGCACGGTTTTTCTGATCGACACCTACGACACATTGGAAGGCGCACGA
>JBARMQ010000506.1:0-7231 GCA_049802535.1 Bryobacteraceae bacterium | reverse complement strand
CTGGAACCAGCAAGTTGCTGGACGACTACCTGTATCATTTTGAACGGGTCGAGCGGTACTTCGGCCGAAGTTGTTTCAATCCAGATTCATTCTCCCAGACGGCCGGCGAGGTTCGATTTCCGGAGGAACGCCGAGCAGCCTTAGTTGGGGCTTTACGGGAGCAGAATGGCGATTCGCCCGCATTAGGACGATTGGCACAGCGTGGATGTCTGGCGGTGGTGACGGGCCAGCAAGTAGGGCTTTTTTCCGGCCCGGCGTACACAATTTATAAAGCTTTAACAGCCGCCAAGCTTGCGCAGCATTTGACTGAGCAGGGTATCGATGCGGTGCCCGTATTCTGGCTGGCGACGGAAGACCACGATCTTGCGGAAGTCGATCATACGTGGGTATTCGACCACAATACGACTCCGCGACGCATCTCCCTGAAAAGTCCGGCCGCTAATGGCGGTCCAGTCGGAGACGTGAAGGCCGGTGAACTCCCCTGGGACGAATTGAAAAAAGGGCTGGGCGATCTTCCCTATGCTGGAGAAGTTCTTGGCCGTATTCAGCGCGCGTACACACCCGAAGCGTCTTTAGGCGCTGCGTTTCGAGAGTTGCTGCGCGGTATCTTGCGCGACTTTGACCTTTTGTACGTGGATCCGTTGGCTCCGGCAATACGGGCTATTACGGGGCCATTTCTGGCGGAAACGGTGCACCGCGTTCCTGAAATGGCGGAGGCCTTGCGTCAGCGGAACCAGGAACTAGTGAGCGGCGGCTATCACGCACAGGTACACATCGAGGAGAACTCATCCCTGCTTTTTCTGATCCGCGATGGCAAACGCTTGCCATTGCGATGGAAGGATGGACGGTTCGCGGCAAAGGATCGCAGTTACAACATGGACGAGCTGCAGGCGATGGGGCCGTCCTTGTCTCCCAATGCGCTGCTGAGGCCCGTGATGCAGGATTATCTGCTACCCACGATTGGCTACGTAGGCGGACCAGCGGAAACGGCCTATATGGCCCAGGCGCAGGTGCTCTATCAAAGTTTGCTCGGCCGCATGCCCGTCATATTTCCGCGCAATGGCTTTACGCTACTGGACGTGCATGCCTCGAAATTGATGGAGCGCTATGAAGTCCGAGTGCCGGACCTGCTGGATCACAGGGAACGAGTGCACGAGCGCATGGCGGCGAAGCTGGTGCCGCCGGGACTGCATCAAGAGTTTGTTGGCGTGCGGCTGGCGGCCGTGAATTTGACGACAAAGCTGGAAACGGACCTGCGAGCATTCGATCCGACGCTTGACGCCGCAGCGCGTAAGGGCGCCGCGAAAATTCTGTACCAACTGGATAAGTTGGCGCGGAAAACGGCTCGCGAAGCAATGCGGCGGGAAGAACGCGCGGGCCGGGATGCCGATTTTCTGGAGCATCTCGTCTATCCACACAAGCATCTGCAGGAGCGATTTTACTCAATTGTGCCCTTCCTCGCCAAGTACGGCCCCGACCTGCCGGGTCTCCTGATGGACGAAGTGCAACTAGGCTGTCCCGACCACATGATCCGAGTCATTTAGCGAACTTCTGCGGTTGTTATACTCAGGAAGTCTCCCGACGCTGGAGTGGCGGAACTGGCAGACGCACGGGACTCAAAATCCCGCGACCTTCACTGGTCATGTGGGTTCGACCCCCACCTCCAGCACCACAAAAACTATATGCGCTTTCGTTATTAGTGCAAAGCAACGTGTCAAGGGTGCACGGAATCGAAGTAAAACCTCAACCGGACCGATTCTCATGCAGATCCGTCCTTCTTATGACCTTCAATTGCGGCTACACGGCACTTTGGCTCGACCTTCACCGCTGTCACCACACCTGAACCCGGGACCCTCGCGTTCCTCGGCGTCGGACTACCGGCGTTAGTTTGGCACCGCCAATTCATGCGGCGGACGTAGAGCGTCCGGAACTGGTCTCAACTGGAGCAGGCCAAGAAGCTGAAGGAGCTGTAAAAGGAGATTGATTGCGCAGCTCCGACGTGCCGGGTGCCGATTCGTTGTGCGTCAGCAGCATCCGGCTATACTCGCGCGCTGCCAATATGCGCCAGAGTAGGTCGCAACATTTTCATGCTTCGTTGCGGTACGAAGAGCCGTGTCTTACTCGTGCCGCAGAGCCGCCACCGGATCAATTCTGGACGCTCGCCTGGCCGGCGCATAGCCAGCGAGAATCGTGGCGCTTAGCAGGATGACACACGCCAGCGCCAGGGTTAGCGGATCATTGGGCTGGATTTCGAACAGAAACGATCTGACAACCCGGAACATGACTAATGCGGCAGGCACGCTGATCGCGAGTCCCACCGCCGCCAGTAGCAGAACGCGGCGCAGAACCATCCATACCACGGCGCCGCGTCGGGCGCCCAGAGCCATGCGGGTTCCAATCTCCCCCACCTGCCGCGCGACGTTGTACGACATCGTTCCGTAGAGTCCCACGCACGCGATTAGCAGAGCGAGAACCGCAAAACCTGTACACAACTTCGCGAACGTGACTTCCCGGCTGATCGTCCGATCGATTTCCGCAGCCTGAGTGATTACGTGTGTGACAGGTATGCGTGGATCTGCCCCCCGGACGATCTCACGCACACTCTGTACAAACCTCAGCGGATCACCCGCGGTGCGCAGCGCGTAGGTGACTTGGTCCGGAGAAAACTGGCTGGCCGCTACGAACACGGTCATTGCATTCTCCTCTTCATTTTTCAAACCGCCGTACCGCAGGTTACCCGACACGCCGACGATTTCGAGATCGCGATTCTCGTCCGGGAGAGTGATGCGCCGGCCCACCGGATTCTCGTTGTCGAAGTAAGTCCGAGCCAGCCGCTCGCTGATCACTGCAACCGGTGGCGAGCCCGTTTGATCGCGGTCGTCAATCTCACGCCCCGCCAGGATCGGAATCCGCATCGTCGTCAGGAAACGCGGTCCGGAGGACATGACGCGTGCGCCATCCAAGGTAACAGCGCCAATCTTCATTGGCCCCTTGATTGGCTGCCAGGCGCGCGCGGCGTCAATGATTGAGGATTGCGAAAGCGTCGCGCTGCTCACTCCAGGGATCGATTCCAAGCGCTGGCGCAGGTTCCCGTAGAAAGTGGTGATCTCCGGGTCGTGATGCCCGGCCTGGCGCGCGTTCAGCGAGAACAGAAGGATGTTCTCGCGGGCGTATCCAAGTTGCACGGAGCGCAGCTTGTTGAGTGTCCGGACAAACAGACCGGCGGCGACCAGCATGAGAAAAGAGATCGCGATCTGGGCGACCACCAGAAGGTGCTGCGCGCGGCGCCGCGGTCGGCCCCCGCCGCCATTCTTCAGCGCGGGCATCACGTCCGGGCGCGTCGACTGAATCGCCGGCGCGAGGCCAAATACCAGGCCGCAAACCACGGAGAGCGCCGCCGTCACGCCCAGCACGCTCCAGTTCAATTCCGCGTGCAGCGTAAAGTTCTCTTGCCCGTGTGAGAGCAGAAACGTCAACGATCGCACGCCCCAGATCGCAAACAAGGCCCCCAATGCCCCACCGAGGGACGCCAGCATCACACTCTCGGTGAGCAACTGTCGCACGATGCGGAGCCGTCCCGCTCCCAGGCTGAGCCGGACAGCCATTTCGCGGCTTCGCGCCGCGCCCCTTGCCAGCAGCAGATTGGCAATGTTCGCGCATGCGACCGCCAGGATCAAGCCCACCATAGCCAGCAGTATGTATAGGGGTTTCGAATACTGGCGGCGAAGGCTGCCCAGACCTTCGGCGCCGGGATTCAGAATCAACGCGGGGAGTTTGGCGCGCTCGCCGTCAGTCGTCGCGGTGGTCGCGACCCATTGATGAAAACGAGGAGCCAGCGTTGCCTGCGCCTGAGCCATGCTGACACCGGGACGCAGGCGGCCCATCATTTCGATCCAGTAGAAGTTTCTGTCGGCATACATGTGAGCGGCAGCCGCACCACCGACGAGTAGATTCGTGTGCAAAGGAAGGTAGAGGTCCGGCGCCGCCGCGGGGTCCACTCCGAAGAACGCCGGCGGCGCAACGCCAATCACGGTGAAGGGAATGTTATCGACGAGAATCGACTGGCCAATCGCATTCGGCGGTCCTCCAAACCGATTTTCGCTTGTCGCAAAACTGATTACGCCGACCGGCGCTGCGCCGGGACGGTCGTCTTCGGAGTCGATCAGACGTCCCGCTGCCGGCAACACTGCCAGGCCGGGAAAAT
Source organism: Bryobacteraceae bacterium (assembly GCA_049802535.1). Classification (GTDB taxonomy): domain Bacteria; phylum Acidobacteriota; class Terriglobia; order Bryobacterales; family Bryobacteraceae; genus Bog-105. Next base: position 3,027 of record JBARMQ010000506.1, on the reverse strand, counting down.
ATTCGCCGGTAACGTACTCCGTGCTAGCGCTCGTGGCCTGCCCGTGGATCGACAGGTTACGGGTTAGTCCGTTGAAATATCCGAAGAGCGTCGAAAAGGCGGGATTCTCCTTGCGAAGCGTCTCGAACGCGTCGTACGGGAACATCCCGCTGACCATCATGCCTTTGTCGCCTTGCCACGCAAGACCTTGTACCCCGTGCATGACGTGGACCCATTGCTTGTTGGCGTTCTGGGGCGGCCGGCTACGCCAATTCAAGACCACCAGCGACGCGGGATCGCCCACCGGTAGCGAGCGCAACAGAATCGCCTCCATGAGGCTGTAGATGGCCGTATTGGCTCCGATGCCGAGCGCCAGCAACAAGACCGCCAGGGCGCTGAATGCCTTGTTTGCGAGCATGGTGCGCCAGCCATAGCGGACATCCTGGCCAAGATCCGACAAAAACCGCGTCATCCAAACCTCCCGTGACTCTTCGTGCTTTAGTCCGACGTTGCCAAACCGACGGCGCGCTTCAGCCCGGGCGCTCTCGGCCGTCATACCGTCTGCCTGCAGTTCCGCAGCCTTCTCCTCAAGATGGAGTTCCATTTCCTCGCGCAGCGCCTCGCTGCGCCTGGCGCTTTCTATCCAATACCTCAGCCGTCGTAACACGTCCGTCACTCCGCTCCCATCACGCGCGCGATCGCCAACGTGAGTTTGGCGTACTTCCGGGTTTCAACGGCCAGCTGTTTGCGGCCAGCCGCCGTGATCTTGTAGATCCTCGCAGCTTTGTATCCAACAAGGATCGCTCTATCCCGCACTGGACAGGTTGGAGCGGCGTGGCTGGATCAAGGCTCACTGGGGCACGTCTGAGAACAACCGCCGCGCTAAATACTATGAACTCAGTAAAAGTGGCCGTCGGCAACTGGAGCTGGAGACGGCAAGTTGGAACAATCTGACCACCGCCATGGCTCAAGTGCTGGGAACGGCATAGGTCTGCGCTATGCTGAACGATTTTTTCTTTCGGATTCGGCACCTGCTCCGGCGAAACATTGCCGAGCGGGAGCTCGAACAGGAACTGCGCTTTCATCGCGAACGCCAACTCGAAAAGTACATGCAGTCAGGTTTGGGGAAATCAGAAGCGCGGCGGCGGGTACGTCAGGAGTTTGGCGGCATCGAGCAGGTCAAGGAAGAATGTCAGGATGCCTGGGGAACGCGTTTATTCGAGATCCTGCTTCAGGACCTTCGCTACGGCGCGCGCGTGCTCCGTAAATCACCCGGATTCACCGTAATTGCCCTACTTACGCTTGCTTTGGGAATCGGCGCAAACACGGCAATCTTTTCGATTCTCGATAGCATTCTGCTCCGTCCGCTGCCCTTCAAAGACGCCTCACGCTTGGTCGTGTTGCACGAGACCACGCCGAGAGTAGGTTTGGTGAGCGTTTCGTACCCGGACTTTCTGGATTGGCGAGCTCAGAACACAGCCTTTTCGGAGATGGCGGCGGTGAATAGCGTCGGATTTAACCTTTCCGGAATTAACCAGCCACAAAACGTAACCGGAGAGGCCGTTTCCGCTAATTTCCTTTCGATGTTGGGTCTGCGTCCGATTCTCGGGCGCGACTTCGACGCCTCCGAGGAGAAGGCAGGTACCGCAGCCGTGGTGTTGTTGAGCTATCCGCTCTGGCAATCCCATTTTGGCGGCGACCCCAACATCATTGGGCAAACCATTGCTCTCGACGGCCGCGCCTTTAGCGTTATTGGTGTGCTGCCGGCCGGCTTCCGATGGACAGAAAAAACGGACCTCTTGGAGCCGATTAGTGTTTGGGTCGCCGGCCATTCCTCCTCGCAGCATCGCGATGAACGCGGCGATATGAACGTACTGGGTCGATTAGCGCCGCACGTCAGCTTCGAGCGCGCACAAGCCGAAATGCGAAGTATCGCTGCCCGCCTGGCAAAGGCCTACCCTTTCAGCAATGACCAATTCGGCGTATCGCTGCAGCCTATCCGCGATGTGTTCGTGAGCGATATACGTCCCGCGGTGATTCTGCTTTTTGTCGCCGTTACCTTTGTGCTGCTCATCGCCTGTGCCAATGTGGCTAACCTCTTCCTGATGCGCGGCGCCGGCCGCAGCCGAGAAATCGCTCTGCGCATCGCGATTGGAGCTACCCGCAGTCGCATCATCGCGCAAATGCTGGCGGAGAGCCTCATCTTGACGTCATTCGGAGGTCTGGCCGGTTTGGCTCTCGCCGTGGTGCTGATTCGCGGCCTGGTGCGGCTGATGCCCGCCGCCATGCTCGCGGGCGCTGCGGTCGGCCTCAACGGTCCGGCGCTTCTTTTTACAGCGGCCGTGGTGCTCCTTTCCGCTTTCCTTTTTGGACTTGCGCCGGCCCGACGCCCCGCCAAAGCGGATCTGCAACTGGATCTGAAAGAGGGTGGCAGAACCGCCAGCGGCGGCGCCTCTCAGGCGCGCTGGCGCGTGATTCTGGTTGTGGCGGAGATCTCCCTGGCGCTCGTTTTGCTGGTTGGCGCGGGACTCATGATGAAGAGCCTCTTCCGCCTGTTATCTGTCGATACCGGAATTCGAACTGAACATGTGCTGACCATGCAGATCGATTTGCGGACCGCTCAGTATGCCAAAGATCCGGCCATCCTGAACTTCTGGGACCGGTTACTCGCTGCCGTCTCCCAGCTGCCCGGCATTCAGGCAACTGCCCTTGGAACGAACTTGCCGCTCACTGACGATCATGACCGAACCGACATCACGATCGCCGGTATGGACACGGCTAAACCGGGAAGCTATCCCCATCCCGACATTCACATCATCAGTCCGGGATACGTCAACGCGCTCGGCCTGCATCTCGTGCGGGGCCGAGCGTTCACAGACGACGATAATGAGCATGCGCCAAAAGTCGCAATCGTCAACTCATTGGTGGCCAGGCAACTGTTTTCAAGGCGCAATCCGATTGGGGGGCGTTTTTACTTCGGTCACTTAACGGACAAGACGGCGCCGGAATGGCTCACCGTTATCGGAGTCGTAGGCGACACGAAACTTT
>JBARMQ010000505.1:0-21376 GCA_049802535.1 Bryobacteraceae bacterium | reverse complement strand
GTATTAGGTCGACGGTACGCATTTTTCGATTTTTAGCGTACCATCCCAATGAATTCAGACTTTTGCGTTTGGACGGAAAAGTGTGATTTAATCTAATGCTATAACGGCAGTATTCCGTTCAGCAGGTCTGGCAGTTTTGCCGCCGGAAGCCGCACGCCTACGTAAAATGCGCCGAAAAGGGCGTAAATGGCGCTGACTTCATCGAACCTCATTTCGTAGATGAGCTTTTTGAAGACGAGCGGGTCGTCGGCGAAAAGGTCCACCCCCCATTCCCAATCGTCAAAGCCGATGGAGCCGGTAATGATCTGACGGACGGAGTCGGCGTAGCGCCGGCCGATCAGCCCGTGCTCGTGCATCATGCGCTGGCGGTCCGCCATGGGTTCCAGATACCAGTTTTTGGCTTCGCCGCGCTTTCGATCCATAGGATAGAAGCAGACGTATTTTGCCGGGGGGATGCGCGGGAAGAGGCGTGGCGACATGGCCTCGGTCTGGCGCGCGATGGTGTCGTTGATCCCCAGGTTCCACTCTCCGGAAAAGGGCGCAATGCCGCGTTCGGCGAGTTGCGAATATGTTTTGCCCGACGATTCGTAGAGTCCCAGTTCGACGACGGATAAATAGGAGTGCACCGGTTCCAGGAATTCGGAAAGTCCCAGCCGCGTTAAGGCAAGTTCCGCCCGGTTCAAATCGTCGAACTTATCGCGAAAATGGACCATCATGAGGTCACACTTGTGGCCAATCATGGAAAAGAGAGCGGACTGATTGGGATGCCCCGATTCCGAGCCTTGTTCCATCGGCTCTAAAACGGATACGGCCTCGCTTAAAATGCGCTCGCGCTCGGCGCCCAGGAGTTTCCAAGCCGCCCACTTGATGCGAAACATCTGGTGGAGCACGGCGGAACCTTCCAAGGTTAGCGGTACGGGCGGCAGATCAGCCATGAACCGGAACCTCCTCTTCAAGGGGCAGGGAAGGCATTTGGAAACGGTACCGGCCTTCGAAGATCTCGCCGAATGTCTGGAGGAGCTCGGCATGGATGCGGCCGTTATCGCCGAGCACATACTGGCCGTCTAAATCGAGCGGTTCGCCACGCATTCCCGAACATTGGCCGCCGGCCTCTTCGATCAGCAGGGTGCCCGCGGCCATGTCCCACGGGTTGAGGCCGAATTCCCAGAACGCATCGAGGCGGCCGCAAGCGGTATAGGCGAGATCGATGGCGGCGGACCCTCCCCGGCGCACACCGTGGGTCATCATCGCGAGCTGGTAATAGAAATGGATGTTGACGTTTTGATGACGCTTGCGGCTGGGGAAGCCGGTGGACACAAGCGCGTCGTCCAAAATAGGCGCTTTGCTGACCTGAATGCGTGAGCCGTTCAGACGGGCGCCCGCTCCGCGCTCGGCTGCGAAAAGTTCTTCGTGAGCCGGATCGAAGATGACGCCGGCAATCACCTCGTGGTTGCGGGCGAGTGCCAGGGTAACGTTCCACATCGGAAAGCCGTGAGCGAAATTGGTGGTGCCGTCCAGGGGATCGACGTACCAGCGATACTCGGATCGCATCTCCGCGCGGCCACCCTCTTCGGCGATGATGCCGTGTGAGGGATAGCGTTCTTTTAATTGCTTGACGATCAGGGTTTCGCTGGCGCGATCGGCGGCGGTCACCAGATCGTATTCACCTTTTAATTCGAATCCCACACCACGGTGGGACATCAGGATTTGACCAGCCTCGCGAGCGATCGCGATGGCGGTATCCAGAAAATCATCCATATAGTTTTAGTTCAACATATGGCGGAAACGCGACAGGCGGGGGCGGAAGTTTGCTATTGGGGGCCTAAGGGCTTAAGAGTCCGCGATCCTTCAACCAATCTCCGAGCCGAAACTGCCATGTCGACGTGCTCGGCATTGGCTTGGGATGGTCCCGGATGCCGAAGCCATGTCCGCCATCCACATAGATGTGGAGTTCCGCCGGAACGCCCACCTTCAGAAGGGCGGCGTAAATGATAGGGACGGTCCTGGTCGTGATCGGGTCGTTACCGGCGCCCAGTAAGAACGCCGGCGGTGTATCGGCAGTGATGTTCCAGGTAGCGGGTTGACCGCCTGGATAGATCAAGACCTGAAAATCGGGACGGCAGCTTTCACGCTCTACCGGATCGGGCGAATCACTTTTTCCCTTGTCGTAACGGGTCGACGCGAGTCCAGTCAACTCACCACCCGCGGAGAATCCCATCATCACCACGTGCGAAGGGTCGATGTTCCATTCGGCAGCGCGGCTTCTGACTAAGCGGATGGCGCGGTGGGCATCGGCGAGCGCCTCCACCTCAACGCGATAATGCGATCCCTCCTCGTGCGCCAGACGGTATTTCAAAACAAATGCGGAAACGCCAATCGTGTTCAGGAATTTCGCAACGTTGTATCCCTCGGTATCAATGGAAAGGAAGCGATGACCGCCGCCGGGAGCAATGATGACAGCGGTTGCCGGCGCTCCTGTGTGGGGAACCAGAAACGGAGTGATGGAAGGATTATGGATGTTGTGAACTCGAGTATTGTCGTGTGTCTGTTCCGGCCCCTGTACGATCTCTTTCTGATTCGCGAGCCCTTCGGAGCCTGGTGCGCCGCCGGGCCACAAGGGAATTTGAGACTCGTTCTGAGGAACTGCGATTGCCATTCTGGTCAAGAGCAAGCCGAGGCAAAACACACCGGCTTTCATTGCTGAGCCTTTCGAGCGGTTAGCTCATCCGCAGAGATCTTGTTGCCGTTCACCATCACGCGTTATCCTAGCCACTCAAATATACGCCGTGCGAGCAATCGCAATGGCGGGTATGGTTTTAGTTTCCACATACGGGGACGGGATGGGCACTGCGGGCGAGGCTCCATAATGGCTATATCTGTTTAGATTGGCATCCTGTGCGGGTTTGTTGCGAATCGATCAAGGCCAGGTTGCCGCCAGAACCTGCGCGGCAATGAAGTGGTTAGCAAAGCAAGCGGGATCGGGCGATAAATTCACAAGCGCGCCTGACGTTGATCGGAATGTGAAGCGTCGGACTGCTTAGTGAACCCGCTTGTGCCGGGCTCTCATTGCTGAGTCTTTCCAGCCATTAACTCTTCCGCGGAAATCTTGCTGCCGTTCACTGTCACGTCATCGACCCGAACATCTTTGACGTCCTTCACGAAATCACCATTCTGAGCATTGTTGAACGTGCAGTGGGACAAAGTTACTCCGGAAATGGGTGCGTTCGCGTAGCCCCTCAAATAAACGCCATACTTACTTTTTTGACAGACTACGTCGCGGATGGCGATGTTACTGACTATGGGTCTGAATGGCCCGCCTTCACCTTCTTCGTAATAGAAGTCGACTTCAATGACTGCTTCCGCCACTTGGCCAACGGTCACATTCATAAACTGCACATTGTCGATGATGCCGCCGCGATAGGAGTTGGTTTTAATGCGGAGCGCGCGTTGTAAATGAGGGCTACTCATCTCGCAACGCCGGACGTAAATGTTCTTGATCCCTCCCGATACTTCACTTCCAATGGAGACACCGCCGTGGCCGTCTTTCATGGCACAATCCTGCACGATGATGTCTTGACAGGCCACGCCGACACGCCGGCCATCTCGATTTCGACCGGCTTTGATGGCAATGCAATCGTCGCCGGTGTTGAAGGTGCAGTTTTCGATCAGAACATCGCGCGATGCATCGGGATCGCATCCATCGTTATTGGGTCCATGCGGACAATCGATGTCGATGTTGCGCACCGTGACGTTTCGACACAGCGTCGGGTTCAATTCCCACATCGGCGAACGGCGAATGGTGAAGCCTTCGAGCAAGACGTTGTCGCACCGATAAGGCTGAACGAAATTGGGGCGTAAAAAGTGCCCGTCGCCGAACACGCGGCTCTCCACCGGGACATCCTTTTCACCCATCTCTTGCACTAATGTCTTCACATCGTTCGGGCCGGTGCTGGCCTGGTCTCGAGTTTTACCGCCGCGGGCTTTTCGCGCCCAAGGCCACCAATGATCCGCATCTGCTTGCCCATCAAGCGTTCCGGGGCCCGTTACGCCGATGTTCTGTTTGTCAAACGCGTAGATAAACGGAGAATAGTTCATGCACTCGGTACTTTCGAACCGCGTATAGACCACGGGAAGATAATCCTTTGGATCGGTGCTGAACAATAGAGTCGCGTCTTGTGAAAGATAGAGATTGACGTTGCTTTCAAGATGGACGGCGCCGGTCAGAAATTGACCGGCGGGAACCACGACGCGGCCGCCACCGGCCGAGCTGCAAGCCTGAATGGCTTTCTTGATCGCGCCAGTGCATTTCGTCTTTCCATCGGCGAGCGCGCCGTATTTGGTGATCTCGAAATCCCGATTGGGAAAGAGCGGAGGTCGAATGCGCTTCAAAATGTCATCGATGCTGTTTGGGGGCGCGGACGATAAAGAGTTTTCCAAGCCCGGCGCAGATAGTAGGAGCGCCGCGTTGGCCAGCCAGTTCCGTCTAGTAAGCCGTCTTGCCATTCCGCGATGCTTTCGATGCAGGATTCAATCTATCAGCCTTTCGGGTGAGCCTTCCGATACACGGATTTCAAGTCTTCGAGGGTGACTTTGGTGTACTTCTGCGTTGTCGAAAGACGCGAATGCCCCAATAGTTCCTGAATGGCGCGCAGGTCAGCGCCGTTGCTGAGCAGGTGTGTCGCATAAGCGTGCCGGAAACTATGTGGATGCACTGTGGAATCACCGGTCACAATGAGCGCATACATTTTTACCAGCCGCCGGACTTGCCGGTCGCTGAGACGTCCTCCTTTAGAGCTGATGAACAACGCATGCCCGGTCTCGGGAGTCTTTCGGACCTGAAGGTAGCGTTCCACTGCTGCCGCAGCCCGGCCACTCACGGGCACTTGCCGTTCTTTATTGCCCTTTCCGCGCACTCGAAGCCATCCGGCTGACAATTCGATGTCATCCAGGTTGATGCCGACTAACTCACTTACTCGAATGCCACAGCCATACAGTAACTCAAGAAAGGCTAGGTCGCGTTCTTTTGAGGGCTTCTCAACTAGATCTCCTGACTCGACGGAATCGAGCAGCCCGTTTGCCTTGCTCGCGCTCATCACGTCCGGCAACCGATGCGGGCTTCGCGGCGTTCGTAGCCGTGCCGCGGCGTTCTGATGGATCACTCCCTCGGCCAATAGAAACTGAAATAACGCCCGTACGGCAGCCAGCTTTCGCCGCAGGCTGGTGGACGCCAGCTTACGGTCGTAGAGGCTCGAAAGCCACTCGCGCAAAAGAGGCAGATCGATTTGACCGGCATCGGGAGCCGTGATCCCGGGTGGCTCGAAATAGTCGGCGAATTGCTCCAGGTCGGACGCGTAGTTCCGCAGCGTGTGATCGGACGCGCCGCGGCGCGCGAGCTCAGCTAGATAGAGCGCAATCGACGGCCGCAGCGCTGCCATTTAGAAACTCCTCGAAAATTCTTTGGGCACGCGCGCAAACGGCAGCATGCCGGGCCCTCTTGTCGTGCCGCAGCTTGGTGCGTTCCGCCTCTTCTAGCGCAGGCAGCAAATCAAAGGTGATATTGGCGGGTTGGAAATGCCGTGGGTCCGCATGGCAAATGTAGTGGCACAAGCTGCCGAGCGCCGTTTCGCGCGGAAGTGTCTCCGGTGTACGCCCCTCGGCGACGCGGGCCGCATTGCGTCCGGCGATCAGGCCGGTGGCGATGGATTCGGTGTAGCCTTCCACGCCACAAATCTGTCCCGCGAAGAAGATATGCGGCTCCCTGCGTAACTGGAGAGTCGGCAATAACAACGCGGGTGAATTGATGTACGTATTTCGATGCATCTGTCCGAAGCGAAGAAATTCGGCCTTCTCCAAGCCGGGAATCAGCCGAAAGACACGGGCCTGATCGCCAAATTTCATATGGTTCTGGAATCCGACTAAGTTGTAGCTATCGGCGCGTTGATTTTCCTGACGAAGCTGCACAATTGCGTAGGCCCAGCGGCCTGTCCGAGGATCGTCCAAACCAGCCGGCTTCATGGGACCGAATCGCAACGTGTGGTGTCCACGGCGGGCAATTTCCTCAATCGGAAGACACCCCTCGAAATAAGGAGTCTTGTCCTCCGGGATGTGAGGCTCGTAGAATTCCGCCTGGAGCAATGCGTCGATAAACACCGCATACTGATCTCGGGTGAATGGGCAGTTGATGTAATCATCGCTGCCATCCAGCGACTTGCCGTAGCGAGACGCCCGGAACGCGACAGACATATCGATGGACTCCGCCGCAACAATGGGGCTGATGCTGTCGTAGAAGAACAACCGTTCTTCGCCCGTTAGGCGGCCAATATCTTTGGCCAGCGCATCGCTCGTCAAGGGTCCACTGGCGATGATCGTGATTCCATTGCGCGGGATTTCAAGAACTTCCTCGCGGCGAACGGTGATGCGCGGATGATATTCAATGGCCCGTGCGATTTCCGCCGAAAATACCTCGCGGTCGACGGTCAGGGCATGGCCGCCGGGTACTCGCGCTGTACTTGCCGCCTGCAGAAGCAACGAGCCGAGCCGCCGCATTTCCTGCTTCAGTAGCCAGGGCGCTGAATCCGGCTGTTCACTCTTTAGAGAGTTACTGCAAACCAGTTCGGCAAAAGCGTCGGTGCGATGAGCGGCGCTCCGCCGGTTAGGCCGCATCTCGTAGAGCGCCACGGAGGCGCCTGCTTCCGCAGCCTGCCACGCCGCTTCACATCCCGCCAATCCGGCACCGATGACTTGAATGGTTTGCAACCTTTATTCTAAGAGTTTCAAGGCGTCCGCTGTATCCTAAACCCATAAGGAGTACCATGCGTAGCTGCATTCTGGTATTACTCTCACTTTCTCTAAGTTCTGCGGGACTGGCGCACAATTACAGCTTCCTCGCTGGATCGTCGCAGGTTTCTTGGGACGCCCTGCGCGGCAAAGCCATACGCGATGAGGCGGTCCTGCATAACTCACAAGCTTCGCTCCGTGTAGAGTCCAGCAACGGCTCCGATGCCTACGTCCTTTCGAAAGCTGTCGATCTCACCATCGGCAAACATTACTTGCTGAGCGGATGGATTAAGACCAATGGTCTTCGCGTCGCTGATAATGGGCGAACGCCGATTGCGGTCGGGGCAGCCTTGACCATGGCCTCGATGCCGTGGGACATGCACTCTGCTTCGGTGGGCGCTACCCATGATTGGACCCACGTGCAACTGGAATTCACGGCGACGCGCGCATCGGACAATATTGTTCTGAGCGTCGCCAACACGGGCTCATTCCAAGGCGACGCGTGGTTCCAGGGTGTCAGCCTGGACGAGAGTTCGCCGAACTCCGCCTTCCCAAAGGCAGCGTCTATCCGTGTATTGGGTCCCGGCTATCGTTACCCCTCCGGAGGTTGGATCTACCTGCATATCGAAGGTAAGCCCTACGATCGCGGCTATCAACACGGCTTTCTGATGGCGAACGACATTCATTCCTACATTGAGCGCTGCATTGCGGCTTTCGGAGGCGATCCGAAAACGGCGTGGGATCAGGGCCGAGTCATGGCGAACGCCGATTTCCTACGGGGCTACGATCGCGAATTGTTGGAGGAGATGCGAGGCATTGCCGATGGAGCGAATGCCGCTGGCGTTCGACTGGACGGGCGCAGGCTGGACTTAGTCGACATCGTTACGTTGAATTCTTCGACTGAGATTGAAGACCTGCAGTCGGCATTGCGGTTGACGCCGACGGGTTTAGAGACCTTGGACTTTCATGCTCCTTCCTGGAAGGAAATGGGCTACGTACCACCAAATGCCCGTTGCAGCGCGTTCGCCGCGACCGGTAAAGCCACTCGCGACGGAAAAATGGTGATGGGCCATATCACGATGTGGTCGCTCACTTACGCGGAGCAGGTCAACGTGATGCTCGATATCAAACCCGTGACAGGGCACAGGCTCATGATGCAGTCTTATCCGGGCGGCATACAGAGCGGCATGGATTGGTATCAGAACGATTCGGGCGTTGTGCTGACCGAAACGACGATTCGGCAGAGCCCCTTCGACATGGAGGGAACTCCAGAAGCCTATCGAGCCCGCAAGGCGGCACAGTATGGCAGCAGCGTGGCTGAGGTAGCGCAAATTCTAAAGGATCACAATAACGGCCTTTACACCAATGAATGGCTGATCGGCGATGCGAAGAACAATGAAATCGGCATGCTGGAACTCGGCACGCATCGTACTCGCTTGTACGACAGTGCGAAAAACGATTGGTTCGGCGGCACAGAAGGGTTCTATTGGGGCTGCAATAACGCCAAAGATCTGAATGTGCGTCTGGAATATGCACCCGATCCCAAAGGCGTGCCGGAAAATCTGCCGTTCTCACCGGCGCCGCGCGATGTCACGTGGCAAAACCTATACCACGAATACAAAGGCAAGATCGATGAGCAGTTTGGTTTCCTCGCGTTTCGGACCGCGCCTTTGGTGACATCAACATCATTCGACGCAAAGGTTACAAATGGCGACTTGGCCTCGCGCATGATGCTTTGGGCGGTCTATGGCAAGCCCAACGAGCGGGAGTGGGTCCCGAACGAGCGCCAAAAGAAGCAATACGAGGGGAACGAAGGCATCTATTCATCCGGATATCGGGTGTTCGACGGACCGGCGAATGATGGATTGTTAGCCTATGTTGGATCGCAGTTGACCGAGATGAAAGCGCCCCCCGTTGCAAAGACGAACGAGGCTAAAGCGTCCGGTCAGCAGCGGGGACGCCATTCCTCTGAAGCCGACTCGAAATATTGGAAAGGTTGGCTGCTTCCGGCGACGCCGGCCGATCTGTGGCTAACGGCCGGATCCGCCGAGTATTACGACGCTCTAACATCGCAAGATGCGCAGAAAACGCTCGATTCATTTCGTGCTGAGCTGCGCGGGATACAACTTAGGGACGATCGGCCGCTGTCGCAGATGAATGGCGATATTCGCTCAATGGCTTGGAGTCGTATCGCCGAGTTGAAGGGCGCCCTGTTCTTAGACGCATTGCGCAAAAAGATGGGCGATGACAAGTTCGATTCCTTCATGAACACCTTCTATTCGGAGCACACGACGAAGACCGTTACGACTGCTCAGTTTTTGGATGCGGCGCGGCAGCAAGACTCGAAGCTAGACAACGGGATGATCTCCGCATGGCTTGATAAGACGGGCTTGCCGGGCGACGAGAAGGGGCCATTATATGTTGCGGAGTTCAACCAGCAAGATCTCGCGAATTCGATCATCGTGTACGGAACGGTCACAGAGGCCGGCGCAAACCGATATGCGGCCGAACACCTGCAAACCAAGGCGATGGACCGCATGGAGAAACAGATTCCGCTATTCCGCGACTACGAAGTAACGGACGCCGACTTACGCTCCCACAATGTCATCTTTGTGGGGCGGCCCGAGACGAACTCAGCTCTTGCAGATTGGGCTGAGAAGCTTCGGCTGCCGTTCGAGTCAAACACATTCACTCTAGACAAGGCCGCTTACGGCTCGGAAAACGATTCGCTCCTGATGGCTGCTGCGAATCCCGATGATCCGGCGAAGAAGGTGTTGGTGATTGCGGGAAACAGTGCCATTGCCACAGTGCGAGCGGTTTCGAATCCTGCAAATGAGGCGCAGTACGCCGTGCTCGATCACAACCGTGTGGTCAGCTCCGGCTTTCTTCCGTAGCGGTTAGCCGTAGCGATTGGGAGTTACTGGAAGTCTCAGTAATTCCCAATGGCCTTGACAAGCCCGTCAGAGTTGCGTAGTCTTTTGAGAAAGCCGGGCAAAACGGGCACGGAGCCAAGCATGCCACCCAAAGAACTAGCGGGTTCCTATCCTGTCTGGTGGCAGGCAGCCGTCCCCTTTGCGCTTCGATTGACCTTCCCGCCCAGTCTGCGCGGATCATTTTCCATACTCCACGCGTTGAGTTGCTGTCAGGACGTGTTTTGCCAGGTCTCAAACCAGACTCTTAAGCCAGGGAGGCTCGATGTCACTTTCCCGCATTACAGACACTCTTCTCGAACGCGGTTTTACGCGGCGCCGTCTCGCGACCATGCTGACGGCGGGCGCCGCTCTGCCATTCTTTAACGAATTTACGATGGCGCAGGATGCCGACCGCCGGGTCAATCGTGGACGCCGTGAATTGCCGCCCGATGCGGTGCGCATCAGTTCCAACGAAAACCCGCTGGGCCCCTGCAAAGAAGGGCTGGAGGCGATGGCGAAGATTGGTCCCTACGGTGGCCGTTATTCACCGTTTGGCGAGCAACGGCAATTTGTCACCGCAGTCGCGCAAAGCGAGGACGTAAAAGAGGAATACGTCGCGCCATTTGCCGGTTCGAGTGATCCGCTATTTCGTACGTCGTGCGCGTTCACCTCCTCCGAGAGCAGTTGGGTTATGGCCGATCCCGGTTACGGCGGAGGCGCGCCAAAGTTCATCGGCTCCAAGCTGGTGCGGGTGCCATTACGGGCTGACCATTCCCACGATGTGGAAGCCATGATCAAAGCCGATCCCAACGCGGGCGTGTATTACGTCTGTAATCCCAACAATCCGTCCGGCACGCTGACCTCACGGCAGGACATCGAATATCTGCTGGCAAATAAGAAGAAAGACGCAATCGTGCTGGTGGACGAGGCGTATATACACTTCTCGACCAAAGCGCAACGATCGACAGACCTGGTTGCCGCTGACAAGGACGTGATCATCCTTCGCACCTTCTCGAAAGTGTACGGCATGGCGGGCATACGCGCGGGATTTGCGATGGGCAGGCCTGACCTGCTTGAAAGGCTGCATCCCTATGGCATTGGAATGCTGCCTATTACCGGCCTCGCTTGCGCGACCGCGAGCCTGCAAGTTAAGCCCCTGGTTGCGGAACGACGGGAAATTAATCGCCGGATCCGCGAGGACGTCTTCAACTTTCTGGAGTGGAAGCGCGCGTCTTATATTCTTAGCGAGACGAACTTCTTTATGGTTGAAGTGAATCGCCCTGCCGGTGAATTTGCTAAGGCGATGGCCGCTGAAAAGGTCTTTGTTGGCCGCACATGGCCCGCATGGCCGACCAAGTCTCGTGTAACCGTTGGCACGCAAGACGACATGAACAAGTTTAAAGCCGCATTCGAAAAAGTGATGGCTTAGACAAGCCGGCCGGTCCTCCGGCGCAGGGCCGGCCACCCACTCAGTAGTACTCCTCAAACACGACCGATCTCTGCCTTATCGAACGGTGAGGCGCACTGCGCCTTTCCATTACGATCATGTTGGATCCATGCTTCAGGTCGCCGCTTCTGCTGGATCATAATGGGACGTTGTATCGATTGCAGCGACATTTTCGTTTGAGCGAGCACCCTCATGACCGTTGAGCCGACTCAATCGCCAGACGACGGCCACGCCACAGAGCGGCAGCTCACGATGCTGATTGAGGCTAGCAGCACCCTGTTGACGGCCTTTCAGTCGGCGGATGTAGTCGATCGCATTCTGATGCTTGCACGGCGCTTTATCGACGCCGATGCGTACTCCGTTTGGCGCAGAGCCGCCTCTAGCGGAATCTGGTCAATGGTAGCCAGTGAGGGTATTTCCGGCGATTACGCGAGATCGTTATCCGACACCTTCAATGACGCGGACATTCTTCCGGCGGCGCCGGTCGTGATTGAAACGCGAGAGGACGCCCCGTTCCGTGCGGACCGAACGGAAGCCTGGACGCGAGAAGGCATTGCCTCGTTGATTACTGTGCCCTTGCGCATTCGCGGCGAATTGAGCGGCACGATCGTCTTTTACTACCGCACGCCGCACCGGTTCAGCAACCTTGAAACAAGAGTGGCGGCAGCGCTGGGCAACCTTGCCGCCGCCGCTTTGCAGACGTCTGAACTTTACCAACGCGAAATAGAACTGCGGCAACTGGCACAGGCCGAAGAGCGGAAAGCCAATTTCTTGGCGGAAGCCGGGCAATTACTATCTTCCTCGCTTGATTACGAAGCGACACTAACGTCGGTTGTGGATCTGGCGGTCCCAAGAGTTGCAGACTTGGCTTCCATTTCCATCCTGGAACCGACGGGTCAGGTGCGACGTGTTGCGGCAAAACATCGGGATCCCGAAAAGATGAAGTTGGCGGACGAATATGGCCGCCGATTCCCTTCGCGGGACAATGACGCTACAGCCGTGGCGATGCGCAGCGGCAAGTCTGTTTTGGTTGCTGAGATCTCGCCGTATTTACTCGAGCAGAATGCCCGCGATGCCGATCACCTTCAATTCATGAAGGAACTCGGGTTGACGTCGCTGATCATTGCTCCCCTGATGGCGGGCACGCGGACGTTCGGATATCTCACGTTTGTCAGCACAGAGTCGGGCAGGCGATACACCGTGGCCGATCAGTCTTTGGCCGAAGAATTAGCGCGGCGCGCGGCGACCGCGATCGATAATGCGAGGCTGTACGAGGAGTCGAACATCGCCCGGTCGGCTTTAGAGCGGACTAACTCGGAATTGCAACGTTCCAATGAAGATTTAAATCAATTTGCATTCTCCGTTTCCCATGACTTGAAGGGACCGCTTCGCATGGTGGCGATTTATTCGCAGATGCTGAAGCGGAAATACGAGAGTCACTTGGACGCTGACGGCCACGAATATTTAGGTCATATTTTTCGCGGAGTTCAGCGGATGGATATATTGCTTCACGATCTGCTGGCCTACACAAAGACGATGGACGACCGCCCAGACGGCGAGCCGGAACCGATCGATCTCGGTAGCGTAGCTCAAAAGGTGGTTGCTAGTCTGCAACCGCTTATTGCCGAGACCAATGCGCACGTCTCCATTCACGCCCTTCCAACATTGCGCGTTCAGCCGAGTCACTTTTGGCAACTGCTGCAGAATCTGTTGGAAAATGCACTGAAATACAGGGGCGAAAATGCGCCTGAGATTGAGGTGGGAGCTTGCCCCTGTGACGCTTCTTGGTCCCTTTACGTGAGAGATAACGGAATCGGCGTCCCACCTGAATTCGCCAGCGAGATCTTCGGTTTGTTTAAGCGGCTACACAGTAATGACCGGTACGAAGGCACCGGCCTGGGACTAGCGATCTGCCAGCGCATTGTGGAACGCTATCACGGACGTATTTGGGTGGAATCAGACGGTGCGACGGGGTCGAATTTCTGCTTCACCCTGCCTGTCGCACAGTGATCTCGAAGCGGCCTTTTATTCTCCGTCCACCTTGTTCGAAGCCTGTTCCGCTTGCGGCTCGCGAGTCAGGTGCAAGAAGAATGGCGTTACCTCAAATGAAAGTTTCTCGCGCGCGAATTGGAGCGGTGGATTGCCCTCTTGTTTAAGCTCCAACCGATCGTTCCAGGGGTCAAGTTTGATACGCGCGCCCAGCGGCAACGCCGGGATTTGGTCTGTAGAACGAGGTTTTAACTGCGGCGCGTTTTCCATTAAGGAAGCCAGCTCGAGTATCTTACCGGGCTCGGCCATGCGATTGCCAAACAAGGGGTGAATCAGGTTTGGCATCTCCTTGCTACGGGCATTCAAAGCGCGAAGGAACAAACCGAATTGCGCAAGCTTATGGCTGTAAGGCGAATTCATCAGAAGCTCTAAGGACTTCTGGTCGGCCGCCATCTCATCCGCCCTACTCTCAGACAGGTTGAGGTCTTTGAGTGTGGCAGTGTCCGGGAAAAACAGGCGATCTGCAAATGCATATTTCGGATTTACGGAGTGGCCCAATACGATGTTCGCCAGTTCATGCGCGAGCATTGCCGCCAAGCTCGCTTCATCGGGCAGAACGTCAAGCAGGCCACGGCTAATTACGACCGTGTGTCCGACCGTGAAACATTCCAGCGGCGTCGTCAGCAGAATGCGCGTTCGAATCGGTGGTTGGATGTCGAGCTTATTGGTAATTTCGAGGTTGGTCAGGACCGTTTGCACGACCTTGTCCACGTCGCCGACGGGTGCCAGCAAGTTGGCCTTCTGCAAACGATCAAGTACGTTATCTTCCGATTGCCGCTCCCAAAGCCGTTCGGCTTCCACAGGAGGCGAGTCGGATGCGGATGCGGTCTGGTCCGACACTCCAGGTTGGGCGTCTACAAACAGCTCCGTGAACTGGCCGTTCGAGTTGTCATTCGTGGCTTCATAGCCCCACAGGCGCGTTTGGCCTTTGAATCGTATAGTTCTGAACATGCCATGCGGCATTTCCCCTTCTTCGGTGTAAATGTCGGCGGGTAGCCACAGATTTGGACCTGCGTTCACGCGCCAGGAATCGAAATGGACGTACGATTGAACTCTCGGCGGCGAAACAAACGTGCCATTGACGCGAACAATGTTGTAGCCCGCATCCTCAACCCAAATGCGCCCGATAAACAGGCCACGCTCCCGGTGTTTGGGAACCACATTCAGTACAAGGCAACGAACGTCGCCGAGAAACTCCCGCTTCACGAGCTCAAAGTTATAGCTCGCTTTATTGAAGTGATACGACAAGACAACAAGCTCCGCAAATCCATTGGGAAGAAAGCGTCCAGAGAAGACCGATGTGACGTGATCCATCACACGCTTTCCCACCCAAGGGGCTGGAATCAACGATTGCTGGCCTTCGCTCCTACCGATTTCCAGTTTCCCGAGAAAGTACGTGTCGTCTTTAGGGGTGGAGCCTAGCTCAGAATCGGGCTTCAACTCTTGCAGATAGGTTTCCAGCATCGGATGAATTGTCAAGAGACGGTGCCGAAGCATGTGCTCGTTATGGATGAGCCGATCTGCGACTTCATCCAAGTTGCGCGCCGGACTAGTCGTTGTGGCCGACGGAGCAACGGCGGCTGTTGGTACAGATTGCGCGGCTTGGGCAAAGAGCCCGGACACAGAGAACAGGGTTATCGCGACGCTATTAAAAAAGAAGCGTGAAATTAACATACAAACTTCTGACCTTCTGACTTGCCGGTTAGGGGTTGTCGAGCCAACCCCTGCCAAATCAAGTCAATTCAAAACGAATCCGCACTGTGGCGGTTGTATCGATTGCGGTTCCCCCGCGCATTGCGGGCCGGAAACGTATCTCCGATGCGGCACGTTCGGCCTCTTGGTCTAAGCCGTGACCAAGACCGCGAACCACTCGCACCACTCGTACTGTTCCGGAAGCGGCGAAAATAACTTCCAATGCAGCTTCGCCTTCCAGATGAAGCTGGACGGCCTCTGCCGTATATTCCGGCTTCGGCTTGTAGAGAATCACTACAGGCGAAATCGGAGGCGCGGCCGCCTGCCGCGCTGATGTTCCAGGCTTGGCGGATTGCTGTCCAAAGCCGCCAACTTGAATGCCTTGTCCCGAAAGACCCTCGCCGCCATGACCTCCATGGGAAGCGCCATCGCCAAAGGCCGTCTTTTGAATGGATGCGCCGCCGAAGCCGTTTGCACCGGCATGACCGGATCCTTTGGGAGCGTCGAACGCGCCGAGCGTTGCCACCATCACCGGCGACTTCGATATCTCGGTGGAAGGTCGAACTCCATGGGGATCGCCAAAACCGCCTATCTTAATCGTGCGTTCAGGAGCTGGCTTTGCCTCCTGGACAATTGGCTTGGGCGCCGGCAACACCTTCATTTCAGCGATTTCAGGAAGACTGGTTTGCGGCTCGGGAACAATGGCCGGCGCCGGAGGAAGGCTCAATTTTGCCACGAGTCTTGGCGCCGGTTGGTGAATCATCGGAGGCAGCGAAAGATGCCGCGCCGCAGCCACCGCTTGCGGAGGAATCGCATGCGGCCGGATCTTCGGCGTACGGAAAGTGATATGCGGCGGTTCCAGCAACACCACCCGTTCGAAGGGGGCTGGAGGTGTAGCCGGCATCCGCGACCAGCGAACAAAGGGAATAGCCAGTAAGAGAGCAATTACACCGGCATGAATTCCGCCACTCGTTAAATAACTCCGCCAGCGATAACGCGGAGAAATATTCTCTCGCCCAAACAAGGTTACGAGCGAATCCATTTTGGCCACCACCCATTAGATTGCAGAGATGTGCCATCAAGCACTCGACGGTTTCGATACCGTCAAATCTATCTTGCTGTCACCATAGACGTTGCAGTTGTAACCCCGGTGCATCTCGGACGTTTCCCAGTGTACCGGCTAACAGTACCGGTTGTGGGCAGGAAGACGTTTTAACACTCGCCCCTCTACGGGGAACTGCTCGCATGGGAGGCCGGAGAATTGAACGGAACTCCTTGACTGATTTCGCTATGCCCCTTCTGCTCCGACTTGGCGGCCACCGGCGATTGGGTCGCTGACGCCAGATAGCCGGCTCGGGTTCGAACCATCAGCGCGCCGTGGTGGGGCGCTCGAGCCGTCACTTTAATGCGTCGATAGGTCCCGTCTAAAGCCGCATTCGAGGGAACGTAACCGATGGTGTACTGGTTGCGGATGTCCGCCGCGATCAGCTTACAAATAGGAACGGCGTTGCTGAGGTCCTGCGGCAGAAACGTCTGGCCACCCGTTTCCCGAGCTAGACGCTTTAAGACTTTCGGATTCTTATCAGTGTCATAGTCGTCGAAGAGCCCGATGGTGTAAATAACGACGTTTGAACGCTCCGCCCGTTCTACCACCTGCTGTAGCGTGTGCAGGCTCGCGTTATCTCCTCCATCACTGATGGCGATGAGGACCTTCTTGTTCATCGTGGACTTTTGAAGGCGCTCGAGCGCGACCCAAATGGCATCGTAGAGCGCTGTCTTACCGCCAGTATTGGCGTTCGACAACGCCGTATCCAAGCTGCTCGCATTCAGTGTGGGAATCTTTTCAGGAGGGAGTGACACTCTAATCGAATCGTTAAAATTAACGACGAAGAGTTCGTCGTCCGGATTGCTGCGCTGTACGAAGGCTCGGGCCGCTGCAGCAACTTCGGCACGCTTGCGTCTCATGCTGCCGCTGTTATCAACAACCAGGGCCACCGAAACGGGAACATCTTCCGATTGAAACACCTCAATCTTCTGAAGAGTACCGTCTTCCCAGACGTGGAAATCGTCTTTGCTCAGCCCGGGAACGAAAATGCCTTTGCTGTTATCCACCGTTGCGTGCAGCACGACCATCTCGCTGCTGGCAGAGAACTGGAAGGATACCGGCGCAGCCACCAGGACAGGGGCGAACGGAAGGAAGAGGAGGAGCGCGCCCGCGCGACAGCATCCTCCGCGAGTAAGCTTCACCTTCACGGTTGTCCCTGTGTGGCTACGGTCTATGCGGAAGCGGGATGTTAGCCGCGGCGTACTTCTACGAGCTTTAACGTCCCGGCTCCGCCGAGTGCGATAAGACCCATCAGGCCGATTAGAGGCATGTCACTGGCTGTCTTGGGCAGTCGTGCGGGAGGAGCAGCCTGCGCTACCTCGGTGGTGGGTTGTTGCTGGTTGGAAGCTGGAGGCGCCGGAACAAAAATTTCGCCAACTTCGACTTCTTCACCAGTCGGTTTTTCCGCCTTCAGCGGCGCTTGCTTCATCTTCGTTGGATTCGTTTCTGATGCCATTTCGTCGGGCATCGATGGAACCGGCTGATTGGCCTGTTTTGCAAGCGCTACAGCCTTGGCCTTGGGATAGACGAATTCTTCGCCGTATCGGTCGCCAGGATAGAACCAGGCCTTGATTGCTTCCGGAGAACCGGTTGGGCGTTCGTCAAAGGTCATAATTGTTTTGCCCGTGGCCTTCAGGCGATAGTCCGGAATGGCGAGTACGGTGGCATAAATATGGGTCTGATTCTTGTTAAAGATCTGCACAATGTTGCGATCCGAAGCAGAGTTGAGCATCTTGAAAACGTAGGTGCCCGGCTCTAAGACAGCGCCCGGAACTTCGACGGGCCCGCTGAATTTAAAAGTTGTCTTTTCGTTCCATTGGCTCGCGTTGGCGTGGTGCGTTGTCATCACACCTAGCAATCCCACTGTGGCAAATGTGGCTAACAGTTTTGTAGCTTTCATCATCTTCTCCTGGTTTTGTTTCCCACCGCGATTCACCCGTCTCAGGGCATTTCCGGCAGTTCCGGTATGGTCAAGGCAACTCGCTGGCCATAGGCATGTCGCCAAAACAGGAGGAAGGAAAAAGCCGCCATTTGCCCGTAAAGGGCTGACTCCGGTAAGGCAACGGCGACTGATGCGTATCACGCCGCGACGCCGAACCGGCTCACGATGTTGACTGATTTTGCAGCAATGCCGCAATTTGCGGCGGTCGGTCGAGCAAGTGAGCAGCCGATTTCTTGCTTCACTCATCGGGCGGTAGCAGGCGGTGCAGCGTAGATCGGTTGATCCCTAAGACTTTGGCGGCTCGCGATTTATTCCCGCCAGTGGTTTCGAGCACGCGAGCGGCATGACGCCGGTCGAGTTCCGATAACGTCATTTGAGAATCTTCGTCCGGCAGCTGCTGGGGAGCTGCGACCAACTCTTCGGGAAAATCACGCACATCGATCATCTCGCTCTGCGTCATCATGCAGGCGTGGCCAATGACGTTTTCGAGTTCGCGCACATTCCCCGGCCACGCGTAGCGAAGCAAGACAATCTCTGCGCGTGGCGTCAGGTCTCGAATCGTTTTGTGGTACTGCCGGGCGAAGCGCTGCAAAAAATGACGAGCGAGCATGGGCAGGTCTTCTTTTCGTTCTGAGAGGCGCGGTAGCTTTATCTGTACCATCGATATCCGGTAATAAAGATCCTCGCGAAATTGGTGCTCGGCAATCATCTTTCGCAGGTCACGATTGGTGGCGGCAATCACACGCACATCCACTTTGCGGACTGCGAGCGAGCCAACCCGCTGAACCTCCTGGTTCTGCAAAACGCGCAGGAGTTTCGCTTGGCTGGGGAGCGGCAAGTCGGCGATTTCGTCCAGAAAAAGCGTACCCCCGTCGGCATGTTCAAAAAGGCCAGCTTTGTCGTGCGTGGCCCCGGTGAACGCGCCTTTGACATGCCCGAAGAGCTCACTTTCGAACAAAGTTTCTACGATGGCGGATGCGTTGCAAAGTACGAAATGACCGGAGGCAGCGGAAAGGCGGTGAAGCGCGCTAGCAACCAACTCTTTGCCGGTTCCTGTTGCACCAGTGATAAGGGCGCTCCGGTAATGGGGAGCCACGCGCCGTATGCGCGCGAAGGCGTCCAGCATGAGTGGACTTGTCCCCACCATTCCCTCGAAATTAGACACCTTGAGGAGCTCGGCGCTAAGACTTCGGCTGAGATTGCGGCGGCGCGCTTCCTCCATTAATTGCGTGACACTACGACGCAGACCCGCAATCGACAGAGGCTTGTTCAAATAGCCACTGGCGCCCTTCTGGATGGCCTCGACCGCCGTTTCGGTGGAATGTTGGCCTGTGATCACGATGACTTCGGTGCACGGCGCGGAGGACATGATGCGGTCCAATACTTCCATGCCCCCCAGTCCGGGCATGAACAGATCTAGCAGGACAATGTCGGGATGGAGGCGAAAAACGAGCTGGAGACCGGCCTCGGGGTCTGATGCACAGGTGATTTCCAAACCGTCAAGGTTTAGAGCATCCTGCAGCAGGCTAAGACTCTCCGAATCGTCGTCAATGGCGACTAGGGTAACTGCAGAAAAGCTCTCGCTCGGCACTCAAAAGATCCGAAGAAACGTATAGCTCTCGATCTTAGCAAACGGCTATTTCATGGCGCTTTTCGGTTATCAAGCAGGCTTCGAACTTCGGCGCGCAGGGCATGAATGTCGATCGGTTTGGTGATATAAGCATCGAAGCCAAAAGCTATGGCCTTTTCGCGGTCTCCCCTCATAGCGAGTGCGGTGACAGCCGCTACGGGCAGGTCACGAAGGCGCATATCCTTGCGGAGTAAGTTGACGAGTCCATAACCGTCCATTAGCGGCATCTGAATGTCCAGGAGTATCAGATCCGGCACTATGTTAGCCATCAAAGCGAGCGCATCCGGGCCACTAGCAGCTTCGAGGATTTCGTAATTCTGCGGTTCGAGCGCGTCTTTGATGAGTGCCCGGCTCACGGGTATGTCATCCACTACCAAGATCCGACTCATGAGGTTGAAGGAGCAATCCGGTGGCCGTTCTTCTCGACTGGTCAGCATGGCCGCTGTGCTGGAAGGCTGAAAGTGAAGCGGCTGCCTTGTCCCGGCTCGCTCTCGAGCTGAATTGTTCCGCCATGTAAGACGATCAGCCTTTTAGTGATAGCCAAACCAAGTCCAGTTCCTTCTTGGAGGTGATTGCCGTCGGCATGTGCCTGATAGAAATTTTCAAAGACCATTTCGTGCTCGTGGCGCCGAATGCCAATGCCGGTGTCGCAGACCGACATGGCGATAAAGCCGGCCCCCGTTTCGGCCTCAATCCAAACCCTACCGCCGGCGGCCGTAAATTTCACGGCGTTGCTCAGCAAGTTGAAGACGATCTGCCTGAAGCGGAGCGGGTCGGCGTAAACAGTGAGACTCTCAGCCACTCGATTTTCGATCTCGATGTCTTTCGCGAGGGCCAGTGGCTGAATGGCGCAAATGATCTCGTTGAGCGTCTGCGGCACAATGACATTCTCGTTTTGCAAATCGATTTTCTCCGCTTCTATCTTGGAAAGATCCAGAAGGTCGTTGATCAAATCGAGCAAGTGCTTTGCGCCCGTTTGGATGTGGCCGACAAAGCGGCGCTGTTTGTCACTCAGGACGCCGGCGGAGGCTTCGGAGAGTAGTTCGGCGTAGCCGGTGATCGCATTCAGCGGCGTGCGGAACTCGTGGCTCATGCCAGACAGAAAGGCGCTCTTGGAGCGGCTGACGCGCGTCAGTTCTTCATTGCTTTTCTCCAGCAGCTGGTTCGCCACCTGGACTTGCGCCCCCAACTGCCTCAGTCTCTCTTCCGATCGTTTGCGTGTGGCCACCTCACGATTGAGGTGGAGGTACACAAGCAATAGGATCAGACTGCTTAACAGAGATGCGCCGATTTGGGTGGCGGTTGATTTTCTTGCGCTCCGGTCCGTTTGGTTGATGCGTTGCAAGAGCAGAGACGTCTCCTCGGATTTGAGATCGAGTAGCTGCGTTCTCAGACGCAGGCTGAGCGCTTCTGCCTGCGCTCCAAGCACGAGTTGAGCGGCGTCTGCGCGATGGCCGCTCCTGGCGAGGTTGATAACGTCCTGCGAAAGGGCAAGAGTGTCTGACAAGGAGGTCGAAATCGCCTTCAGCCGCAGGCGCGGAGTGTTCGTTGTCGAGGTGCCCAGCGTCGCGATGGTCTGTTCAATATCCGCCCGCGCATGATAGTACGAAGCGAGATGGGCGGGAGTCTCCGAGATCACGTACCCGTCGGTTGCACTGAAGACATCGGAGACCTCTGACGTCAGTAATTCAATCTGACTAGTGAGGCGATGGGTGCGGGTCACCCAGCTTGCATTGGTGATCAGATCCTGAATGTTCAGGTAGGAAATGGCGTCAACGGCCAGCAGGATAAGCAATGCTCCTACAAAGCCGAGAACCACTCC
>JBARMQ010000504.1:0-2247 GCA_049802535.1 Bryobacteraceae bacterium | reverse complement strand
GATATTCGGCGACGTCTTGCTCCTTCAATGCAAATACCAATACGGTCTCGTCTTCAAAGCTGACTTCGGAAGCCCAGGATTGTCGTCCCGTTGCCGGGCGCTCCGTAACCACAAAATCCGCCAACTTCTCGAGCGGCGCCCGTCGTCCGGCGGTTCGATTCGTCTTGGCGGTTGTGCGCTCACTCCGCTCTAAATAAGGAACCAACAGTATCGATATACGCGGCAGCATCGCAGCAATTTCCGGAGGCAGCGCAGCCACGGGTTCCTCCAGATACTCCTTGAGCACTTCCTCGCTCATCGGCAGAGAAGCACAGAAGTACCCGAAGGTATTGCTCAGCGGAATTACCTCGGCGCGGCATCGCTCCGCAAATTGTCCGACGCTTACTCTGGCGAGACTGGATTGAGCCAACGCTGTCGGAACTGGCTCTCTTTGGCTGGACATCTACGTTCGACCTCGATTCTACCAGAGCGTTTGAGGCGCGAAAGACGTTGCGGCCTCGCGCGGCGTTACCCACAGAGTGGCCGCTGCTACACTGAAGCCAAATATAGTGCGCTTCCTGATTTCTGCCGGCGAAGCGTCTGGCGATATGTACGCAGCTGGACTCGTCGCTCACCTACAGAAACACTACGCCGCAGCCGAGTTCTATGGATGCGCGGGGCCCCGTTTGCAGGAGATGGGCGTTCAGCCTGTTATTGATTCGGCGAAACTCGCGGTGGTTGGTTTAGCAGAAGTCGTCTTACACTTGCCCCGGATCTACGGCGAGTATCGCAAGCTGATTTCCTTTGCCCAGAAGAATCGCCCGGATGCCGCGATCTTGACCGATAGCCCCGACTTCCATTTGCGATTAGCCCGGCACTTGAAAGCACTGAAAATCCCGGTCTTCTACCTAGTGGCGCCCCAAGTGTGGGCATGGCGGCAGGGTCGCGTGAAGACGATTCGCGAACGTGTGGATCAACTCTTCTGCCTGTTTCCGTTTGAGGAGAAATGGTTCCGCGCCCGCAACGTGAATGCTACCTACATTGGACATCCTTTAGCGAGTTCTGTGCGAACGCGGCTCAATCGCGGGGAATTTCTCGCGCGTCACGATCTTCCTCAGGACCGGCCGCTGCTTGTTTTGCTTCCAGGAAGCCGCGCCGGGGAGGCTCACCGTCATCTGCCGGTTTTATTGGACGCTGTCGCGCTCCTCCAAAAGGATTTTGCACTGACGATTCTTCTGGCAACGCCCAACGGCTTCTACGACCGTGCGGATTTGGCAACTTTTCGGGAACGCTTTCAAGCGCAATCCATCAAAGTGATTGAGAACGACACCTGGGATTCGATAGGCCACTCTAGCCTTGCCTTGGCCGCA
The DNA here is from genome assembly GCA_049802535.1 of Bryobacteraceae bacterium. Taxonomy (GTDB): domain Bacteria; phylum Acidobacteriota; class Terriglobia; order Bryobacterales; family Bryobacteraceae; genus Bog-105. Next base: position 898 of record JBARMQ010000504.1, on the reverse strand, counting down.
AGCGGAACGGTCACGATCGAAGCCGCTATTTTGGGGACCCCCATGGTTACCTTTTATAAGGTCAGTTCCCTGACGTGGTGGGCCGGGCGGAGATTGGTCAAAGTTCCCTTTCTTTCGATGGTCAATCTGATTGCAGGCAGAAAAATCGTGCCTGAACTGATTCAGGACGACATGACCCCGGCATCACTGGCCGCTGAAGCCGCGAACCTATTGAATCGCCCGGAACTCGTAGTCGAAATGCGTACTGGCCTCGCGGCTGTCCGGGACGCTCTGACGCTTGACGGCGATCCCCTGTGCCGTGCCGCCGGCCAGATCGTGAACTCGATCGCGTCACGCGACAATGGTAGAACCGGAGGAGAAGAATTCGCTTTATGATGCGTAGCCTGAAATGGACGGCCCTCCTACTCGCCTTTCCGCTCTCGATCTGGGCACAGGACAAGGGCCCCCGCATCAATATCCTTAGATATACGATTGACGCCGATATCAATCCTCGCACCCAGTCCCTTGCCGCCACGGTCAAGATCAACTTTATTCCGCTTGACGACACCACGGAAACGACCTTCGAATTGAACAATGCCTTGACTGTTTCGAAAGTGGTGGACGGAGCCGGCACGACGCTGGCGAACTCACGCAACGCACAGGATTTTACCGTTCACGTCACGTTTCCGAGCACTTTGCCGCGTGGGAAGCCGGCTGACGTGTCCTTTACCTATGAAGGCAAACTGACAGGGAACGAGGACTCTCCGGTATACGGCATCAAATTTGCCGCCCTCCATCCGGACTACAGTTACCTTCTATATCCAGCTCGCTGGTTTCCGGTAAGCGGCTACACCGTAGACCGGTTTGAGGCAGACCTGCGAGTGACCACCCCGACGGGCTATCGCGTTTTGGCCAGCGG
>JBARMQ010000503.1:0-6090 GCA_049802535.1 Bryobacteraceae bacterium | reverse complement strand
CGAAGCCACCAAAGAATACCAAGCCGCTCATCCCAAACAGCCGAAGAAACAAAGGGCCCGCAATACTAAAAATGATTAACTGGACGATGTACTAGGCCGAAAGGATCGTCAGATCAAGGTGCGAGGTTACCGGGTCGAATTGGCTGAGGTGGAGAACGCCTTGCTTACTCATCCGGAGGTAAAGGAGGCAACTGCCTGCGCCAGGCCGGACGGCTCCGGCTCACACCGGATCGAGGTTGTGGTGAATACCGGGCCCGGCGCCGGAATTACCGCCGGGGACTTGCAGCAGCATGCCTCTCGCCTGCTTCCCGCTTACGCGGTCTCCCACGCAATTTACTTCCTTGGCGAGTTCCCGCGCACCTCGACGGGTAAAGTCGACCGGCGTGCCATCGAGCTGCGTTTGCACTCCCCAACAGAATGACCATCCTGCAAGGCTTCAGATCCGGGGGGCCCGCGGCCGGACAATGACGAAATTTGCGGGCACGTGACCCTCTTCTCCGTGAGAGAGAATCACCGTGTTGATGGTGACATCCTCGCCGGAAGCCAGAAGATGCCACCTGCTGTCGGGGAAGATCGATGCCCGATCGATCAGGTTGAAGCCGACGGGGCGAATGCCGAAGCGGACGACCCGGTGCAGCAAGCGAGGAAGACCGGACGGGCTGTCGCCCGGTAGTTGACGGAAGTACGTCAGAGCCTCCGTGCTCAACTCGACCTGATAAAGCGTGCCGCGTTCGCCGAGCAGAATTGCCAGACTGCGCTCCACCGCCGGGCGATCCTGTTTCTGGATCGCATGCACCACGCCGCGGATATAGATGTTGGCATCCCCAATTTCATCGTGCAGGGCTGATGCCTGATCCGGTTTCGTCACGTCCAGCGCCCGGAACTCGATGTTGCCGATGCCCCGACTCTCAGCAGTTGCCAGACCGATCGCGGCGCTGGACACATCGGCGCCGATGACCCGGCCGCCCTGCTGCGCCAGAAACCGTGTCTGGCGGCCGTTCCCGCAGCCGACGTCGATCAGCGGCAGGTTTGGATGCATGTACTGCCGCAGGCGAGCGAAGTCGTCCGCCACAGCCCTTTCCGGCACGTTGTCCCAAAGCACGTCGCCACCAGGGCCGGTTCGCTCGATCGATCCCCAGAAGCTGTTCCACTGTGCCCGGTATTGTCGAGGCCCCGGATTGGTCAGCGTGTAATAGATCAGGCGCGAGTAAAGCCGGAGGTTGCTGCCGAGACTCATTGCGGCGTCCCTGTGAGCGTGCTTTGGCGTGCCTGCAGGAGGAGTGGAACGCCGTATCGGGACGTCAACGACATGGCGTAGTGCGGCTCGATCTTCGTCCCCGGAACCAGGCGTCGATTAAACCGCTGGGCGATCATGCTCAGCACCGTGGTGGCCTCAGTCAGTGCGAAGTCCCGCCCGATGCAGATGCGCTTTCCGTGACCGAAGGGATAGTAGGCGCGCTTGGAATCGGTAGACAGGCGGCCTGGAGCGAACCGCTCGGGATCGAATCGTTCGGGCTCGTCCCAGTATTCAGGGCTGTGGTGCGTTGCGTACGGGCTGATCACAATCGACGCGTCGCCCGGGATTTCATAGGGGCCCAGCTGATCTGGCGCGCGCGATGTGCGGAAGTACATCGGGAATGACGGGTACAGCCGCATTGCCTCGTCGATGACCATCCGCGTATAGGCGAGCCTCGGGATATCTTCCATCGTCGGTATGCGCCCATCAAGACAGTCATCGACCTCTTGTTGCATCTTCCGATCTACCTGCGGGTGCTGAGACAGGAGAAAGAGCGCCCAGCTCACTGCAGTGGCCGTCGATTCGTAGCCCGCGAGAAAGATGGTAAAGATCTCGTCCCGTAGTTGTAAGTCGCTCATGCCTTCGCCCGTTTCTTCATCGCGCGCGCTCAGCAGCAACCCCAGCAGGTCTTGGTATTCCTCTTTGCTGCGCCTGCGCTGATCGACCAGACGTAGGACCACGTCATCGAGTCGCTTGATGGCACGCTGGCACGCTTTTTGCCCCGGAACCGGGATGCCGCGCGGCACAAAGAACGCCCATACCCGCTTGCTCATTCCCTGGAAGACCGCCTGCGTGGCTTCGAACATCATCTGGGCGTCGGTGGCGCCGATGGTCGCGCCAAAAAGCGTTCGCTGGATCAGGTCGATGTTGAACAAAACCAATTCGGACAGCATATCCACCGGCTCGCCGCGCTCAACCCGCGGCATCCAGCTCTGTATAAGGTCAGTCGCGAGGGCCGAGATCGTTGCGACCATGCGAACGGCATGACTATGATGAAAAACCGGCACCATCAGGCGCCGCTGCCGGGACCACAGGTCTCCGTCCGCTGTGAACAAACCATTACCAAGCGCCATTCGGATGCCGTCCATGATGGAGCCCTTGTAATAGTTCAGGTTGTTCTCGACAAGAATACGGCGCACGTAGTCAGGATGACTGACAAGATAGATGTGGAACGGACCGACATTCAGCCGCACGAGCCCGTCGTGCCGGGCCGCGGTGGCCATCAGATACCCGAAAGGATTGCGCATCATACCGGGAATCATGCCGAGAGCCCGAATGCCTTTTGGGCCAGGAACGGGAAGCATCCGCCGGGCAACGTGTTCACTTTCGATCATTCCCGCCCTCCCTGCGATACTGCGCTTTCACGCTTTTTGCTCCGGCGTAACGGGGAGCGCCATGCGGACTGTCGTTCCCTGGCTGACGGTTGAGTCGATGCCGATTTTTCCACCGATGGCATCGGTTACGAGGTTATGCACGATGGCCATGCCCAACCCGGTCCCCCCCTTGATGCGACCGGTTGTAAAGAAGGGTTCGAAAACGCGAGCCAGGTTGGTGGATTCAATACCGGCGCCGAAATCTGAAACCGCCACGATGAAGGCGGGCCGAGCCCCCATGGCGCCACCCTCGATCGATACTTCCACCGGCCCCCCCTTTCCGTCCGGATATGCGTACCGCTCTATATTGGTGAGCAGGTTCATGAGTATCTGCGTCAGATAGCCCACGTGTCCGGTCCAGCGGCGGTCGGAGCCTTCCGGCAGAAGATTCCGAATCGAGATACTCAATTGCGCCCGGCGGGCATTGATGCTGAACAGATAAACGATCTCTTTAACCGTGTCCGGCAGATCGACCTGTTCGACGGCTTCGGTCAGCTGATTGACTGCGATCTTCTTGAAGCTCTCAACCAGTGTGTGGGCACGCCCAAGATTCCTCTGCAACAAATCCGTCGCTTCAACAATGTCTTCCCGGATCGTGCGGGTCGTCCGATCTGCGTCCAGGGCGGCTGCCAATTCGGGGGCGGCCATCCGTTTGGCGATCATGCCGCCGGCAGTCGCCGCCACGGCGATGGGCGTATTCAGCTCATGTGCGACTCCGGCTACCATCTGCGCCAGCGACCGGTGGCGCGCGATCTCAGCTTCTGTGCGTATCGTGCGGAGGGTCTGCTCCCGGTGAAATTCCTCTTCGATCCGGTCACGCATGCGCGATGTCAAGGCGAACACCACGCTGCTGAGGATTTTCGGATGGGCTTCGATGGTATCCAGGAAAGCCTGCCCCTCAAGCACATACAGGCGGCAAGCGGTGACACATTGCACGGAGGCGGTGCGCGGCGCGCCATCGAGCAGTGCCAGCTCGCCGAAGTAACTTCCGCTGCCGAGGCGATTCAGCTCCAGCTCTTCGCCGTCGGCGTCCATCTTGTAGATTCGGACCGTACCTTCCAGGACCGCGTACATGCTGCGTGACGTATCTCCTTCAGCGCAGACAATGTCGTCAGCGGCCCTGCGCTCTTCACGGCCCGCAGCGGCGAGGTACTCCAACCCATCCTCCGGCAGCCGCTGGAAGAACGGGATCGAACGCAGCATTGACACACTTCCCACAGAGGATCTCAGGTAGAAGAACGCGGGCTAATGGCTTGCGGCATGCTTCCAAAGACGAGTCAGTTCGCGGCAGCGGCAGCCGTGGCGCCGGAGACTTGCCAGGCCTTCGAGAGACTCGCAAACACCCGATACACTACGGACATTATGAACGGCGGAATCCGGAACTGCGTGTTGCAGACATACACCACCTCGGAGGCGGGATCGTCCGATGCAATGTGCATCAGGTAATTGTTGTGACCGTCGTTCGCGAAGAAGTCGCCGCCCGGCCCGAGTTCACGTCGCTCGAGCCCGCTGAGACGGTCGCGAAGCGCCTGCGCCGCCTGCCGATCAATGCCGAGTCGTGAAATCTCTTGACCGCCGATCCAAAGACACGACTGTGCCTCCATCGATTCCGGCTTGTCGCCGCCCGAGGTCATGACAAAGCCACGCAGCATTTGGTCCGCGGTCGCGGCGAGCGTGTCGCGAGAGCCTTCCGCCGCGATCATGCGATCGAAGAATTGCATCGCGCCCGATGCGAAGTGGTTCCACAAATACTGCCGGATTCCGGCTTTCACTAGGGAGTACAGCTTGTCTTCGGTCGTCTCCATCTTCGTGAAGTAACCGTTGATGTCATAGTCGTCGATGACACTACGTTCCGGCGCCACACCCGGCTGACCCGTTCGAATGTAAATCTGGGTGAGTTTGTTGCCCATCGTGTTCCGGATGTAGTCGCATAATTCGAGCCCGGCAGTGTCCGTCTCCATGACCACGTCCACAAATGCGACGGCTACCAGCGGCATCCATTCCAATGAAGTGGACAGCAGCTTGATTGCCTCGGCCTTGCTGGCCGCAGTGGTAAGCCGCAGCGGAATACCGTAGACATCGAACCTTCGCATGGCTAGCTTGGTTATGCTCGTTACATCTGAATCGTCGTCGACGAGTAGGACTTCCCATTCTTTAAAAAACATGCCTGGTTCCTTTGGGATCTCTTAAAACATACGTGTACACTCTAACAGCAGGTAAATTTGCGGTCAAGCGAATAGTTCTCCTGTTCCGCCTTCTTCGAGCAATCCGTAACTGGTCCGATCGGCAGCTTTTTCGGGTGGCCGCGCTCAGTGAGGCAACTTCAACATCGTTCAGAATCCCCAAAGATGCCCCCGGGTCCACGAGGTTCGGCGTCTTGCCGAGCGGCCAAACTGTGCAATAGCTTGTCGGCATTATACTCAACGGTTACGGTACTCGTGCAGGCATACCTGAACCTGGTGCATCAGCGCAAATCTCCTGGCAGTAATGGGCTGGATGTCCAGGACTGGTGAAGGTGGCCGCCGATGGCCGATCAACGGTCGGTCCCGTTTCCGCCGAACTTTCGAGCATCGCAGCGGCCAGAACCAGCCCGCAAAAGAGCCAGCATTCCCGCCTGTCATCGCCCCGATATCGTCCCGAATCAAGTTCTACCATTCTGGACAACTGGTATCTAAGATTTCCATGGTCCGCATCATTTCTCTCCCCCTACTAGCGGCCCCGTTTGGAGATGCATGTATGGTAGAAACACCCCGGCACCAAACGTTGATGCGCAACGGACCGCCATGAAAAAAACTCCTTTGCCCAAATAGCGCCGGGCGAGCCTTACGTTCTGCCCCTTTTCGGTTGCAAGTCAGCAAGGTAAGCCCCTTATGAGGTAACTTCGTACCCCTCTTTCCGGTTAGGGGAGTGCTGAATCAATAGAATTCCTGCTCGGCGTGCGTCTTGCCTGGGCACTCCATGGCGTTCCTGAGCTTCACTCCATATTCCAAGAGCCAACGCTCGATCTCCTGCCGTAATGTGCGTGCAAGTTGACCTCCCGTGAATCGATCGTCATCCGAGACTTCCTGAATAACAAAGGAAGAAGGGTCAAAGCGTCAGCATCCAGCGCGGAATCAAACTCTGCTTCGGCCAGAACTAGGCCTTCTAATACGTCTTCAAATACATCAATGCCGAAAGGCGGCATGCTGTAACGCGTCTTGTTGAGATGCTTGGCCGGAAGTTTCGCAAGGGCGTCAAATTCGCCCTCATTGAGGTACATGGTTGTGAGGAAGCCCTGTTGCGCTCCGCTGCCACGCGACGGGATCTTCTGGGTAAGCTTAACCACCGTCGAGTCGTCAGCATCACTCTGTTGCCGCAATCGCAACCGTGTCCCGTCGATGTACCGGTCTCTGATGCGGCGCACTCGGACCACATTTGCAT
>JBARMQ010000502.1:0-6250 GCA_049802535.1 Bryobacteraceae bacterium | reverse complement strand
CTTCAAGACCGCGGCGGATGAGCCATGTCACGGTGCATGGATGCGGCACCGCTAAGATGGCGTATCTGCCATAGGCATTCAGGTCCCATTCGCGCGCATCGAATTCAAAGGGCGTTTGCCGATGGCTGACATCGCCCGCTTCATCGGCACGAAGAATATCGCCGGGGTCTAATTCAGCCTTCACGTCAACCGCATACGCGTAGGTCTTGTCATCCACAGTGAAGAGCGCCCGATAGGAGCCGGGCAGCAGATCTAACCGATGGGTGTATTGGACGGCTTGCGGTTTGGGAAGATGCAGACGCAGTTGATTCTGATAAACGGTAACGAAGCCCTGGAGGACCTGCAGATCGATCTCGCGCCCCGCGGTCGCATTCAAACGAAAATCGACTTGTGCCCCGCCATATGGCGAAGTGGATTGAAGGACGTCCAACTTTGGGCGGCCGACGATAAATCTCGATTGCACGTCAGTCGCCTGAGGTTTGCCTAGGGTGAACAGTGGCGAAGTGACTTCGCCCAGAATGGTGTCGTTTGCTTCATAGGTGATGCCGCTCGCCACGTTGACGGCCGCAGTCACAATCTCATCTTCGGTGGGACTTGTTCCCAAGTTTTGGCGAATGCTGTTTTCGGTGATGGTGTCGTTGGGGCCAAACATATTGATGGCCGCCGATTCGGGCAGCAGCAGTGCGCGGACGGTGTCAATGTTTGGCGAGTAAAGCTTAAAGAATCCCAGTGAATTCTTCTGATAAAAGATCAGATGCAGCTCAGTGGTGAGATGGATAGATGGCACCGTGCTGTAATACCAGATCTCGATGGGCACGAAAATGCGCGAAGACGCAATGCGAGTGACGTGAGTAGGGGGACCAATGGAAAGATAGACGCGTCCCTGGTCGGTGTTTAGGCCAGAACCTCGTTTGGTAGACCCAAAGGTGGCGTCGATATATTGAAGCCGCTGAAAATACTCGTCGGGCGTTAGCGCTTTTGCGGCCCAGAAGTTCTCTTCGAAATTGGCGCGCGCCTCCGGCGGCAAAGACAAATACGTCTTTTTCTCAGCCGGAGTCATGATCGGTGAGACCAAATCCAGCCAACTTGCCGCCGCGGCATGCAAAGCGACGGGGCAAAGCAACAGGAACAACAACTGCTTCAAACTTCGAACTCCTTCAGCGCCAGTTCGGTCGAACTTCGATTTTAGAACTCGAATCGTCCGGCAAACTGCAACATGCGGGCGGCGTAGGCCAAGTCTGAGTTCTGAGCGGGAGTTCCGAAGGAGGCGGCTGTGATCACCGTGTTATAGCCGCCGAAGTTGGAATGGTTAAAGAGGTTGAAAGCTTCGACGATCGGGATAAAGCGGAACCGCTCTTTGAGGCTGAAGGTCTTCGAGAGTCGAAGGTCCACGCGCTCAATCGGTAGCCCGACAAAGGAGTCGCGGGCCACGATGTTGTAGAGCACGCCCGCGATCACCTGCTGGGTGACGGCCGGCCCATAGTACTTCGCGGTGGCCGCGAAGATACGATCGGTTTGCACAGTAGAACTAAATGGATTGCCGGTTGCGGTGACTTGAAAGGCTTGTCCGGAACCGTAGTGGAACGATCCGCTCAGCGATATGCCCCATTTCCACAGATACGATCCGGCCACTGTCAATGTATGGCGCTGATCGTCGGGGGAGTTGGCCCATTCGTCGGCGACATCAAACTGGTTGTTTGGATAGTAAAAAGCGCCGGTTGTGGAGTCCTTCAGGCGCGCCAGCGTGTAGGCGGCGGATGCGGAGATATTTTGCGAGAAACGATGTTGAATCGAAACCTGCAGGCCGTCATATTGAGAGCCGGCGGCATCGGGGGTGATGAACTGATTAATGGTGGTGTAATTTGAGTTCAAAACTTTGCCCTTGACGTTGTAACCAGTCACAGGATTATAGAGTTCATTGGCATCCTGGCGAATCCAATCGTGATAGACGCGCCAATGAACGTAATCAACCGAAGCCGTCCAGGTCTTCGAGATCTGGCGTTCGATGCCAAGACTCATTTGCAAAGAATACGGCGTGCGGACGGTCGGGCCGAGAGGTTGGATCGCTTGGGCATTGATCGGAACCGCGCCGGACAAAAACTCGGCGCCGGTTGTTGTGCCGAAGGGGGCCAACAGATTGATCGAAGAGACCCCGTTGACGCCAATTTGTACGGACGGCTGCAGCGAGCTTTGACCGTTGAAGATTTGTTGGTCGATGACCTGGTTGGCCTGGATATCGGCCCGGAAGATGCCTGCGCCGCCGCGAAGTACAGTCTTTCGATCGCCGAGAGGGTCATAGGCGAAACCGACACGCGGCTGAAACATCAGGTTATCGTTGTAATCCGGTGTCTGTAGACCGGTCTTCAGGCGCAGTTTGGGATCGAAGATGCCGAGGTCATTGTCGTAGCGTATGCCGAGGTTCAGCGTGAGTTTGGGACTGAGTTTCCAATCGTCTTGGAGCCAGCTAGCATAGGCATTCGTCGGGATATTGATGTTGAAGTCCCCAAAGCCCTGGACGAAGGAGATCACATAGGGGCTGAGAGCGGCAATGTTCCAGGTGCTGGGATCATTCCAGGTGGGAAAGATGGCGTCATAGTTGAGGGAGCTGACGCCGGTATTGAACGAAGTGGCCTTGCCGCGGATATTCTGCTGGAAGATGCCGGAGTATTTAGTGCGCAAATACTCGCCGCCAATCTTTATGCTGTGGCCGTTGTGCAGCAGATACATGTCATCGCGGTACTGCTGGGTGTTCTGAATGAAGTGCTGGGGATAATTGTAAGGACCCCCCACAGTGATGCCGCCCGGCAGGTCATATTCCTGGCTCTGCACCAGCGGTGTGTTCTGCCAATCGAAATGGTTCAAACCGCCTTTCAACTCGTTCACAGTTGAAGGCGAAACGGTCCAAGTCCAAATACCAAAGACGGAGTAACTGGTGCGCGTAGAATCGGTGGCGCGAGTCGGCGATGAGGTTCCTGTCACGTTATTAAACGGGACGGCCCAGGTGTATCCGGTTGCACGTACCGAAATGCGATTTGCATTATTGGGCTGATAGTCGGTGCGCAGCAAGTAGCTATTGGTGCGGAGCTGGTTAGCGAATGAGAAGGACTCGCCGGTGAACCCGGTAGGAGTGTCGAAAATCGTGTTTGGCTGCCGCTCGCCTTCGTAGGCGAAAAAGAAAAACAATTTGTTCTTCAGGATGGGGCCGCCGACGGTGCCGCCAAATTGTTGATCGGAGAAGGGCAGAACTCTGTGCGCGACAGGATCGGATGCGTTGAACTCGCTGTTGCGGAAATAGCCATACAAGGTTCCGTGAAATTGGTCGGTGCCCGACTTGGTCTGTACATTGACCTGTACGCGCGAGGAACGTCCCTGGGTTGCGTCGAAACGATTGGTGATGATCTGAAACTGATCGATGGCATCCTGGCTATACTGCGGTTCGCCGAAGCTATCGGCAGCCGCGTTCTGCGTTACTTGCTGGCCGTCGACGTTGATCTGGATCTTGCCGCTGTCGGTGGTTCCGAGCGGCGAATTGGTGACATCGTTGCTGGTGATGCCTGGAACCATCATGGCCAGTTGCAGATAGTTGCGGCCGTTCAGAGGAAGCTTTTTGACCTCGGTTGGACTGACGTCGCCGGCAACCGTTGAACTCGACGTGTCAACAGCCACTGCGGCCGCTTCCACATTCACGGCGGAAGAAGTGGAGGCTAGTGTCAACGCCAGATCTACCTCCACCATCTGCCCCACCAGCACGGAGAGGGTGCGCTCCGCTGGAGCGAAGCCGGGATTTTCAAAGCGCAGCGTGTAAGCGGCGGCGCGAAGCGCTGGAAATTGGTAGACGCCGGATGTATTGGTGTCGGTGGTGAACTTCGAGCCGTCGGCGCCCGTCACCGTAACCTTCACGCCAGCGATGACCGCTCCGGAAGGGTCGGTAACGCGGCCAGTGATACCGGTTTGCTGGCCAAAAGCGGCGGGAATGCAAAGCGCCGAGGCGAGCAACAGGGCCACGCTCCCGAGTCTGCATCCGATCATTTTCCGGCGACTTCCACTAGTGTGTCGTAGATCCATTTGGTTCCTTCCTGAAGCGATTTCACCGGCACCCGTTCGTCGTTTCCATGCATGCGGGTCAAGTCATCGTCGGTGATTGGATACGGGTAGACTCCATAGACCGGTATGCCGCGGCTGCGCCACGCGAAAGCATCCGTGCCGGCCTGAAACAAGTAAGGGGTAACGGGGGCGCTCCACTCAGCGTCGGCCGTCTTGGCAAGGGTTTGATAGAGCTTGGTATCGGTGGGCGATTCCTTCATGCCCTCCATCAATTTCATGTATTTGGCGAAGAGAGCACTTTCGGGCCCGGTGGGGGGTCCAACGTCTACCTGCGGATCGTCGATTACACTCTTCATCTCGGCGATGAGAGTTTCGGCTTTTGTCCCTGGAATGGTACGGAAATTAAGCGTGGCCTCTGCTGAGCCCGGTATTACGTTCGATCGAAAGCCCGCCTTCAGAAAAACCGGCGCGATGGTGTTGCGCATGATGGCGTGCAGCAAGACGTTCTTACTAATTTCCTTGTCGGCTTGCTCAACGAGTGCGGGATCTTTGCTATTGACCAGGTTGTCGAAATAGGTGGACATCGGCGGCTGGCTGGTCTTCGCCAATGTCAGATAGAACTGCTTGGTACTGGCCGTCAGCTCGGGCTTGGTGTCGTAATTCGAGACCTTTACCAGCGCCTGAGCCAGCCGATAGATGGCGTTATCCGGCCGCGGCATTGAGGAATGCGTCGAGGTTCCATGGGCGGTGAGAACTAAGGTCACGCTCGACTTGTCGGCAGTTGAGATGCTGACGTAGCGGACCTTGCCGTCGGGCCGCAGCATAATCCAGCCGCCTTCATTGAGTGCGAATTCGCAATCCATCTTGGCCCAGTTTTTCTCAGCCAACCAGGATGTGTTGTACTGCGCGCCTTCTTCATCGGCTTCGACGAGGAAAATCACGTCGCGCTTCAGCGGGACCTTGTTCTTGGCAAGTTCCATGACCGCGGTGGCGAAGACGGCGATGCCGCCCTTAAAGTCGATGGCGCCCCGGCCATAGAGATATCCGTCCTTAATAATGCCGGCAAATGGGTCGACCGTCCACTTGTCGCGCTCAACGCCGACGGTATCGCCATGCGACGCCAGCAGAATAGGCTTGGCACTTCCATCGCCACGGAGCCGTGCAATCAGATGCGATTTGCCGGCCTGCGGCGTGGGGATGATATCGATTTCGAAGCCGAGAGGTTTCAGCTTAGCGGCCAGAAACTCGTCGAGCTTGCCTTCGTTGCCCGGCGGGTTGCTGGTGTTGATTTGAATAATCTGCTGGAGCAGGTCGGCGGTGGGATTTTGCGCGGCGGCGCAGCAAACGGACACGACCAATAAAAGAAGATGGCGTAAACCCAGTTTTGAACCTCCCGGAAACAAAACGGGTGACCACAAGTTCCAAGATGCTCGCCCAGAGAGCATGGAACCACCGCGCAAACGAAGCGTTTGCGATCCCCCTTGTTGAACAATTGGTTAAAGGTGAGTATGAAGGGTGCCAGCGTTCGTGTCAATAAGTTTCTTCGATGCACACGATAACAATGAGCCAGCGATGGGTCATTTGATAACGTGATCACCGATGAGGCTCCGTCTGTTTCGCGCACTTTCATTGATGCTGCTTGCCTGCAGTATGGCGGCCGCTCCGGCCCTCACACCGCTAGGCCGTTTCCCGTTGGGCAAGAGTTCGATCGAAATCATTCGCGGAACAGAGCCGCAAAAACCATTCACCGTAGCCGGTGAGCACGGTGCGATTTTCGGCCAACAAAACGGTGAATCGGAGGCGTGGATATTTCCAATCAAGGTGCTATCGCACCTTCGGATAACGGCGGAATTAAAAGATTATCCGGTGCCTATCGATGTAAATAATTTGCCGGGCGCGATAGAGGTTACGCCGGGCCGCACGACCATTATTTATTCGCATGCGGCATTCACGATTCGCCAGCATATGTTTTCTCCGAGAGGATCAAGCGGAGCGACGCCCGTCATTCTGTTCGAATTCGCATCGGTTCGTCCGATGAAGATTACCTTTAGCTTCACGCCGGTGGTGGAACGGATGTGGCCTGCGCCGACCTTCGGACGTCCGAGCGCGGAGTGGGTTAAGGACGGCGGATATTACATCCTGCATACGGACAGCCCGGCATTGGCCGCGGCGGTGGCGATTCCACGCGCGCAACCCGGTATTCTGC
>JBARMQ010000501.1:0-23651 GCA_049802535.1 Bryobacteraceae bacterium | reverse complement strand
GAAACCGGCACGGAATCAAGCATGCCACCCGAAGAAATAGCGAGTTCCTCTTCGTGTTGGTGGCATGCAGCCGTGCCCTTTGCGCTTTTGGCCCGATGGCGTGCCGGGCAAATATCAGTGGACACGGCCGCGCAAGGGGATGGCGGCGCAGCGCATGACCATCGAGACGTGGGAGAAATTGCGGGAGATCGAGCGCGAGAGCGGCTTGCCGGAGAGGACGGGGCTGCTGACGCTAAGGGATTGGCGGGATGGGTGAAGGCTGTCCTGACACGACGGGAAGTAGATGTACTGCAACTAATCGCCGGGGGAAATGCAAATAAGGAGATCGCCGCGCGATTATCGCTCACCGAAGAGACGGTCAAGGGTCACGTCAAGAACATCCTCGCAAAACTTGATGCTAACGACCGGACCCATGCCGTGACTATTGGACTAAAGCGCGGAATCATTGAGCTATAGCCGCTCGATATCTCCCTCGAAAGAGGTGTCCGACGCCGCGCTTTATGGGGTTTCGAATCTCGGGCCGATTTTACACAATCGAAACGGGATGTTCTCTGCAGCGGCTATTTTCAACCTTTCCTGACGGATGGCCAGGGCTCGGTCTCTTGCAGCTGCGCATTGGCGCAGGCATAGCTCTGATCTGTCCTGCGATTACTGGTCTACTCAGCACGATCGGAGAACCAATCAACCTGGCTAGGAATCTAGTCGCGATCTTGGGAGGCATTTTTCTCCTCGCCGGGCTGTGGACGCCGGTGATCGGTACGTTACTCGCGATAGAAGAGGTGTGGATTGGGTTAGCGCTCTATTCGTCAAAGCAAGATGGTCACTGGATGCACCTGTTATTGGCGGTGCTGACCGCTGCCGTGGCAATGGTCGGTCCAGGTGCATGGTCTATCGATGCTCGTCTGTTCGGAAGAAAACGGTTCGCCATAGGAGACCCGAATAGAGCTGGGAGAGTGCCTCTCGAATGAGGGATTCTGCCCACACGATCGAGGCATTTCATTGAGCTTGATTCGGGGGCGACACGACGTGAGATTAACGGCAGAATAAGGGACAGGACTCGTGGAATGCGCAAGAGAATCATTGGAAACACTGGCGAGCTTCAAAGGTTCCGGCCAAATAGGGCGCCATCCGATTGCGCGTGCAGCCGTGCCCTTTGCGCTTGTGAGGAACAGAATCATGGGGAGTGCACATTTGGTTGGCGCCAGTGCGAAATTCCGCGCAGTGCTTGACGAGATCGCGATGGTTGCACCAGTGGATTCAGCTGTTTTGATTCAAGGTGAAACGGGCACTGGCAAGGAAGTGGTCGCGTGAGCGATACACGACGCAAGCCCACGCCGTCACAATCGTTTCGTGGCCATCAACTGCGCGGCCATTCCCAGCGCTTTGCTGGAAAGCGAGCTCTTTGGCCATGAACGAGGTGCTTTTACGGGTGCCGTGACTCAGACTATTGGACGATTTCAAACGGCCGAATCGCGGGACACTGTTTCTGGATGAGATCGGAGATCTTCCTCTCGATGTGCAACCAAAGCTTCTTCGTGTTCTTCAGGAAAAGCAGCTCGAGCGCTTGGGCGGCGGCCACGCATTGCAAGTTGATGTTCGGATCATCGCGGCCACGAACCAGGACCTCTGGCGAATGGTGCAGGAGCGGCAATTCCGAGCTGACCTCTTTTATCGTCTAAATGTCTTTTCGATCACGATTCCTCCGTTGCGTGAACGGAAGGATGATATTCCTCTGCTTCTCGAGCACTTCGTGAAGGAATACGCCAGGAAAACACAAAAGAACATAACCTGTATCGACCGAAGCGCTATAGAGCTATGCCAAGACTACAACTGGCAAGGGGATATTCGCGAACTTCAGAATGTTGTGGAACGCGCCGTCATAGTGAGCAATTCCGATACGTTGTTCATTGCGGAGAGGTGGCTTCGATCTGAGTCGGTACCGTCTTTGAAGTCGCGAGATGGATTGACAGCAGTGACGGAACACGAAGTAGAGATGATCGAAGCTGCGTTGGTGGAATCCCAAGGCCGGATCTCTGGACCTTTGGGTGCGGCCGTGAAGCTGCGCATGCCACGGCAAACGCTCGAATCAAAAATCAGACGTTTCGGAATTAACAAATACTCACTTCGGAAGATCCCTAATTCAGTTTGAATTGTGTTAGGCGCGGCAAGAAGGGCCGATCGGCCGCAAAAGGCCGAAAGCCTACTGACATCTTTATCACTCACGGCCACGGGGATCACTGGTTCGCCGCCGGATTATTGGCGGAACGATTTGGGGCGGCTCGTCGCCACTGCGGGAACTATTGCGCAGATGCACGGCAACCTGGCCGCGCGTCCGTTTCTCTGGGAAAGGATGTTCCCAGGGATGATCCCGCCTTCGCCCGTCACAGCGGTGACGGTCCCGGCCAACCGGCTCACTCTCGAAGGACATGATCTTGTGATGGTCGAGGTTGGCCACACGGACAGCACCGATACCAGCGTGCTTCACATCCCGGATCTCGGGTTGGTGGTCGCCGGTGACGCGATCTACAACGGCGTCCATATGTACCTCGGGGCGAGCGTGGCCGTCGGAGGCTTTGGGCCATGGCGGAACGCGATCCACAAGATCGAAGCCCTCAACCCCCGGCACATCATCGCCGGTCACCAGAACAAGCAACTCGACGACGACGCCCACCGATTGATCGCCGGGACCCGGCAATACCTCGACGACGCCGACCAGCTTCTGCAGACCGAGAAAACCGCCGTCGACTTCTTCAACGCCAAACTCAAGAGGTATCCGGATCACTTGGGACGGACCGTGTTGTGGGTTGGGTCGAGTATCCTCTACGGTGTGCGCGAGCACCCCGGAGAGGACGTCGGCGCGATTACGGTGAATGCCTGGCTGTGAGCTTGGATTACCACGAATCAGAAAGGAAACTATGCCTAGCCTCAACTGGAAACTGCTGACCAAGAAGCGCGGAAGCTCTACGCAGGGCTTGCCGCCCGGTAAGGAGGATCTCGCCTGGGTGACCAATACGGTCCCACTCATCTATGGCGAACGCGATGCCGTCCTTGTCGATACGTTCCTGTCCGTGCAACATTCGAAGGAACTTATCGATTGGGTCGACGAAAGCGGCAAGAACCTCACGACGATTTACATCACGCACGCGCATGGCGACTACTTCCTGGGTCTGAAGCTGTTGCTGGACCGCTTCCCCAATGCAAGAGCGTTTGCCACCGCATCGGCAGTCGCGGGTATGCAACACCAAATGAGTCCCGGGTTCATAAGCTCCTTCTGGGAGCCGCGCTTTCCCGGCCAGGTTCCTTCGCAGTTGGTGGTGCCGGAGATCATCGACGGAGACACGCTCTACCTCGAGGGAGAAGAGCTGAAGATAATCGAAGGTGGCCATACCGACACGGCCCATTCCACCGCCCTGTATGTGCCGTCCGTCGGCCTGGTTGTATCCGGCGATGCAGTCTATAACAATACACACCCCTACCTCGCGGAATGCAGTTTAGAAGCCCGCGGCGAGTGGCTGCGCGCGCTGGATAAGATCGAGAGCCTGCATCCCAAAGCCGTGGTCGCCGGTCATGGTGTACTCGACCCTAATAGCTCCCCTCGTCATATTGAGGAAACCCGTGGTTATATCCGGGACTTCAACGCTGCGGTGGCGAGTACGTCGACGGCTACGGAGCTTTATGAGAAGATGCTCACCTCGCATCCAAACCGGGTGAATCCAGGCTCGCTCTGGGGGCGGCGCAAACACCGCGAAGCGATCTTAACATTGGGCGGAAATCATGGCGAATCCAATTTTGGTCACCGGCGCGGCCGGTCGTGTAGGGGCGGTCGGACGCACGGTCGTCGAACTCCTGTTGAAGCAAGGGACGGCTGTGCGTGCGATGGTGCGAACAGAAGACGAGCGCTCGCGAGTGTTGCGAGACATGGGTGCGGAAGTAGTAGCAGGCGATCTGCTGGATCTCCAGTCGATGCACAGGGCAATTGCCGGCTGCGAGACTATGTATTTCGGCATGTCAGTGTCTGATGATTATCTGGCTGCGACGGTAAATGTCGCGGCAGTTGCGAAACAGCACGGCGTGAAGGCATTCATCAATATGTCGCAGATGACGGTCGAGCAGATGAGCATTACTGAAACCACCCCGAGCCCGCAGCAGAAGTTGCACTGGCTCGCCGAGCAGGCGCTGAACTGGTCCGGGCTTCCGGTGGTCCACGTGCGGCCTACAATGCTAATCGAAGGCGGTCTCTTGATTCTGACTGCGGATTCGGTGAGGCGATCAAACCAGATCAGATTACCGTTCGGCGCGGGCAAAACCTCACCTGTCGCAGTCGGGGACGTGGCACGTGTGATAGCCGCGATCCTCGCCAATCCGCAGCCGCACATCGGCAAGATCTATCACCTGACGGGCCCCCAGTCCGAGAGTACGGACTTGTATGCAAAGGAATATTCCGAAGCGCTTGGCCGCACGATCACATTTCAGGACATTTGTCCACGCGGTTGACGGTTTGATCGCGTTTCCATGCGATGCCGATCTTGGCGAACTGTTTTGTCGGTGAGTTGCCGATGAGCGGTGCTTTTTACCCTGTCTGCGTGGCTACCTGCCCTTCTAAAGGATGGCCGCTCGACATTTTTGACGCCCGTCCAGTGCGGCGAGCTTGTAGAGCTCACCGAGCGTCGGCACATTCGTGGTTGCTCCTATAATCCCTGCCGGTCCACCACCGATCAATACCACATCGTACGTTGAGTTCATTGTGTTCGACTCCAAAAGCCCGCTCTTCGGCGAGGCCGATCAACATCATCAAACCGATGCGTGCATAGGCGTCACTTCCCATCGGAACCGCTTCTAGGTCGGTCGGTATCGAGTGAGAGGCGATCTCTCCATAGAATTCGTCGCTGAGGACAATCGCGTTCTCGAAGTCCCCTGAGAGCGTCGATTGTTCAGGATCGCGGCTGTACCAGATGCGCGTCTCTTGCAGGAAGTTGAATCGAGACCGATGCACCACCTTGGCTGTCCCTCGCCTCTGATCGGTGCCGAAGAAGATGGTGGCGCCGAAGATGCGCTTAAACGCAGATACCAGGCGGCGATATTCTTTACCTTTTTGTTCATGCCGAACGTATCGACCATCTCGGCTCCTGCCGTCTGTTTGCCGAAGCTTCTGCTTTGAAACGATCAACTGGGGAACCATGCGCTTGAGCACGGAGCCGCAAGATTCCATCGACTTTCCCATGGGCGCATAAGTTCTTTATTCACAAACCAAGTGCGGTTTCCCCAGCTGGACGTCGCGGGCAGTCCAGGCTCTTAAGAAGGAAGGGATTCTTCGCCGCCGCTGTCGCCATCGGCTTGTCCAATACTTGAACAACATCATCGAGCAAGATCATCGTGCGATCAAACGCCGAGTCAACGCCAAGCAAGGCTCTGGGTGCGCGACATGGAAGTAGCTGCGCAGCTCGGCTTCTTTTTTGGGGAGCTGTTCTGGAAGTATATAATACTTCCAGAAAAGAGGGGCTTATGTCTGAAGCCCTTACTCGTCTGGAAGCTCATCGCGGCGAGTTGCTGGCAGCCATGGCAGGGCTGGAGGATATGCGGCCGGGATCGATTGTGGGAGCGGTCCGACGTTGTGGCAAACCGACTTGCCATTGTGCTCAGCCGGATGATCCGGGCCATGGTCCCAGTCTGCGGCTCACTCACAAACGGCATGGCAAGACAGTAACGGAAGCCCTACCCAACAGCACAGCAGTGCGCAAGGCGGAACGGGAGATTGCCGAGTTTCGTCGTTTTCAGCAACTCAGTGAGGAATTAGTCGAAGTCAGTGAACAGATCTGTCGGCTACGTCCGATGCAAGACTCGCTGACACCACAGGAAAAAAACGGCCGAAGCGATCCAACGCGAAACGGCACGCGAGATAGCGGCACTGCTGGAAGTGATCTTCGGTGGCTCCCGCAGGAGCGGGACTTTCGATCTGGAGGCGATTGAAATGGCCACCCGCGCCGCCACGCACCGGTTGGGAGCCAAGATGCTGGAGAAACTGTTAGATCAGCCTATGGAGTTCGAGCCAGCCATATCTTGTGGCTGCGGCCAACAGGCGCGGTTTCACGAAATGCGTCCCAAACAGCTCCTGACGATACTCGGGCCGATTACCATCCAGCGGCCCTATTATCTCTGTCCGCATTGTCATCAAGGGCAGAGTCCGCGCGACTCGGAACTGGATGTCCAAGGTACCGAGTACTCACCTGGTGTGCGCCGCATGCTGGCGGTGGTAGGCAGTGAGACCAGCTTCGAACATGGCCGCCAGGAACTGGAACTGCTGGCCGGCTTGCAAGTGACGACCAAGGCGGTGGAGCGGCAAGCGGAAGCCATCGGCGCCGCTATCGCTCAAAAAGAGCAGGCACAGCGCCAGCGTGCCAAGCAATTGGAGTTGCCAGAGGTGATCGGCCCATCGGTTCCCGTGCTGTATATCGAAATGGATGGCACGCAAGTTCCGATGGTGCGTTCTGCATTAGAAGGCCGTGCGGGTGAACTCCAGGACAACCCGCACGCACCCGCGAGGTGAAGCTGGGCTGCGTATTTACGCAAACAACTACCGATGAGCCAGGCCGGCCGGTACGCGATGAAGCCTCCACGACCTATACCGGAGCGATTGAATCGGCTGAGGAGTTTGGCCACCGCCTCTACGCCGAAGCTTGGGAACGTGGCTGGAGTCGTGCCGCAAAGAAAGTGATCATCGGCGATGGCGCCGAGTGGATCTGGAATATCGCGGAACAACACTTCCCCGGGCGACGCAAATCGTGGACCTGTATCATGCACGGCAACATCTCTGGGAACTGGCGCGTGGTCTGTATCCTGGTCGAGAAGCCAAACAGAAGCGTTGGGTGACGGCCCGGCAAAGCAAACTCGATGGCGGCGCAATCGAAAAGCTTGTGCGTTATCTGCGAAGTCTGGAAACTGCGACCCACCGTTGGCGGACAAGTTCCAGCGAGAGGCCGACTACTTCGAACGCAACGCAGCACGCATGCGCTATCCAAAATTCCGCGCGCAAAAGCTATTCGTTGGTTCTGGTGTCATTGAGGCCGGATGCAAGACCGTCATCGGCAGCCGCCTGAAGCAATCCGGCATGTTCTGGACACGGCGCGGCGCCAACGCCATTATTGCCCTCCGCTGTCATCGCCTCAGCGGCAAGTTTGAAGATTACTGGGCTTTGCGTTCAAAGGCCGCCTGAGCTTCCACAAAATTGTCGCGCACCCCAAGGCTCTCGGAAATTTCACGCAGCTCGGCGAACGGGGTTATGAGCCGATGATGATCCGGAAGGGACAGGTTCGATGGGTGAGTGGCAATGATGTTCGGCACCGGATTCGGTTCATCGAAAAGCTGGTCGGCTGGCCGCCTAACAACCAGAGACAAGAGACGAGCGCGGCACCAATCCAGTTCCTGCAGGTTTTTGAAAGTTGCAACCCCTCCTTCATGTCCCGCACCCGCCGCCCTCCCCAAAACAGCAGCAGGTGCTACTTAAAGATGCCCTTCAACTTATCGAAAAATCCCTTCTTCTTAGCCTGTTGACCGTTGGGATTATTCGGGTCGATGGTTCCGGCAGGTGGTACGTTCTGGGCGGCCGCAGCTTGCTGCCCCACCGGAATTGGCGCCGCCGTGGGCGCCCCAATAGCCGAAGGCGCCGGGCTACCGGCATCCCATCCTGCTATCTGCGTTGAGCCGCCCTGGTGCAGCGGGCAGAACTGAACCGGCTGCGTTCCCAAAAGGTAATATTCGGTCTGAACGTGAGGGCAAGCGCTGGTAGCTAAGAGTCCGCTCTCGGGATCGATCTGCGCACTCACAACGCCTTCCGGCACGTCGAAATTAGAGACATTCCGATAGGCGCGATCTTGGTGCGCGAGCTTCATAAACTCAGTCCAGATTGGCAATGCCGCGCGCGCACCGTCCAGATTCAGATTCTGATAGTCATCTAGGCCCACCCAAACGATGCACAGCAGTTTGGTGGTGAAACCGGCGAACCAGGCGTCATGCGAGGTGCCTGTCTTACCAGCGGCCGGAAGCCCAAATCCCAAGGCCCTGACACGTGCGCCGGTGCCTGTTTGCAAGACTTGCTGCATCAGGCTGACCATCAAGTACGTCACGCGCGGATCCAACACGCGTTTGGTCTCCGGTTTCGATGACCACAGCTCAATGCCTGACTTATCGACAACGCGCAGGATCAGACGCGGCTTCACCATAGTGCCCTTATTCGCGAAGGTTGTGTATGCGCCGGCCATATCAAGCGGAGTGACGTCGTACGATCCTAAAGCCATCGCAGGCGTTGCACGGATATCCGCCAAGCCCGCGCGGTGCGCCAATTCCGCTACGGCGCCATATCCGGTGGCCTCGGCCACTTCGACAGCGGGCACATTCAAAGAGTCCGCCAACGCCTCGCGCAAAGTGACGGTCCCCTTCCACGCTTCCTTGTGGTAGTCGGTCGGCTCGTACGGTTTGCCGTCGTAGAAAAATGTTCGAGGTTCATCTTGGAAGGTGGTTGAATCTGTTATCGGATTCGGGCGGTCGAACAAACCGGTATTCAGCGCTGCCGCGTATACAAAGGGTTTAAAGACGCTGCCGGAGGGGCGGCTGGCAAGGACGTGATCCAACTGGCTCACGCCGTAATTTCGGCCGCCGATTAAGGCCTTCACTTCACCGGTATGCGGATCAAGCGCGATCAGCGCCACCTGCGGCTCTTCCTGGGGAGTTCCATCCTTGTGGCGCTTGGCGAGTATCGCGTCCACTTCCCGCATGCCGACGGACACGGCTTGCGCGGCATCGCGCTGTAAATCGGTGTCAAGGGTGGTGTAAATTCTTGAACCGGAATCCTGGAAGTCTTTGTCTTGAAGCTCGTCCCCGAGACGGTCGTTCACCAGGTCGACAAAGTACGGCGCGTCGGCAGATTCCACTCCCTGCTTGGTCGTCACCATGGGCGCTTCAATGGCCGAAGCATACTGCGACTGAGAAATGTAGCCGTTGTCCAACATCAAGTGAAGCACCGTGTTGCGCCGCGCCTTGGCTCGATCCGGCCACCGCACCGGATTACGAAAACTGGGCTGCTGGCATAGACCGGCGAGCGTTGCAGCTTCGTCCAGACTCAACTGGCGAATGTCCTTCCCGAAATATGCCTGTGCGGCCTCGCCAAAGCCGCGAATTGTGAATGAGCCGCGCCGCCCCAAGTCCACCTCGTTCACGTAATATTCAAAGATCTTTTGTTTGGTCAGCTTTCGTTCGAGGTGAATCGTGATCATCAATTCCGCAAATTTGCGCTCGAACGTCTTACGGTTATCGAGCCAGAGCATTTTTGCGAGCTGTTGGGTGAGCGTCGACGCGCCGGAATAATACTCCTTGTGACGCAAGTCGAGCCAAACGGCACGCGCCATTCCAATGGGATCGAAGCCCGAATGTTGGAAGAAACGCTTGTCTTCGATCGAGATAACGGCATGCACCAGCACTGGCGGGATGTCGTCGTATCGAACAAGCCGGCGCTTTTCCCTATTCTTATCGAAAAGGCTGCTAAGGAGCGTGGGCTCCATCGTGTATTGCGTCCGCTTGGAATTATCGGTTAGTGAAATGATGTCGGATATCTGGCCGTTGTCAAAGCGAATCACTCCCGGCTCGGCGCCCGTATAGGAATCCACTCCGGGAAAAACTTCTATGGCGTCCGGCCGCAGATGGTACCAACCCATCGCGTTCGTGCGCGCATCCTCGGCAAGACCTGCCTCCCTGAGCCGGGCGGCGAATTGAAGTGGTGTCCCGGGATCGCCAATCCCCACTTCTTCGGGAGCGGCATACAACATGGAGGAATGGGGAAAGGGACCTTCGGTCAGCTTTTGATCGGTTAGCCGCGAGTACTTGCTGTACGCCACCGCGCAAACGATGGCAGCAGTCGCGAAGAGCACTCCAACGCTGATAATGACAACTTTTCCAACTGTCGAGAAGGCAAGCGGATATTTGGGGAGTCTAACGCGTACGGGCAATGTTTGGCCTAGACTGATTCTCTCATCGATCCGGACGCGTACCGTGCGATCGCCATCGCATCAAGACCTAGTAAATTGACGCCAGCTCGCGAATCGATGTTCCGTGCGTTTAGCAAAACATTGGACGTTCCGGAGGATTGGCTGTTTCCTCCAGAGTGAAAGCGGAACGGCGATCCGCTATTTGTACAGTTCCAGTTCTTTCCAGATATTTTCGTCGTGCGCTTCCCAATCGGGCAGGCCTTTACCGGTAATCTGAAGTTCCTCGATCCGCAACGTTCCGTGCCCATACGGGCAAATCCATTCCGTCGCCGGGCGTCCGAAGGTGACCATATGTCCCCACGAACCGGTAGCGATGGGCATAATCAGCCTCCGGAAGCAACTGCGGCAGCGATGGCGATGGTCCCAAACGATGGCGTACAGCAGACCCGCCGACAACAGCCAAACGGCCATAATGGCGAAGGTGAACGGCAGATCGTGCATGAACATCGTAGGCTGTTTGCCGAACTTTGCAAGCGGGGGAGGAGGGATTTTGAACAGGTGTTCCACGCCCACCTGCAGTCCGTACAGAAAAGCGAGGGCGATACTAAACTTAGCGCCAAGGTACAGCCAGTACCTCATATTAATGTTTGACTCCTTTCGCCAGTCCGAAGTTCCGCGACTGTTCGCAGCTAACTTCGTAGCAAGTTTTTGGCCAGAAACAACACGTTTGCCGGACGTTCGGCCAGTCTTCTCATGAAATACGGATACCAGGCGTCTCCGTAGGGAACGTACAGCCGTAATCGATAGCCCGCGGCCGTCAATTGGCTTTGCAGGTCCCGCCGAATGCCATAAAGCATCTGAAATTCAAAACGATCCGGGGTGATTTCCCGTTCCTTCAGATAACGTCGCGCTTGCCGCACAATTTTCTCATCGTGGCTGGCGATGGCCGGATACGTCCCTTCTGAAAGCAGCAGTTTCATCAGTTTGATGTAGTTTTCGTCGACATCGCGCTTGCTAGCAAAAGCGACGCGGGCCGGCTCGCGGTACGCCCCCTTACATAGACGTACGGGGATTTTTTGGGATGAAAGGGCACGAACGTCATCCTCGCTTCGAAATAGATAGGCCTGAATGACGGCCCGCACCCGTCCCGGAAAGCGCTGTTGCAAGCACGCGAGCAATTTTAATGTCCGGTCCGTGTATTCGCTCGATTCCATGTCGATCTCCACCCGGCTATCCATCAGTCGCGCCCGATCGACTAAGCTGGCCACATTTTCAAGGCAGGCTTCTTCGGAAAAATCGAGACCGAATTGCGTTAGCTTGATGGATACCGTTGCCGGAAGGTGATTGCGCTCGATTTCGGCCAGAGCAGCTAAATAGGTATCGCGGGAGCGGCCTGCCTCATCGAGAGAGGTCACGTTTTCGCCCAAAAAATCGAGTGTTGCGAGGATCTTCTCCCGCGATAGCTTTTGAAGAACGGTTATACCTTCGGCCAAGGTGCTGCCGGCGACGAAGCGGGACGTAAGCTTGTGCGAAAGGGCGGAATTCTCCATCCAATGCCGTAGCCATTTGCGCTGAGAAAGATAAAGAAACGTTTGGCGCAGCATCGCTGCTAACTATAGTCCAACAACTTGGATGCAGCAGACGGTCCCGTGGAGCGGCGACACTAGGCGAAAACCGAGTAGCTGGCGTACGCTAACGCGGTTCCGAGCATTGCACCCACCACCACATCACTCAGAAAGTGCATACCCAGCAAAATACGCGAGGTGGCGATGCTGAGCGCCGCAAAAAGCAGCAGAGGCAGTAGAACTGGATAGAACTCGCTTAACGTGACCGCCACGGAAAAGGCGGTGATGGTGTGGCCAGATGGAAATGAAAATCGATCCGGAGGGAGTAGCGTCGCCCAGCAATGTGGTTCGAACTCACACGGCCGTTTGCGTCCGGAAATGCGCTTAACCGAAACGAAAACGCCAATACCGACAGCCGCCGCGGATCCTGCGGCAGCAACGGCCGTGAACCGTGCATCTCCCCCCAGCAGGAGGATTGCCAAGCCAACGAGATACCAAATCCAGCCGTCTCCGGCCCGGGTCGCCGCAATAGCCCACATTCGAATCCACTTGGGCGCAGGCCACTTGTTGACCTTGCGCATCAATTTGTGGTCGCCCGTGGCGATGAATTGGAGCATGTTCTGGTGAACCGTCATAGCGCACGGTCCCCATACCAACAGTGTACGAGATTAAAAGGACTTCTCGCCCTCATACTTCTCTTGTATTCATCGCGGGTTACAGCGGCATGACATTCGCACAAAACATTAGTGAACCAAGCTGTTTTAGGGTTATCCCTATAGGATAAGAGTTGCCACCCAAACCAATTGCCCATTTCGTGTACTTCGAGGCTGGTGGAGGCCATCGGAGCGCTGCGATGGCGCTTGAAGCGGTAATTGCTTCAAACGGCTCCGGTTGGGATGTACGCCTGGTCAACCTACAGGAAGTATTGGACTCTCTGGACATTTTCCGAAAGATCACGGGAATCCAGATGGAGGATGTCTATAATCTCATCCTGGCGAAGGGATGGACGCTGGGATCGCCGGCGTTGGTGCCGCTGATGCATGCCATCATTCGCCTGTACCATCCCGCACAGGTCGATCTGTTAGCCAAGTTCTGGCGCCAGAATCGTCCCGCCATGGTGGTTTCGCTGATCCCGAACTTTAATCGCGCGCTCTTTGAAGGCCTGCGGAAGGCGGGGTTAGACGTGCCGTTGATCACCATCCTGACCGATTTTGCAGACTATCCACCGCACTTCTGGATGGAGAACCAGCCGCAGTATTTTATTTGCGGCACGCAGAAGGCGGTCGATCAGGCGCTCAATATGGGCCACCCGCGCAAACGCGTTTTTCAGGTAAGCGGGATGATCCTTCGCCCCGAGTTCTACGCGATTCGCGAATGTGACAGGCCCGATGAGCGGCGCAAGTTGGGCCTCGATCCGGACTTGCCAACTGGTCTAGTTCTATTCGGCGGCGAGGGATCGAACGTCATGTTCTCCCTCGCTCAACGGTTAGGCAATTCTTCCGCTAACTTGCAATTGATACTCATTTGTGGGCGCAACGAACGTCTGCGCGAGCGCCTAAGAACGCTCAAGACGCGCAATACTCTGGTCGTGGAAGGCTTCACGAAGGAGATCCCCCATTTCATGCGTCTCAGCGATTTCTTTATTGGCAAGCCGGGTCCCGGCAGCATATCCGAATCGCTCAAGATGAATCTGCCGGTCATTGTCGAGCGGAACGCATGGACGTTGCCTCAGGAGCGATACAACGCGGAGTGGATCAAAGAGCAAGGCGTTGGCGTTGTGCTCGACAACTTCCGCGTCATTGAGGCGACGGTTCAGGATCTATTGCAAGACGACCGGCTGGATGCAATGCGTCTAAATATCGCCTGCGTGGATAATCGAGCTGTCTTTGAAATTCCACCTATCTTAGAAAAGATATTGGCGGAACATCCTCTTTAGAACGGTTGCTGAGTTGCTGGCGCGGAACTGTGCGCCGATAAATTTTCGCGGCGGCCGTGACGAATGCGAAGGATGGAAACCGTGCTGCCTTCAATGGTGAATAAAATTCTATACACATGCGGCCGGCGACCGTAGAGCAACTGCCGCATTTCGAAAGGAACAGAATCATTCTCACGCGCCAGCAAGCAGCGTTGCGGTAAGTCCGTGAGCGTCCCTACGGCTTTACGCAGCCCTTCAAACCAGCGAAGCCCCGTTTCACCTGCACCTTGCGCCAGCAGCCAACCGAGAATGTCGTCCAAATCCTTTTCCGCCCGGGCGCTGTATTTAACCTCAAAGGCCATGTTTCAGGCGCAGCGCTTCATGGACTTCCTCGGCTGGCCTGCTGCGTCCGGCCTTCACATCCTCATAGCCCTCTAACACCGCCTGGACCGTTTCGTCGTAATCCTGTTTTTCCCAGGCGAAGTAATCGGCCAGCACTTCGTCCAGCGCCGCCGCCGTATCCTGCCCACGGCGCTGAGCGTAGTCTTCCAGTTGCGCCTTGCGTTCTGGTTTTACCGGGAGCATGTCCATAAGCGGCCTCTGTTCTTATTTTACGAAGAAGGCCTACCGGCCCGATTCGATTACCGCACGAGTTCGTACGAAGGCTTTCGAGTCCGCCGTCTTGCGGATGAGAACCGCTTCCTCCCGATATTCCGCCCCAAGGCATGGCTGGGGCCGGAACGGCCAATGGGTCGGAGAGCGATGTCGCCATCCGGCGAATGCTGCGGAGATCATGCTGTTGACACTCGACACCAATCATTTATACTGTAGATCATCGACACCATGAAACGACACGAAGCCAGACTCGACATCCTGCAAGGCACACTTGATCTGATCATCTTGAGAACGCTGGTGGCGGGCCCCATGCACGGGTGGTCGATTTCAGAACGCATTCAGCAGATTTCTGAGGAAGCCTTGTGCGTCAATCAAGGCTCGCTATATCCGGCTTTGCACCGGTTGGAGCATCGCGGTTGGATCAAAGCGGAGTGGGCAACGTCAGAACTGGGTAGACGCGCCCGCTTCTATCGCCTAACAGCGGCAGGGCGAAAGCAACTCGAGTTAGAGAAGGAGAACTGGGCGCGGTTGACGGCGGCGATTGGGCGCATTCTGGAGCTTGCCTAGATGAACTTAAGTGACTTACTGCCGCGGCTTCGTGCGCTGTTATTCCGGCGGAAAACGGAAGCGGAGTTAGAAGAGGAATTCGCAACCCACTTAGAGTTCGAAATTCGAAAGCATACCGGTGCAGGTTTAAGCCTCGATGAAGCCGCCCGCCGGGCACGCGTTGCTTTCGGAGCTCAAGAGAGCCTAAAAGAAGAGTGCCGCGATGCACGCGGGGTTTGTTGGTTGTCGAATGTAGCCCAGGATCTGCGATATGCCATTCGCGCATTTCGCCGCGCGCCTGGATTTACCGGCTTTGTCATCGCGATTCTAGCGCTGGGCATGGGAGTAAACCTTGCCACATTTAGCGTTACCGACGCGATTCTGCTTCGACTGCTTCCGGTAAGGGATCCCCATGCTTTATTCCGGACGGTGAATGCGAGCGGTAATGCTTATGATGCCGGCGGTGGAAGTTCGTACGCGTTGTTTCGACAGATGCGCGATCGAAGTCGCGCGTTCGCGGACCTGATGGCTTATGAAACGGCAGATCTCACCAGCGTCTCCATAGGGAACTCGGGCCCGGAACGCCTCATGCAGCAGACGGTCTCGGGTAACTACTTCGGCGTATTGGGGGTGCAGGCTGCCGTAGGCCGCATGATTTCAGCCGAAGACGACAGAGAGCCGGGGCGGCATCCTGTCGCAGTCGTCAGCTATCGACTTTGGCAAGACAGATTCAATGGCAGCCCGACAGTGATTGGACGCAAGTTAAGTTTCAACGATCACGTCTACGACATCATCGGCGTTGCTCCGCACCAATTCTTTGGCGTGGAGGTGGGCAAGATGGTCGATGTCTGGACGCCGATTTCTATGGCGCCGGCGGCAACCCTTAGCAACGATCACAACTTCTGGCTCCGCACGATGGGCCGATTGAAGCCACGCGTCTCAATCGTTCAAGCGACAGCGCCGATGCAAGCAGCGATGAACGAATTCATGCTGGAGGACGTTCGGCTGCATGCTCCAGCGGGAACGCCTAAAGAGGTGATCGCCCGCTTTTTGGCCGGGATGCGGATCAAGGGAGTACCAGCGGGCGGCGGGATTTCCGTTTTACGGCGGCAATACGAGGGGCCGCTTCGAATCATGATGTTTGTGGTTGGCGTGGTCATGCTGATCGCCTGTTCAAATGTGGCCAACCTGTTAATCGCCCGGGGGAGCGGCAGGCGGCAGGAGATTGCAATTCGACTTTCGTTAGGCGCGGGAACGGCTCGGATCGTGCAGCAGTTACTCACGGAGAACGTTCTGCTCGCGGCCTTATCGGCTCTCGCGGGCCTGCTGGTGGCGCATTGGGCGACACCTGCGCTGGTTGGATTGCTGACGCCCGCGAGCGATCCGAGCAGCCTGACCACCACAATCGATCTCCGATTACTCGCCTTCACGTTTCTGCTCACACTGATGACCGTTATTATTTGCGGCTTGTTGCCGGCCGTTCGCTTAGCGCGTTTGGATGTATATACATCGCTAAGGGGCGGGCGTCGCCTAACCGCGGGCAGCAGCCGGCAAGCCAGAAAGATTCTTTTGACTGGCCAAGTCGCCTTGTCCCTGGTACTGCTCGTCGGCGCCGGTCTGTTTACTCGAACGTTGGTCAACCTGCTGTCTTCTTACTTGGGATTTAATCCCACAAGCGTTCTTGTTACGAGACTTACTCTAAAAAGCGCCGGCAATGAGCGGTCTCCCTTCCGGGCTTGGAGTTATTTGCTTCAAGCGGTGAGGTCGTTTCCCGGTCTGGAACATGCCAGTCTCTCATCGAAAGCTTTATTTACAGGAGACGCGCAGCTGGTTGGCGTCCGTACAGCGGCTGGCGAACCTCTTCCGGGCGACCCGCTGACAGGACTGTCGTTCGTCTCGACTGATTACTTTTCGACGTTATCGATTGGATTCGTTGACGGGAGGGATTTTCGTACCTTTGACGAACTTCGCGATAGCCCCGCAACGGCGATCGTCAACCAGGCGTTTGTCCGCAAATTCTTCGGTGACCAAAACCCGCTCGGCCGGAAACTGACGAAACTGGCGAATGCTCCGGACTGGACGGAGATCGTTGGAGTCGTACGTGATGTGAAGGTCAACAGCCTAAGGGAAGGCGCTCCGCCGATGATCTACATTCCGTACGGGCGAATCGACGATTGGATTGCGCCGCAAGCGCACCAGGATCTCTCCATGTTCCTGCAGGTGCGCGGGCATCAGGACGTCTCTTCTCTGTATTCGGACTTAAGTCAAAACGTCGCGTCACGTTTCACGATTGGCGCCGTCTTGCGGCAGAAACAGCTGATCGGCGAGACTCTGGTACGCGAACGGTTGCTCGCCAATGTGGCCACTGTCTTTGCGGCGCTGGCGCTTGTCTTGGCGGGCGCCGGTCTATACGGTATTACGAGTTATTCGGTGATACAGAGGCGGCAGGAACTTGGCGTTCGGATAGCGCTGGGAGCCCAGCGGGGCTCGATCGTTATACTGGTGCTTCGGGATTCAGTAACCGTGGTGGTTACGGGGATTGTTTTGGGCGTCATCGTCTCACTCCTCGCCAGCCATTGGACCAGATCCTTGCTTTACGGGCTGGCTCCGAATGACACACAGACATTTGCCGCATCGGCTATCGTGCTTCTTGCCGGGTCACTGCTAGCGGCTTACATTCCCGCCTACAAAGCAGCAAAATCGGATCCGATGATCGCTTTGCGTCACGAGTAGTGAGTTAAGAGATTGTCGTATCTGGATTAGTTCCTCGGCGGCGCCGATGACGGTGGTTTTACTGGCGTGGCTCGGCCACGGATCCCGCGGCATTGTTCCATATAAAGTCTGAACAAAAGGCCGGCAAAAGGAATATCTGGATATGTGCAGTTCAGTCATGAGATCCCGGCAATGCGTGCCAATCGCCGCGGCTCTTTTGTTTGCAACGTGGGCGGCGGTGGGCCAAAGCCGCTCGGAAGGCGAGATCCGCCTGCAGGTAAAAGATCCTTCCGGCGCTCCGATGCAAGTGTCCGGAACGTTAAGGCGTCTGCCACTGGGACATCCGTTCAGCTTTCATACCGATAAGCGCGGAACTTTTGTACTCGACCATCTGCCTTACGGCCATTACCGGCTGGACCTTTCGCAGCCCGGGTTTGCCACTCAGTCAGTGGCGGTGGATGTAGCGTCCACCACCCCGATGGTTAAGGCTGTGAGCATGGCGATTGGTTCGCAAAGCGCCACGGTAGACGTGGTGTCGGCAACCCCACTGGCGGGCACGGATCTCTCCACCGACCAGATCGCCGGCCCTGTGCAAACAGCAACCACACAAGACGTCAAGAACAGCGGCGCGATTGACCTGAGCGACTTCATGAACCGGCGGCTGAATGGCGTTTACTTGAACGAAATGCAGGGCAACCCGTTCCAGCCGGACGTAAATTTCCGCGGCTACACTGCTTCGCCTCTGCTGGGGACGCCGGAAGGCTTGTCGGTCTACGTCGATGGTGTACGGCAGAATCAGCCTTTTGGCGACGTCGTTAGCTGGGATCTGATTCCGAAAGATGCAATTTCCGAAATTACCCTGGTGCCTGGATCGGATCCGCTGTTTGGTTTAAACACGCTGGGAGGCGCGCTCACGGCTACCACCAAGAACGGGGTCACGAATCCCGGACTGAGCGGCAGCATTCTGTATGGCAGCAGCGGCCGGAAGTCAGTCGAAGGCGAGTGGGGGGGCGGCAACGCGACAGGGTTTAACTGGTTCCTGATGGGAACAGGATTTCATGAATCCGGTTGGCGCTTCGATTCGCCGTCAGATATTCGCCAAGGATTTGCGCGGTTGGGATGGCGAGCGGGTAAGACCGATCTGGCGGTCACGATGTCGTATGCGTACAACACCTTGATTGGGAACGGCCTGCAAGACTACCGCCTTCTCAATACGAACTACTCGGGCGTTTATTCCATTCCGGATAGTACGGCGAACCGGTCGCCATCGTTCAACTTTATCGCGCGCCACAGTTTCAGCGACAATCTGGCGTTCACTGGCAATGCGTGGTACCGCAACATCCGCACAGAAGCCATCGATGCAAACTTCAACGACGATGCGCAAGGCAACTCCATTTATCAGCCGACGGATGACGAACAGGCGGTACTGACGGCCGCCGGTTATAGCGGTTTCCCCACGAGCGGCGCGGACATCACCAACACGCCCTTCCCGAAGTGGCCTTGCATCGCCGAGGCGCTGACGCTGGGCGATCCGGACGAAACATGCGACGGCGTCAACATCTATTCAAAGGAAGTACAGAACGATTACGGATTTTCGGGCCAATTTACATGGATTACGCAGCCAAAGGTGGGCGCCAACCAATTCGCGGCGGGCGCGACGCTCGATCGCGGCAGCGTTACGTACACCCAGACCACCGATTACGCGTATGTCAATCCGAACTACACGTTGACCAGCGTACCGGCGTGGCAAGACGGATCGACCTCCGTCGATGGCTCGCCGATTGATACGGCGGTCGATTTGCATGGACGAACTCCGAACTGGAGTCTTTATTTCACCGACACGCTTACGCTGGCAAAAACGATCAACGTGACCGTTTCGGGCCGGTATAACCGCTCCTCGGTCGACAATTATGACCGGCTCAATCCCATAGCGGGCGAAGGGTCGCTGACCGGCGATTACGTGTTTCAGCGATTCAACCCGTCCGTCGGAATGACTTGGAGCCCGCTGCCTTCTTTGAATGCCTACGTGAGATTTTCGCAAGGCAGCCGCGCGCCAACGTCCATTGAATTGGGCTGCGCCGATCCCGACGCGCCGTGTAGCTTGCCGAATTCGTTATCATCCGACCCGCCGCTTCAACAAGTGGTCACGGATACCTGGGAGATCGGTCTCCGGGGGAAGCCGGAGCTTTCGCCCTTTCACAATGTGACCTGGAATGTAGGCGCGTTCCGGTCAGAAAACCATAACGATATTCTTTTCATCGCCGCCCCACAGACCGGCACGGGTTATTTTCAAAACTTCGCCAAGACCCTCCGCGAGGGCGTCGATGCCGACGTCGCCGGGCGCCTTGGGCGCGTGACCTGCGGTCTGGATTGGACCTTTCTTTCGGCCACGTACCAGAGCGTCGAGACGCTGGATGGCTCGGCGAACAACACCAACGACGTCGCCTTGCAAGGATATCCGGGGCTTGACGGCGTCATTAGCGTTCAGCCGGGCAATCGAATTCCACTCATTCCGAAGCAAAGCGGCAAGGCCTACCTGGATTTCCAGGCGACGTCTAAACTCGGCATCGATCTGGACGAGGTTGCGATGTCGAGTTCTTACGCACGCGGCAATGAGAACAATGCCTATACCGCCGATGGCGTCTATTATCTTGGTCCCGGCGTCTCGCCGGGCTATGCCATAACCAACTTTCGCGCTCATTACGATCTGACCCGCCACTTTCAGCTAGCCCTGCAGATCGATAATCTTTTCGATCACAAATATTACACCGCTGCTCAGCTTTCGAACACGGCGTTAAATGCCGCGGGTGCGATCCAGTCGGCGCCGTTCCCGGCCTATCAGGGTGGGCCATACGACGGAAGCGCCCCTTCGCAAAGCGCCACGTTTTTTGCGCCGGGCGCGCCGCGACGAGCGTGGGTTGAGCTAGGGGTGAGATTCTAGCGGGCTCGCGGACGCATCGTCCAGCGACGCATCGGTTGGCAGGGTCCGCTGCATGATAACGGTATCCACCCAGCGGTCAAATTTGTAACCCACCGACTGCAGAATTCCAACCAATTTGAATCCGAAGGCTTCGTGCAGCGCAATCGACGGCTCATTAGCGCTATCGCCGATGATGGCAATCATTTGCCGACAGCCAACCGCCGCCGCAGCTTCGATCAGACGTCCCAGAAGTTCGCGCCCAATGCCGCGGCGTCTAAAATTCGGATCGATATAAATCGAATCTTCGACGGTGTAGCGGTAGGCGGGTCGCGGCCGGTAAGAAGAGGCGTATGCATAACCGGCCAGCATGCCATTCACTTCGGCAACCAGGTAGGGCAAGCGCAAGGCCTTAGTCTTGCGCCATCGCTCTAGCATTTCATCTTCCCCGGGAGGCGTTTCTTCAAACGTCGCCAAGTGGGTTCGAACGTAATGGCCGTAAATTTCCGCGATGCGGGAGAAGTCTTCCGACTCAGCTGAGCGGACGGTCACTTATACCCGGCTGGCCTCGATGCCGGCTAAGACGCCGCGCATATAAGAGAAGCTCTCTTGCATACCGGGCATAACATCGTCCGGGTGGATCTCGTACTCCAAATTGAAAGAACCGTTGTAATTCATGCGAATGAGCTGCAGGAAGATCTGTGGGATGGGCAGCTTCCCTTGCCCAACGGGCACTTGGCTATTGCGAGCTTTCATGGGGTCCGGATTATGGGGATCGGCCAGGTCTTTGCCATGCATGTCGAGCAGGCGGGGACCGGCCTGAGCCATCGATTCAACGATGTCGACTCCGGTGCGCGCGGTGTGACCGATATCGATGCAGCAGCCGATGCGCGGATCCATGCCCTTTACGGCCTCAAGTACGCTCTGCGGAGTTGGAAAATTTTTGTCTTCGGGTCCGTGATTATGAACCGCGATTTTGATGTTGTACTCTTCCACGTACTTGCCCAGTTTCGGCAGCGTCGTGTGTGTAGGAGCACAGACAATCAAGGGGAAACCAGCGCGCTTGGCATATTCGAACTTCGACCGAATATCGGCATCGTCATCTTTATCGAAGGAAATATTGCCACAGCCGACCAGGATGATACCCGCGTCCGCGAACTCCTTTTTTGCGGCGTCGATTTCTTCCGGCGTGCTCTTGAGACTTAGATGAAAATCTTTGACATTCAAGTAAGGCGTGCCCAACTCGTGGGTCATTTGAATCGCCTGCTCGCGGGTGTATTTGCGGAATGAGTAGGAGGCAATGCCTAGTTTGATGGTCGCTCCGCCAATTCTATAAAGCTGTGCCTGAGCGACGCCCGCGCCCGCAACGATGGCCGCCGCGCCGGGAATGGTCTTAATCCAGTTTCGCCTCGTTATGTTCGAGTAGGACATTTCAAATCGCCTCGAGTTCTTCCTCCAAGAGCTGCTTCTGATGGAGTTCGCTGTAATAGCCACCCGCATCGAGCAACTCCTGATGCGTACCAATTTCTACCACATTGCCCGCGCTGAGCACGACAATGCGATGGGCATTCCTCACCGTGGAGACGCGATGAGAAATCAGTATTGTTGTGCGATGACGCATAACATCGGCGAGTCCGGCAAGAATCAATTCCTCCGTAACGGTATCGACGCTTGAAAGCGCATCGTCCAAAACCAGGATGCGTGGATCCCGTATAATGGCGCGGGCAATCGCAGTCCTTTGCTTTTGACCGCCCGAAAGAGTCAGGCCACGTTCGCCGATAATCGTGTCGAGACCATTCGGAAAACTTTCGATGTCGGTCGCGAGGCCCGCAATGTCAGCCGCCCGGGCGATCTTTTCGCGCGATGCATTGGGAACTCCCCAAGCAATGTTTTCCGCGAGCGTTGCGCTAAACAAGAACGTTTCCTGCGGAACAAACCCGATGTGACGCCGCAAATCCTCCGGGTCGAAGCGGCGAAGATCGTAGCCGCCCAGCGTAACGATCCCGGCTGTCGGATCGAAAAGGCGCGGGATGAGATTCACCAAAGTCGTCTTGCCTGACCCGGTGTGTCCGACGATGGCGATCGTCTCCCCGGCGGCAATGGTGAGATCCAGATGGGTCAGCGCCGCCCGGTCGCCGAAGGCCATTGTGACGTCTTCAAAGACGATGTCACTGTCGATCTCGCTGTCGAAGCTGACCCGGCCGGCGGTGGGCGCCACAATCGTGGGAGGTTGGTGCATCATCTCGTTAATGCGGTTCAACGACGCAGTGCCGCGCTGCATCAGGTTGACCACCCAGCCGAAGGCGATCATGGGCCAGATCAGAATACCCATATAGGTGTTGAACATCACAAAGCTGCCGAGGCTTATGCGGTGCTGGATGAGTTGGCGGCCGCCCATCCAAAGAACCAGCAAGAACGTCAGTCCAATCAGTGATTGCAGCAGCGGGCTAAACAGCCCTTGGATGCGGGCGAGTCCGATATTTTCGCGTATGTAGTCGAGGTTCAAAATCTCGAACTGCGCAACTTCGGCCGATTCTTGCGCGTAGGCACGTACCACGCGAACTCCTGACAAATTCTCCTGCACACGGCTGCTGATATCGGAGAACATTCGTTGGATCTGTTCAAAGCGCCGATGAATCCGTTGGCCGAAAAAAATAACGGCGACGGTGACCAATGGCGCGGGAAGCAACGCCATCAGCGTGAGCCGCACATCGGTGTGCAGCATCACGACCACAGCCAAGACCAGCGTGATGGTAGTTTCCGTCCAATACATGATGCCCGGGCCCAGCATCATGCGCACGGCATTCAGATCGTTGGTGCTGCGCGCCATGATGTCGCCGGTGCGATAGCGGGAATAAAAATCCTGCGACAGTGCGGCCAGGTGGGCGAAGAGGTCATTGCGGATGTCGTACTCGATATCCCGGGAGACGCCGATAATAATGACCCGCATGAAGTATTGAAAGACGCCCTTAAGCAGTGACACCGCAATCAAGACAGCCGCCAGTTCGACAACGATCCGTAATTGAAAGCCGCTGGTCAGCGAATCGACACCGCTCTTCAGGATCAGCGGCATTGAGACCGCTAGCGCATCCTTCAACACCAGCGCACCCATACCCAAAGCGAGCGGTTTTCGTTGACTCGCAACGTAGGGCCAGAGCGTGGAAAGAGATTTGATCATCCGCCTTTCTTTTAGAGTACTGGTACAAACAAGAAGTGATGAACTGGAGCGTAGTTGGCGCGATTTTGATGGCACTCGGGGTGGCTCTGGGGGCCTTCGGCGCGCACGGACTGAAGGATCGGTTAGACGCCTATTCATTGTCCGTCTATGAAAAGGCTGTGTTCTATCACTTCATACATGCGTTGGGCATCCGGATTGCTGCTTCCTTGGCGAGGTCCAACGCCATTTC
>JBARMQ010000500.1:0-8711 GCA_049802535.1 Bryobacteraceae bacterium | reverse complement strand
GTGCCGACGGCGCCGCAAACGCCGGCTGCGGCCAATCTTCTCGAAGTTAAGCGCATCTTCGTTGCGCAATTAACCGGAGGAATACAGGCCGACGCGTTGCGGGAACTGATTATCTCGAGCTTAAACCAGGCGCACCTAAGCGGCCTTAAGCTTTTCATCCTCACTGAGAACGAAGAACGCGCCGACGCAATTCTAAAGGGCGCAGCGGATGACCACACTTTCGAAGATACGTTCGATAGTCAGGACAATTTGAACGTTCGTGGGAACGCCTCGACTTACGGAGGCTCCAGCAATTCCGTTGCGAGCCGCTCTTCGCGGTCCGGGGGCGCGTTGGGTTCTGGCATAAGCGAGAATGACTCCCAGCACATCAAAGAGCGGAAGCACGAAGCCTATGCGGCAGTGCGGCTCTGCAATCGAGACGGTGACGTGCTCTGGTCGACCACGCAAGAGAGCTTGGGCGCAAAATTTCGCGGCGCGAGCGCCGATGTTGCGGCGAAAGTGGCGCGCCAACTCACTTTGGATGTTGAGCGGGCGCGGCGGCCCCCGGTTGCCGGACCGGCGCCGGAAGGACCTCTAAGCCCGGGCATCAAATGAGCGGAGCGGAATTTCCTTCAGGCTCGCAATCATATCCGCCGAACGGACCGGCTTCGCGAGAAGACCGTTTACCAACAAGGCCTCGGGTAGCTTCTTGAAGCGCCGGGGATCGGCCCCGCTTAGGATGACGATCCACAGCTGCGCGTCGGACGCCCGTAACTGGCGAATCAGATCGAGACCCGCACTTTCCGTAGGCAATCGCAAGTCGAGAATAGCGCAATCGAGCGCCTGCCGAGACGCGATTTCCATCGCTGCCTCCGGCGCAGACGCTCCGAAGCATTCGAACCCGCTCCGCTGCAACAGAAGCGAACGCAAAGACAATTGATCCGGGTCGTCCTCAACCAATAAGACCTTCATATAACCTACTTGGCGAACGTGATTTGAGCGATGGCCAGCCGGGGCATAGTTTGGTTCCAGCCATCGGGCAGTGAATCGAACGGCAGACGGAAGTCGCGGGTCTGGCCGGGGCCAAGCGGGTTGCCTTGTGAGTGCACAATCGGCACTCGCTCACGGTGGACTTCCTTCCCGTCGACCGAATAAAACATGCAAAACACGTCGACCGAGCGAATGCGCCGATTGCCATTGTTCGAGATTTTGCCGTCAATTTCGACCACTTGCTGTTTCATGAAGTTTTCAGCCGCTTTCATCTCGACATTGCTTAAGGCGAGGTTTTGCACGTAGGCTTTCGCTTCTTCGGACGCTGGGGCTTCATGGGGGGGTGCCACCGGGCGGTTAAGGTACGCAATGCCGGCTATCAATACGGCTGCGGTGATGACGCCAATCACGATCCAGACCAATGGAAGCTTACCCGGTCGAGCAATCGTGGAATCCATCGTTACCAGTCAGTCTAAAACATTCGCCACATATACTGAGAGGCGGTTCCAAAGAGCATCGGATGAATAACGGTTATGATGCGATTATAGTAGGCTCGGGAGCGTGCGGCGGATGGGCTGCGATGCACCTGGCGAAGGCTGGAATGAAGGTGCTGCTGCTCGAGGCGGGTTCGGCAATTTCACCCGCCCGGGACTTCACTCACATATTTCCATATCAATTGGCGTTTCGCGGACAAGGCAAACCGGGCCTGATGCGGAAGTATAGCGGTACCGAGCGGAATTACCGCATCATGTTGGACAATTCCGAGAATCCGTACACGACCGCTCCGGGCACGCAGTATCGATGGACAAGGTCGCGGTGTCTGGGCGGACGGACGCTGCATTGGGCGCGAGCGAGCGACCGCATGGCCGACTACGAGTTTAAAGCTGCTTCGCGGGACGGTTATGGGATGGACTGGGCCGTCAGTTATGCCGAGATGAGTCCGTATTACGACCAGGTGGAAAGCTTCATTGGCGTGAGCGGAGCAGCCGAAGGATTGCCACAATTTCCAGACGGCCATTTTCTACCGGCGATGCCGTTGAATTGCGCGGAAAACATTTTCGCTGCTGCATGCCGCAACTTGGGATGGCCATCAACACCGCGCCGATTGGCGCAATTGACGGAGATGCACAATAACCGGCCGCCGTGCCACTATTGCGGCAACTGTATTAACGGCTGTGATGTGGGTGCGATGTTCAGCACGGTATCGTCGACACTACCGGTGGCGCTGCGGACGGGCAAGGTGGAGGTTAAGACCGACAGCGTGGTGGCGAGCGTTCGCATGGCGGAAGGCAACCGCGCGCAAGGCGTCACTTATATCGAGCGTTACACAATGAAGCCGGTCGATGTGGACGCGCGCTATGTGATTCTAGCGGCTTCAACTTTGGAAAACACGCGCTTGATGCTGATGTCGGCGAAAGGCGGCCTGGCGAACTCCAGCGGCACGTTGGGCCAATACATGATGGACCAATTGAGCGGCGGGGGCGTTAGTGGATTTCTTCCTCAGTTGAAGGGTGGACCAAGCCGTCTGGATGATGGAAAATCTTCTGGAGTAACTGTTCCAAATCTTGTGAACATCGATCGTAAAACCGCACAGAAGAATTTCATCCGGGGATACGTGATTAATGCTACGGGCGGCCAGACGGAGTATCCAATGTTTGCCGCAGCGTTGCCGGGCTATGGATCGGAATGGAAGAAAGAAGTTAAGAAGAGGTATGTGGCGCAGGCGCGCGTGTGGATTGCGGGCGGCGAGATGTTGGCGCGAAAGGAAAACTTCGTAGAGTTGGATCCTGAGGTAAAAGATCATTGGAACCTGCCGGTATTGCGCATCCATTTCACGCACAGTGATAACGATCGAAAGTTGATGGAGCATTTCCAGCAGACGGCAGAGGAATGGTTTGCCAAGGCGGGAGGCGAACCGATGCGCGCCATGACGAGCGCTCCCAAAGGCTTCCCAGATGGGCCGGGCGGACCGGACACCATGCCGGCACACAGGAAGGGCGGCGAGATGAGAATCGGCGGCGCAATTCATGAAGTAGGAACCGCCCGCATGAGCGTGAAGCCGAGTGACGGAGTGTTGAACTCGTATTGCCAAACGCACGACATTGCCAATTTGTATGTCTTCGGCGGCAATGCGTTTCCTTCTACCGGCGATAAACACCCGACGTTAACCATGATGGCCTTAACAGCACGCGGATGCGATCATCTGCTGAAGCAGGCCGTATGACTGGACACTTTCCTATGCACCGGCGTGACTTTTTGGATCTGGCTATGCGGGCCGCATCATTGTCGGGCGCGACTGAGTTCCTTCCGGTGTTGATGAAGGCCAAGAACGCGATGGAGATGTCGACTGCGCCGCCCGCACCGGTCTTTGTCGATAGCGCTCCGCGTTTCTTTAATGCGAAAGATTTCGCTGCACTACAGGCATTCACGGAGATTTTAATACCCACCGATGATACGCCAGGTGCGCGCGAAGCGCACTGCGCGCATTTCATTGATTTTCTCTTGGCTTCGGCGGATGAGACCCCAACATTGCAGAAGACTTGGCGAGACGCAATGAACACATTAGATGGCCTGGGCTTTCAAGCGGCAGACCGGCAGCGCCAAGAAGCCCTGATTGCGGAGATGTCATTGCCGGAGCGTGATGCGGCCGCGGCGCCTCCTCCTGGATATCCCGTGTACCTGTTGGTGAAGCGCGAGAACACTTTTGCCTACTACACATCTCGTCCGGGATTGATTGAAGATCTCGATTACAAAGGCGATTCCTACAACGCCAGTTTC
This sequence comes from Bryobacteraceae bacterium, assembly GCA_049802535.1. Classification (GTDB taxonomy): domain Bacteria; phylum Acidobacteriota; class Terriglobia; order Bryobacterales; family Bryobacteraceae; genus Bog-105. The sequence continues at coordinate 4,964 of JBARMQ010000500.1, read as the reverse complement.
CCGGCGTGTACTCACCCGGAGCACCAACGCGTTTAATGACCCGCCGGAACGTGGTAACTCGAATTGCAATTACGTAAGTTATCTATTAATTCGGCGGTTTCGCCGGGATTTCCCGTAAAGCGTTATATACTCTTTCACAGTTCCGGCCGCCGCCGTCAAATCGCGCCGTTCGATTAGGGGCCGTCTGGCGCCCCAAACACCTAAGGAGAAGATTTGGCTCGATACCTGTGTCCAGATTTGGGATGCACGCTAAGCCTCAAGCTGAGCGACCCTCCGGTTTGCCCACAGACCGGCCATTTACTCAATCTGTACTCGAAGCCAGGCGTGATCTGGGTGGACAGGACTGAGAGCGGCTGCCTGAGAGATCCGGAAAATAAAGACGCCTTATTAGCGGTGAGGATGTCGGAAGACAAATTTTCCAAAACCGACTTCTCAATGCGCAACTTCGTTCCTGGAAGCGCCAGAGGCTTGTTCGACGTCGACTTTTCGCCCGCCGGCCGAACTGTGACGATTACCGTTCGGCTGTTCTGCGACTTCGTGATGGGCGAAGCAAGGAAAGACGTTCCGCCAAAGTTGGCTGAAGGTTATAGAACTCTAACGGATTGGACTGAATCAGAAAAGCCGCGATGGATGGCCGAGGCTGTGATGTCCGTGGCCAATGCGTGGGACAACAAACGCGCCCTCGTTCTGAGAAGGCCGGGTTGGAGAGAACTGCGGGTCAATCCTATTTTCAAGCTCGATTTTGTCAGTAGTAAGGGCGCGTCTCACGTCGCCTCCACCGTCACTAAAATTCCCCCAGTCGATCCGGAGTTCTTCAATTGTGGCGGCACGTATGTCGGTCTGGACCAGATCATACAGAACAATCCACAACAGGTGAGTAAAGCTGCGCTGACCTCGCAGTCCGGAATACCCGTGACCATGGAGGCCGGCAACCTCGGAATAGCCAGAGATGGCGTGATCCATTACAACGTGATGGCGCACGAGTTCGGCCATATGATCGGATTGCCCGATGAATACGAAAATCCGCAGCGCAGCCCAACAGCCACTCAGGCGCAGAATGCCAAGGCCATCCACAAAGAAGGCACATTGGCTTTGGCCCAGAAATGCCGCATCGCGTATTCCCCGTTCGGACCCTTCACGGAAAGCATCATGTCGAGAGGAAGCAACGTCTTAAAGTGTCATTTCGTGACAGTTTGGCAGGCGCTCACCATCATGACGAAAGATTTTGTGGAGGAAGAAGAGTGGGAGATCGCGTAAGTTCCGCTTCATAACTTCAAAAGAAACACGGGGGCCATAGCGGCAAGGATTGCGGCCGTCTGCAGAGCAAGCACACCTAATGCCGGTCTTGGCGCTCTCGCCAGCCATTTGATGGCGAAGAACGCTAAAATCGGCGTCTGTCCCACCATGAGTAGCTGCCAAAGATGCGCGACGGCGCCTTCATCGGTGGGCCGCGGGTCAACCCCGAAGATCATGACGTGACTAACCACGAGCGCCAAGGCTACAACTGACATCCCCAAAGGAAGAACGCCCGTTGGAGACATCAGAAGGTTTTTGAAAGTTGGAGTGAGTTGAGTCATTCTGCTGTGCCTTCAGCTCCGTTGTACCACGGAGTACTTTGCGATAACAAGTAGTATGGTGCGTCCAAGCACGCCGCTCAGCTCCGATGGGCGTATCCTAGCTCATTAGTATGCGTCTAGACCTACTCTGCGCTCTCCGCTGGCTGCGCAAGGATCCGTTTCTCACGACCGCGATCGTCTTTATTTTGGCCGTGGGAATCGGGGCGAATACGGCGGTCTTCAGCATTGTGGATGCCGTCCTTTTGCGGGAATCTCCGTACCCTTCTGCCGAACGTCTGGTGCGGGTCGAAGAGAGCACCACCGGAGGCGCTTTGTCGGGCGTGCCGGTCCAGGATTACCAGCGATGGGCCTCCCGAAGTGACATCTTTGGAAAGATCGCTGCGTACATCAGAGACACGGTCACACTGACGGGCGCCGGCGAGCCTGAACAGGTCATCGCGGTGCGCTCCTTGGGACTGTTTCCGGTGCTCGGTGTTCCCGCGCGATTGGGCCGGACACTCGTGGCGTCCGACGACAAAGAAGGCCCCCGAAACGTCGCAGTGCTCAGCGATCGGCTATGGCGGCGACGCTACCATGCTGATCCGGCTGTGATCGGCCGTCGAGTCACCATCTCCGACGAGGCTTACACGATTGTGGGCGTGATGCCGCCGGATTTTGACTTCCGTTATTCCGAAGCTGAGCTATGGACGCCCCTGCGTCTGACCCCAACGTCACCATGGCTTCAGGTCGTGGCGCGCCTTCACGCAGGCGTCTCGGTGACAGAAGCACGAAGCGCATTGCGAATAGTGGCGCATCAGATGCGACAGGCCGAGCCCAAAGATCATTCCGGTTTGAAGATAGCCGTCACGCCGTGGCGCGAGATGCCAGACCAGAAATACCAATTGACTCTGATCTTCGTGCTCGCCGCTGTCGGTTTGGTGATCTTGATCGCTTGCGCCGATGTGGGCAGTCTGCTACTGAGCCGCGCCGTCCAGCGGCAGAAGGAGATCACCATTCGCGTATCGCTCGGCGCCGGGCTATGGCGTATTGTGCGGCAGTTGCTATGCGAGAGTCTGGTGTTGGCCGTTCTCGGGAGTTTGGCTGGCATCGTGGTGGCGCGATCGCTGTTGGAGCTTCTGACAAAACAGTTGGCCGCGTTGCCGATTGTGCTCCCGCATTTACAACGGGTATCGCTCAACGGACGAGTGCTGGCGTTCAACAGCGTCCTGTGCCTCTTGATTGCAATTCTGTGCAGTCTGGCGCCCATTCTGCTAGCGACTCAAACCGGCCTCCCGGCTGTATTGCGGACCGGACAGGCAACCGCCGGGCGTAGAGGTTCTTCGCGGCTTTTCTCCACCCTGATCGCATTGGAAGTGGGCTTCGCCTTCCTGCTGTTAGTTGGATCCGGCCTCATGATCCGCAGCCTGGTCCGTTTGCAGCAGGAAGACCACGGATTTCATCCAGACCACGTACTCACTTTGCGCGTGCCTGTTGGTACCCTGACGCAGCCGCGTCCGACCGGCAAGTACGACACGCGGCCGCGGCAGATGGCATATTATCGCGAGATTCTGGAGCGCGTGAGAACGGTTCCCGGAATAAAGGCCGCGGCTATCGTCAATAACCTACCGCTTTCCGGTATTAACACCTCCCTGGACTTAGACCTCCGCAGTCCTGACGGCCAGCCTCAAACGGCGTCCACGCGCACCATCAGCCCGCAATACTTTGCCGCGATGGGCATCCCGTTGCTCGCCGGCCGCGACTTTGCTGATAGCGACCAGCGCGGCGCTCCCGATGTGGCGATCATAAATGAGTACTTGGCCCGCCGCCTCTTCCCGAACAGAAGCCCGCTGGGACAAAAGCTCGCGGCAGGCTCGAAGACACCCGGCCCGACCATCGTCGGCGTGGTGAAGGACTCCCCGCAGATGACTTACGAATTGCCGCATCAGGGTGAAATCTATATCCCCTATCAGCAGTTCATCTTTGCGACTTTCATGTCCACCATAGTGGTGCGAACCGAAGCGCAAAGGGCACGGGTGCGTGCCATCACACAAGAGAGGAACTCGCTACTTCATCGGGTGGCACGCCTGATTTCGTGCCCGTTTTGCGCGAGTTCCTCAGAGGGAGAACCGGGAGCCTTGGCTGCTGTCCTGAAAAAACAGGTTTGGGCAGTCGACCCCAACCAACCCGTTGTGACAGTGGAAACGATGAACGAGGTAATTGCGAACTCCATCTGGCGTCCGCGATTCTCGGCTTGGATCTTCTCAGTGCTGGGTGCGCTATCGGTGCTGCTGACCGCCATTGGAGTCTATGGAGTCGTCGCGTATACATCTACTCTGAGGGCGCACGAGGTAGGAATCCGTGTGGCACTCGGTGCTACGGCCAATGATGTCCTGGCCGTGATTCTGCGGGGAGCAATGATCCCACTGGTGTTCGGTCTGGGCCTGAGCGTTGTGGCCACGCTGTTGCTGTCCCGCCTCCTTACCAACCTGCTCTATGGAGTCAGCAACACCGACCCCTTGACGTATTTCAGCGCCGCCGCCCTGCTGCTACTCATTGGCGCAGCCGCCAGCGTTCGCCCTGCCTGGCGGGCAGCCACTCGGGATCCACTCCAGACACTGCGCGCCGAGTAGATTATCTACGGAGCAATATTTTTTAGGTTGAGCACAGGTGCAGATTAGGTTCCAACCGCTCGCTGCGCCACTGCTCGATGAACTTTGCGCGAATTGCCGGAAGGTTTCCATGGCGCTTGGCTTCTTGCGACGTAAACCCAATCCCCAACCCCTACGCCGCTTTCGTCAATATGGTCTTTAGCTAAATCGGTCTTGGAGAATAGTTTCATTCCGTTCACGTAGGCCATCTGTCCGAGCTTCAAATCGGCGAAGACGATGTCAAAAACATTGTCGTCGCTGAAAAGCTCACGGATTACGGAGAAGACTACGCCGTGTATAAAGCCTTCACACTCCGCCACCACAACCGGAGAATTCCCCATGAAGTTGCCGAGCGCAACGCAAGGTTTGTAGGTCGATTCTAACGTAAACTCTTTGTAGACCGCCGTAAAGCCCGGACAGTAACCTGCCAGGGCCTTGTGTTCCGCCCGTGGACCGCTCAAGCTACCGCCAAGTCGATGACTCCGCTACTGGTAGATCAATCATGAACCGCGGCCTTACGCTTATCGAGGAGCAGCTCATTCGTTGGATGCTTGACCACGGGAAGGCAGAGGCGCAAGCGTTTCTGCCGCAGCTTGAAAAGGCGCAGGTCACTCCGTTCCGTTGTCCCTGCGGTTGCGCGAGCATCAATCTTTCAATCGACGGTCTTCCCGAGCCGTCCGGGGGAATGCATATTTTAGCGGACTTCCTATCCGGCACCGATGAGAAGCCGAGCGGCATCTTTGTCTTTAAGCAAGGCGGC
>JBARMQ010000499.1:0-4111 GCA_049802535.1 Bryobacteraceae bacterium | reverse complement strand
CATCTGCATGGTGCGAATATCTCCGCGATCAAATGCCTCGACGCGTCCGTGAGCCATGACAAAGATAGTCCCTCTCATACCATCGACCTGCCACGGGAGCAGGATTCCATCCGTCACCAGTGGAGCTTCGACTCCGAGAATCTCGAAGAAGCGTTGGGAAACGCGGAAGAGTTGCGGCCGGGCGCGCTCCAGGCAAATACCGCAGGCGCTCGGATAACGGGGCAGGATGGCGTTCAGGAATCCGGAGTAGAGTCCAGCAGTGGCGATCCAGTGATAAAACTGCTCGTCGGTTCGATCCAGCCTTTCGATACTGATGCCGGCGCTATCCGCTCCGCACAAGTCGACGGCAGCGTTCACCAGTTCCTGGAGAATTGTTTCAGGACTTTCGACGAAGGCGTGGGCGAGACGCTCGAGCCCGGCCATTTGCAAGGAGATATCACGGGCGTTTGGTTTTCGAGCGGCATACTGAGGATCGCTCAGAATGTCAATTACTTCCAGGCCAGTGTCTTCGGATTCTTGGATACCAAAGCTCATCGCAAGCCTTCTTCGGAAGTGGTCCGGGGCAGGATTACAATCTTAAACCGTTAAGTCGCCATCGAGCGAGGGAAATCGCGGTCACGGCTCAGTGGCCGCGAGGTTTGGCCAGAGCGACACCGTTAGGTGTATTTTCTTCTCATGATTCGCTTACGATTTTCGAGCCTTCTCGCCTCGGCGGCTCTGATTGCCATGACCGCTCCGCTGTTTGCACAAACACCGGTTAAACCGAAACCTGAGGAAACAGAAGTCTGGGAGCCGGTTCCCAAGGTTGTGATTCCGGGCGCCACATGCGGGGCGGCTCCATCGGATGCGATCGTGCTGTTCGACGGCAAGAACCTGGATGAATGGGTCACAAACCGTGACAAATCCCCGGCTAAATGGGACGTGGCCGATGGCGTGATGACGGTAAACAAGGCGGGCGGAAGCATCGAGACCAAGCGGAGCTTCACCAACTACCAACTGCATGTGGAGTGGAAAGTCCCCACAAACATCACCGGCACCAGCCAGGCACGAGGCAACAGCGGTGTGTTCCTGGCATCCACCGGGCCCGGCGATGACGGGTACGAGTTGCAGGTACTCGACTCGTACGAGAACAAGACTTATGTAAATGGCATGGCAGGCAGCCTCTACAAGCAGGCGATTCCATTGGCAAACCCCACGCGTAAGCCGGGAGAGTGGCAGACCTACGACGTTGTGTGGACTGCACCCACCTTCAACGCGGATGGGTCGGTGAAAACGCCGGCTTATGCCACAGTTTTCTTCAACGGCGTGCTAGTGGAAAACCATTTTGAGTTGAAGGGCCAAACGCTCTATATCGGCAAGCCTTTCTACAAGGCGTACACCAGTGCTCCGATCAAGCTGCAGGCACACGGCGATAAGAGTGAGCCGATCAGCTTTAGAAATATCTGGGTTAGAGAGCTGAAGTAAGAGCCCACAGGGCTCCCTACCTGCCTCTTGCACTCCGCTTCGCGGGTTTGCGTTTGCCGGCCTGGGCGGACGCCCGTTTGTCTCGCAATTGAATTTTGTGGGCGTTGACGATGGACGCGATCAGGCCGGGGAAACGCAGATCGATTTCTGCGCAGCGAGAAGTGTTTTGCATTTCGACACCGCGACGTTCCCCGCGGATCAAGCCCGCTTCCCGCAGGGCTTTGAAGTGTTGCGAGAGAGTCGACTTGGGTATCGGCTTTTCGCTTACGTTCACGAAATTGGTACAGTTTTGCGAACACTGGGAGCTGGCGATATCAGTGAATATCGCGACGCGCACGGGATCAGAGAGCGCGTGAAGGATCCCTTCCACGGTAATGTCTTCGACTGAGGGGTGGAGCAGGGGCCGCATGGCATTCATCTTACATTCACATGACTGCTTGTTCAATAGTACATAAATTCTGAACTATTGAATCTTGAACGCAGCGACCTCCATCTTAACCGTCAGCAAGTGGTTGAGAGTTTTCGAAGAGGAATCGCATATGAGCAAGCGTCAGGGTAAGGTCGCAGTGGTTACGGGCGCGTCCAAGGGTATTGGGGCCGCCATCGCCAAGTCGTTAGCCGCGGAGGGCGCGTCCGTGGTGGTCAACTACGCGTCGAGCAAGTCCGGCGCGAAAACAGTGGTCGATTCGATCACGGCAGCGGGCGGCAAGGCTATTGCCGTCGGTGGCGACGTTTCCAAGGCGTCCGAGGCGCAAGGCATCATCGACGCGGCCATCAAGAACTATGGCCGGTTGGATATCCTGGTTAACAATTCCGGGGTCTACGAGTTCTCGCCGATTGAGGACGTCACGGAAGATCAGTTCCACAGAATGTTCAACATCAACGTGCTGGGCTTGCTGCTCACGACTAAGGCGGCGCTCAAACACATCAGCCAGGGTGGCAGCATTATCAATGTCGGCTCGGTGGTGAGCCGCGTCACCCCTCCTGCATCCTCGGTGTATACCGGGACCAAGGGCGCGGTTGATGCCATCACGGGCGTGCTCGCCCGGGAACTGGGGCCGAAGAAGATCCGGGTGAACACCATCAACCCGGGTATGGTCGAGACCGAAGGCACGCAGAGTGCGGGCTTCCTCGGCACTGACTTCGAGAAGGCCCTGGTTGCTCAGACACCACTTGGCCGTATCGGGCAGCCCGGCGACATCGCGTCGGTTGCGGTATTTCTCGCTTCCGACGATTCGGGGTGGCTGACTGGGGAGCAGATCCTCGCCGGCGGCGGGCTCCGCTAGAGCAAGCACCCTGGGCAGCATGCGGTCGCTACGAGGCAATGCGCGACTTTTTCTTCAACCAAGTGATCAAAACCAAGGCGCGCTTCGCGGGCGAGTATGCGTTCGCCCGCGGCTGCCTGCGGTGAATCTCACCCACACTCGAGGAGAAGGCAATGGGAAAGCTGGATGGCAAAGTAGCAGTGATTACAGCGGCAACTTCAGGCATGGCGCTGGCGACGGCCAAGCTGTTCGTGCAGGAGGGCGCGTATGTCTTCATTACCGGCAGGCGCAAGGACAAGCTGGATGAGGCGGTGAAGTTGATTGGCCGGAATGTAACCGGCATTCAAGGCGATGCTTCCGATCTTGACGATCTGGATCGGCTGTATGACACAGTGAAGAAGTCAAAAGGAAAGATCGACGTGTTGTTTGCCAGCGCGGGCATGGGCGAACTGGTAAAGCTTGAGGACGTTACGCCAGAGCACTTCGATAAGACGTTCGATCTGAACGTACGGGGCACTTTGTTTACGGTGCAGAAGGCCCTGCCTATTTTCAATGATGGCGGATCGATTTTTATGAATGGATCGATTGCCAGCGTCAAGGGTTTCCCGGCTTTTGGGGTCTACAGCGCGAGCAAAGCTGCGGTGCGATCGTTTGCACGGACGTGGCTGCTGGAACTGAAAGAACGGAAGATACGGGTGAATGTGTTGAGCCCGGGAACGATCGACACTCCGATTCTTGACCCGCTTGGGCCGGACGCGAAGGAGCAGTTCGCTGCGCTGATTCCCCGCGGGGAGATTGGACGCCCGGAAGAGATTGCGACGGCCGCGCTGTTTCTGGCCTCGAGCGATTCCAGTTTTGTGAATGGGATTGAGTTGTTCGTGGATGGCGGGGTCGCATCGATTTGATGTAACCCAAGAACGATAGCGAAAAGAGACGGCGGATTTATGTCGAAGTGCACTGATTGCCTGGAGGATTGGAAGACGCGAGCTGTGGCTACGAGAATTGTCGAAACAGTAGTCGTCTGCTTATTGATCCTAATGATGGCGGCATGAGCGTTGGCCCGAAATTTTAAGCGGCGGGCGGGGATTGGGACTAAATTCAGGTGCGGCGATCCAGCACAGCCAGCGTGCGATCGATCACTCCAATCGCGGTTCTGAAGGTCTTTGATAGCTCTTCGGGATCGGTCAGAAACGCGCATTGGGAGAGCAGGTCGGCAAATAATGCCTGCTCTCTCCAGGCTTTATCCAAATGCCCGCCAGCCGCTCGATATGCGTCCGCAAACCAGATATTTTCAACGGCAGGCGATTCATTCTCGAACCTTAAGAGGTTGCCGATGTCTATGACGCTCGATCCGGAGAAAGCGAATTCCCAATCGAGCACCG
>JBARMQ010000498.1:0-2671 GCA_049802535.1 Bryobacteraceae bacterium | reverse complement strand
GGTTTTGACTCACAGGAGATGCCGTGGAACGCTTTGCTCGCCAAGGAGGCATTTCCCTTTGCCACTCCGTATGCCTTCGACAGACTAAGGAAGAGGTAATAAAGAAGAACAGGCCGCACTGCCTTATCGCGACCGGAAGTTGCTGCCCGGAAGTAATCTTCAGCCTGTAGTCGGAACGACTAGGCGATGTTCTTGTCCTGCCAGGAAGAACAGCGCGGGCAGCAAAGCAAAAAGCTTCTCGGTTAGTTCCGGTGATGACGTGGGCGCATTGGCTGCTTTCTCTTGGGACTTCAGTGGGGGGAGGATCAATTGACGCTAGGGGCCTACCCGCGCAGTCTCGTGGCGTAATGGCGCGTATACTTTCTGGCATGGACTTCCAAGAACTTTCAGAAGACGAACGAGAATAAGTAGCCGTTCTGGCGCTGCTGGAACTTCTGCGACAGTTTGGGATCCCCTGAAGCGACCGGCTAAAGTGATCCCTTGGCCAAACACCCGCGAACCGATTCCAGTTGAGCTTCCGGGATCAGCGCCACGTCGTTGCGAATGACAGTCTACAGGGCTGCCACATTGAGCAAAATCGACCAGCCTGCGGACAAGTCTGTGGTAGATACTCATTATAAGTAGCTCACCCGGAGAGTTTCGTGTCGCTCGAAGCGCCAGCCCAATGTTCCTTGCTTGCTAGCGCTTTTGCTAATCGCGGAAAAGCCATTCGAAGTAAGCAACTTCGATGGGCTATGGAACAAAGAGTTCAGGTGGTTCGGACCGTCGCCTTTGGACGCTTGGAGGTATCAATGGGACTGGCGAGGGTTCTGGTGGTTGACGATGACCAAATGGTCCGTGAGACCCTTTGCGCAATTCTTCAAAATCATGATTTTGAAGTTACCTGTGCCGCCAACGTGAGTCAGGCCCTCAAGTTCATCAGTTCGCAGAAATACGACGTACCGTTGAGTGTTCTACACATGGCTGGCGCTGGAGATGATCTTACCGTAGTGAGCGCTATGCGCCACGCAAATCCCGAAGCTGTGACCATCCTCTTGAGCGCATTCCCTGAAATGTCCGCTGCCGCCAATGCGATCCTGTTGCAAGCTGACGAAATCCTGGTCAAGCCGATGCACATCCCGGATCTGCTCAATGCGATCACGGAGCGACTCGCGAAGGGACCGCTTCACAAGCGCACGATTGAAAGCCTGGCCACAATTCTCGAACGCACGACCGAGGCCAGCATCGATGACTGGTACGCCGAAGTAGAAAAGGAGGATACATTAGTGGCGATTCATCTGAGCCGCGAGGCACGTTGCAGACATCTACCACAGCTCTTCCGCGACCTAGTGGACTGTAACGGATAAAACGCTAGTATACTTGTAAGTATGAGCAAGGGGATCAGTTTGTCGAAGGCGGAACGAGAAGAGTTGACGCAGCGAATCAGCAGCCAATCTGGCCGAGCCGATGATGCCCGCCGCGCACGATTGATATTACTTTTGGACGCCGGTCAGACCTGGGCGGTGATTCGCGAGAAGCTGGACTGTCCCGATAGCTTCATTGACCGTTGGAGCAAGCGGTTTACGGAGGAGCGCTTGGCGGGATTGTTTAGCCGTCGCGCCGGGCAGGCGCCGACAACGCTGACACCGATCGTGGAAGCCCGCATCCTGGAGTGGAGTGTGAAGCGCAAACCCAGTGATGGATCGACGCATTGGAGTACTCGAAAACTGGGAGCGCAATTGCATGTCTCCCACATGATGATCGCGCGTGTGTGGCGAAAGCATGCTCTGCGACCGCATCGATGCGAAGGCTATCTCGCTTCCAACGACCCGGATTTTCAAACCAAGGCGGCTGACATCATCGGACTGTATCTGCACCCGCCGCAGCATGCCGCGGTGTTCTGCGTCGATGAAAAGAGCGCCATTCAAGCGTTGGATCGGAAGGATCCTGTCCTTCCCCTTTCTCCGGGCCGAACGGAACGTCATGGCTTCGAGTACTACCGACATGGCACGCTCTCGCTGTATGCCGCTTTCAACACCAAAACCGGTGAGGTACTCGGTAAGGCTGCCGCACGACACACCTCCGCCGAATTCGTCGCCTTCCTCAACGATATCGTCGCCAATCAGCCCCGCGGCAAAGAAATCCATGTCATCGCCGACAATCTTTCGGCTCACAAGAGTCAGCCGGTCAAGAACTTCCTTGAAACGCATTCGACGGTTCATCTGCATTTCACCCCGACCTACTCCTCATGGCTCAACCAGGTCGAGCTTTGGTTTGCCAAGATTGAACGAGATGTCATTGCTCGCGGCGTATTCACTTCCGTTCCGGACCTCAAAAGAAAACTTATGCGCTACATCCGTCAGTACAACAAGAATCCAAAAACAGTAAAGTGGAAATACTTCGATCCAAGCCGGCGAATCACTCCCGATTCAGCTGTTACAGTCCACTAGTGTGGTGCGTCATACAGATGGACGTTGATAGGTTGGAGTCCTGTTTACAGGATGGTTCCGATGGACGGTATGGTGCATAGCGCCGTTTATTGGGAAGAACCCGGCCCCAGGGTTCCTACCCCGGGGAAAAGATCAGCCGTCCCTCACGGGGCTGTGTCAAGTTGCAAGGCAGAACGCAGGATTTCGCGCTGCGCACTGCATCCTGGATTAAGGGCAGCCGCCCCTCCGGGGCTATTTGCAAC
>JBARMQ010000497.1:0-11768 GCA_049802535.1 Bryobacteraceae bacterium | reverse complement strand
TTATTGGGCTGCCCGGCGCCTGGCAAAGCATGATCGATCAAGTTGCCATCGGCGCTGACGACGGTGACGTCCAGGCCCTTAACGGGAATCGTATCGCCAGGTTTCACGGTCACATGTTCCGACCCGGCAATCGCCTTTTGATAAGACTTGTAAAGATAATCGGCGGCATTCCCCGTCTCGCGCGAAGGGCCATGATCGAAGAAGGTGCCAATCTTCACTTTGCTCGCCAACTGCTCGGCCCCGCCCGCATGATCGACATGAAAGTGAGTAATCAGAACGTCGTCAAGCTTCGAAATGCCTGCCAGCTTCATGGCCTTCAAGATGCGATAGGCGTCACGGTAGTTGTTGCCGGGCCATCCCGTATCGATCAGCAGCGAGTGCTTTGACGGCGTCACCAACAAAGTCGATTGGCCGCCTTCGACATCGATAAAGTAGATTTCTAATGGCTTGCTAGCCGCTGATAGAGACAGGGCGATAAATAGGCCGCAACAAGCTGCAACGAAAGCGCGCATGGTGGAGATGCTATCAAAACGGCGTGTCTCGATTAGCCTCTCAATACTTCGGAACGCTGGGATCTACTTTGTCGCTCCACGCCAGGATGCCGCCTGTCATGTTGCGCACATTGTGAAAGCCTTGCGATTTCAGATAATCGACCGCTTGCTGACTTCGGCCGCCCATCTTGCAATGGGCCACAATCTCAGCGTCCGGGTCCAGCTCGTTCATCCGCCTCGGAAGATCGCCGAGCGGAATCAATTGCGCTCCTGGGATGCGCGCGATCTGATATTCGTGTGGTTCGCGCACATCGATAAATGTGAACTTGTCGCCGCGATCCAACTTCGCTTTGACTTCGGTGACATCAATCAATCCGCTCGCTGGAGCGGGTTCGGATACGGTCGGTTTCATGCCGCAAAACTCCTGGTAGTCAATTAACTTCGTAACGGTGGGATGGTCGCCGCAAACGGGACAGTCGCGGTCGCGCCGCAGCCTCAACTCGCGGAACGTCATCCCCAGCGCATCATACAGCAGCAGACGATTCTTTAAGGTCTGCCCGATTCCAAGCACAATCTTCACGGCTTCAGTCGCCTGTATCAAACCAATAATGCCCGGCAGAATGCCAAGCACTCCGCCCTCTGCGCAACTCGGTACAAGGCCTGGCGGCGGCGGTTCAGGATACAAACAGCGATAGCAGGGGCCATCTTGATACGCAAAGACCGTCGCTTGTCCTTCAAATCGAAAGATGGAGCCATAGACGTTAGGCTTCTTCAATAGAACGCATACATCGTTGACCAGATAGCGAGTCGGAAAGTTGTCTGTGCCATCGATCACGATGTCGTAGGGCGCAAGAATCTCCAACGCATTCTCACTCGTGAGGCCCGTTTCGTACTTATCAATCGTCAAATTCGGATTGATATCGAGCATGCGATCGGCGGCGGAGTCCAACTTCTTACGGCCAATGTCTTTGGTCCCGTGTATCACCTGCCGCTGCAAGTTCGAAGCATCCACCACGTCAAAGTCCACGATCCCGATGCGGCCAATCCCGGCAGCAGCTAGATATAGCCCGAGCGGCGCGCCCAATCCGCCCGCGCCGATCAACGCAACTTTCGCCTGCTTCAGCTTCAGTTGGCCTTCCATGCCAACCTCAGGCAAAATCAAATGCCGGCTGTAGCGCGCAATTTCTTCCTTCGACAACGTCACCGGCGGAGTCTCTGTCAAGGTTGCTCCGCCCGCGATGCTTGGCACGATCGAAATGGTCTCGTTCCCCTCTAGCTTTGTTTCTTCCTTGTCGAGATAACGAATGTCTTCATCATTGAGGTAGACATTCACAAAACTGCGCAGCTTGCCACGATCGTTAAACAGGTTCTTCTTGATATTGGGGTAACGTTCGGTCAACCTCGCGAGCGCATCGCCGATGGTCGCCGCGATCACCTCCACCGAGTCCTGCTGTTCAGTGAACTGCCGCAAAGCGGTCGGGATTAGGATTCTTGCCATATGAGTTCCTCGGAGTCTGCACGCGTCTGATCTAGATCGGGCAGAAAGCTGTTGGCATGATCGAACTCGCCATTCTTGATCGACAGCACCACGAACGAGAACCACGGGCACGAGTTTTCAAGATCTGTCGACGAAAAGTACGCATCGCAATCGGGATGCGAATGAAAAATGCCAATCAGGTCCAGCCCGTGCTCGCGAGCCGCGCGATCCGCCGCCGCCAGATCCCCTGGACGAAGCTCATAGCGCGCGTTCTGTTGCCCCTCAAACGCGTTATCCAGAGGAACCGCTTCGGTCACCAGCTTGCGATCTCCAGAATTGCGTCCGAGCATAGCGCCGCAACATTCATTCGGATACGTTTCGCGGGCGTGACGAACCATGATGCTCCAAGGCTGGGCTTCGACTTCGATCATGAACCGGTAACTTCCATTGTAAAGAGTGGCCCTAAAGCTTCCCTTCTGAAAGCGCTAGGGGTATGAGGGTTATCCGAGCCCCAGTTGTCGATTAAGGCTCTGTCGGAAACGCTGTATAAGCCGATAGGATGGGTGGATAATGTCTGCGTCCCAGTGATCGTGGACGGGAAGTAACGAGTTGAAAGCGACGATGCGGCATGACGTGGGCGGCCAACGCCAGGGCGCCATTCTATACCTGTTATTACCGCTGCTGTTTACCGCCCAGACGGCGCCAGCTGCGGCTGTTTTATCCTCGCTGACATCCGCTTACAAAGCGCACAGCCTCACCGGAGAGCAGGCGGCTCTGCGCTATCCGGTGCACCTGCGCGCAACCGTAACCTACTATGATCCATACATCGATCCCAGGCACGCTGCATTGTTCGTGGCAGATGCAAGCGGGGCTATCTTCGTCTCCATTCCCGCTACTCCGATACTGCCGCTTCAGCTTGGCACGATAGTCGACCTCTCCGGAGTTAGTGGCCAGGGCGACTTTGCCCCCATTGTCACGGATGCCAAAATTCGCGTCATTGGCCAAGGTTCCATTCCTGTTCAGCCGCGCCGTGTGGGACTTACATTGCTCTTAACGGGCGCCGAGGACGGGCAATGGGTCGAGGTGGAGGGAATTGTACGGTCCATCGTCAGTTCCGATCGCGACGTCACGCTCGAACTCGCCTTGAGCGATGGCAGCATACGAACCACCATGCCTAAGGAACCGGGCGGCGATTATAGCCACTTAGTGGACGCCAAAGTGCGCGTTCGGGCCAATGCGGCGCCGCTCTTCAACGGCCGGAGACAGATGGTCGGCGCGCGGCTGCTTTGTCCCGGCCTCTCACAGATGCTGATTGAACAAGCAGCTCCGCTTGATCCCTTTGCCGTTCCTCTTGAACCCGTGCGCAATCTAATGCGTTTCCATCCGGACGAAGGTAATTTGCACCGCGTGCACCTACGCGGGCGCGTAACACTCCAGTGGCCAGGTCGGTCCCTTTGCCTTCAAGACGGAGCGCGGGGGCTTTGCGTGCAGACGTTCGAATCCACGCCCGTGCAGCTGGGCCAATCGGTGGACGTTTCCGGGTTTCCTTCGACAACGGAATATACGCCTACGCTCAGAGAAACGACCTACCGCGGCGGTGACTATGAGCGAATGCCACAAGCCGAACTCGTTACCGCCGCCCAAATCCTCGGCAGCGAACACTATGAGCACGAGGACCAACTCGTCCAGATTGAAGGTCAATTGATTGGACACGAGCGGGGCATCGCGCAATCAAGCTTGGTTCTCTCATCTGGCGACGCCGTGTTCACAGCCGTCCTGCCACAGAAGTGGAAAAGCGTGTTTGACGGTAAATTTTGGGCGGAAGGCAGCATCCTGCGGCTGACCGGCATCTGCTCCGTTCAGGTGGATGCGGCCGAAGCAGCTACCCGCGCCGGCGCGCCCCTTCCCAAGTCCTTCAAAATTTTGCTCCAATCGCCTGCGAGTGTCGCAGTTCTGCGGCAAGCGTCGTGGTGGACGCCAAGTCACGCCGTCATTCTGCTCAGCTTGTTTCTCGCGGCGACTTTGATCGCGCTCGCGTGGGCGATCCTCCTGCGGCAGCATGTCAAGCGCCAGAGCCTCGTCATTCAAGGTCAACTCGAACAAACAGCGGCTTTAAAAGAAGCGGCCGAATCCGCTAATCGCGCCAAGAGCGAATTTCTCGCCAACATGAGCCACGAGATCAGAACGCCCATGAATGGTGTGATCGGCATGATCTCGCTGACTCTCGATACGCAACCCACTGAAGAACAGAAGGAGTATCTGGAACTGGCTCGCAATTCGGCCGATTCGTTAATCACCGTTATTAATGACATCCTCGACTTTTCCAAGATCGAAGCGGGCATGCTGAAGTTCGATCCCCTCGATTTTCAAGTCAACGATTGGTTGGAAGAGACCATCCGGCCGTTAGCATTTCGTGCCTGTGAACGAGGCGTCGAACTCTTGTGCGAAATCGATTCTTCGGTGCCTGAATGGGTTTATGCCGACTCGGCCCGTCTGCGCCAGATTGTGACCAACCTGGTGGGCAATGCCTTGAAGTTCACCAATCAAGGTGAAGTTTCGGTCCGTATTCGGAGCGATGACAACTCAAAGCTGCATTTCATCGTTAGCGACACTGGCATCGGCATCCCGCTCGAGAAGCAGCGGCTTATCTTTCAAGCCTTCGTGCAGGCGGATTCTTCCACGACGCGCCAGTACGGCGGCACGGGCCTAGGTCTTGCCATATCCTCTCGATTGGTTGCCATCATGGGAGGCGAGATCTGGGTTGAGAGCGAACCGGGTGTGGGAAGCCGCTTCCACTTCACCATTAGCGTTAAGCCCTCAACCGAGCAGCCGCGGGAATCTCTACTGCGGATTCCTTGGCTCGAAGGCGAAAAGGTTTTAGTCGTGGACGACAATGACACCAACCGCCGTCTGTTGGCCGACACGCTTTCGCGCTGGGGAGCCGATGTCGACACGGCGCCCAGCCCTTCGCGGGGCGTCGAAATGGTTGCGGCGTCGTCGGAATCTGCGGCCCCCTATCGTCTGCTGCTAATTGATGCGGAGATGCCGGAAGGGGGCGGCTTCGCGCTGCTCGCCCGCGCACAGGCTTACTCTGACCTGAGCCCCTTCACGCCCGTTATGATGCTGACTTCCGCCGGCCAGCGAACAGGCCTTGCGCGCTGCCGCGATTGCAATGCGGACTATCTAATCAAGCCGGTCCGCAAGGGAGATCTGCGGCAAGTGGTTACAGAGGCTTTGCAGCGGCGTCCGATTGCGACCCATCAGGCTTAGCAGCGGTGGCCGGTTCGGCGGTCGCCTGTCGTTTGCTCGACTTTCCATGATGATTCGCGCGCTGCCCCGCAGTGGTCGCATCACCTTCCAGGTTATGGGCCGTGTTCACCAAGGCTACATGCGAAAACGCCTGAGGGAAATTGCCTACCAACCGGCGGTCTTTCACCGAAAATTCTTCCGACAAAAGGCCTACGTCGTTGCGTAGAGCGAGAAGCCGTTCAAATAACTCGCGGCCTTCTGTTTTCCGATTCTGAAATGTGTAATTGTCTGCCAACCAAAAACTACACGCCAGGAAAACGCCTTCCGTACCTTGCAACCCTTCAACTTTTGGATCGGGTTCATAGCGCAGAACGAACCCATCGCGGAGCAGGCGCTTTTCGATCATCGCGACCGTGCCGATCACGCGTTTGTCAGTGGCAGGCAAGAAGCCGACCAAAGGCATCAGCAGCAGGCTGGCGTCCATTGTCGTGCCCCCAAAATATTGGGTGAAAGAGTTCATCGATTCGTTGTAGCCCGATCGGCAGATCTCGTCGTGTATGGCGGCTCTTAGTTGACGCCAGCGATCGAGAGGACCCTCTGCGCCAAAATCCTCTATCGTGCGCACGGCGCGATCCATCGCCACCCAAGCCATGACTTTCGAATGGGTAAACTGGCGGGGCTCACCGCGCACTTCCCATAAGCCTTGATCCGGTTTGTTCCAGATCGTTTCCAAATGAGCGATGAGCTGTTTCTCAAGCGACCAGCTCGCCTCCAGCTCTGCCAGTCCGCCCTTCCGCGCCTGGTACAGGAGATCCAACACCTCGCCGTAGACATCGGTTTGCACTTGCGAGGAGGCGGCGTTGCCAATGCGCACGGGCAATGAGCCCGCATATCCCGGCAGCCAAGGAATTTCATATTCATACAGCGACCGCTCTCCCGCCATGCCATACATAATCTGCATCTCATCCGGGCTTCCGGCGATTGCCCGCAACAGCCATTCCCGCCACTCCTTTGCTTCCTGGTGAAAGCCGGCTCCCAGCAGCGCGAGCAGCGTGAACGTAGAGTCGCGAAGCCAGCAATACCGGTAATCCCAATTGCGCGATCCGCCTAACTCCTCGGGCAGCGAAGTCGTGGCCGCAGCCGCTATTCCACCCGTGTCGTGATGGCTTAAAGCCTTCAAGGTCAGCAAAGATCGGAGCACAGGTCCGCTATATTTGCTGGTCCCTTTGAAATGGGACGACCACTTCTGCCAACCTTCGGTGATGCGTTGAATCGATTGGGCGACTTTAGGCGAAGTGGGGGTGGGCCTATACGACTTCGCCCAAGTCAATGCGAAGGGGACTTCTTCTCCCTCGCTCACCTCAAATTCGGCTACAGTTTTCATCCCTTCACCGCGAATGGGCGCAGTGGTTGCCAAAACCACCTGATCGGCTCCCGCAACCGCCTTCAGGCGGCCGCCCGGTTCGCGTTCCACCCAAGGACATACGCGTCCGTATTCAAACCGCAGGACTAATTCCATGCGTACCGACACGCGCCCGCTTACGCCCTTCACCAGGCGCAACACGTCCGCATGCTCGCCGCGGCGGTCCATGCAATCGATGATCAAGATTGTGCCTTCTGCCGTCTTGAATTCGGTCTCGAGCACGATAGTTCCGTCCCGGTATCGGCGAGTTACTTCAGGGGCCTCTGCCACCGGCGCGAGCAACCAGCGGCCGTGGTTGTCCGACCCCAGCAACGCGGCAAAACAAGCCGCCGAATCGAATCGAGGCAGTCCCAACCAGTCGATCGATCCATCCCGCCCCACTAATGCACATGTCTGACCGTTGCCGATTAAGGCATAATCCTCAATGAGTCCCGCCATCAGATGATCCTGTTTCCCGCACCGTCGATTTCAGTATTCATGAACTTTCGAGAGCCCCTCCAGTAAACGCGCAACAGATTCGCCCCGTGCGGCATGATAAGCCGGTAGGCGCATTTGCTCTTCGTGCCGGCCACCGTGGCGGCTTGTACGTTCTTAAGCTTCCAAGCTTAGGATGCTATTTGACCAACGGACAGCTACAATTCCTAAAGACTTTGGGAGAATAAGCTGTGCTCCGACGTTCCTTTGCCATTTCTTTGATGACCGGTCTTTCCGTCGCCGCGGCCTTTGCTCAAGAAGCGCTGCCTGTGCTTCGCAAGGCGCCCCCCTTGACGTTCCACCTTTCGGGCGCCGAAAAGTCGCTGAGCGATTTTCAAGGGAAAGTAATCGCCCTTGAATTCATCGAGACGACGTGTCCGCATTGCCAGGCCGCCTCGCACATCATGACCAAGCTTCAGAAGGAACTAGGGTCGCGAGGCTTTCAAGCGATCGATCTCGCCATCAATACTAAATCCGACGCCGATATCAACAACTTCATGCAAACGCAGCAGACCGATTTTCTGGTCGGATGGATTGGACTTAATGAAATGGGGGCATTCCTGCAGTTAACTCAGGGGGTGCGTTTTGTGGTGCCGCAGCTTGTTCTGATCGATCGCAAGGGAGATATTCGGTTTGAAACGCCGCCGCTTGGCTCGGAGACCGCGCTGGTCGAAGACATTCTGCGCAAGCGAGTCGTCGGTCTCTTGAATGAGAAGGGTCGCTGAGTAACATCCATTTCCCAATCCAACTCGTAAAACTAATGGGAGTGCGGTTGTGAAGTGTGCGGGATTCTCCGCCGAACAATACGCGATGTTCGCAATCGGTTGCCTTGACGCCGAGGAGGCGCTGGATGTGTCTTCCCATCTCGCCTCGGATTGCGAAACTTGTTTATCTGAAACCCGGCGCAGTGCGCAGTTTTGGTCGCTGTTCGGTGCGAGTTTAACGGCGGAGACCCAATTTGTTTTGCCGCAGAGCGGAGTGCTGCCATTCCGGCGTCCTACGGCTCGGCCTGCGCAGCTTTCCTGGTATCGGTGGAGCGCGATTGCGGCGGCATTGGCGCTCGCGACCGCGTCCGTTGTTTACCTATACGATAAAGGCCTTGAGCGCCGCTCATTGCAGCCAGTCGTCGTCCAAAACAATACGGAGATTCACAGCTTGCAAAATCGGGTCGCAGATCTCACCCGTGAACGAGACCAACTGGCGACGCGTGCAAGCACAGCAGCGCCGCCGGCGTCTCCGGCCCCGCGGGCAGTAAACGGCACCCCCGAAGAGGCGAACCTTCGGCGGCTTCTGGCTCAACGCCAGACAGAACTCGCGCAGCTAAGACAGACTTTGAGCTCGACCGATGCCGAGTTACAGAGAAATCGGGAATCGCTGACCGCTTTACAGGCGCAATTAGTCAGCCAGCAGCATCTTGTCGATGTAGCCGCCCAACAACAGAGCGCAGCCAAAGCGCAGACTGCGGCGGCCTCAGCCGCTCAACATAGCGCTGAAGAACAGGTGAGAACGCTCTCCGCTCAGGTTCGCCAGCTGACGCAGCAACGCGCTCAATTGCTCGAGGCCGCTCAATCCCGCCAGCGGCAAATTTCACAGAATCGGCAGCTCACGAGCCTCCTCTCGACGCCCGGTATTCGGATAATATCCGTTGCTGGCTCTGAAGATGCGCCGCAGTCTCACGGCTATGCTTTGTTAACTCCCGATCACCACCTGGAGTTTTTCGCGAGCAATCTTCCTGCACTCCCCAATGGCCGGGAGTATCAACTTTGGCTGCTGCGCAGCCGGGGCGCCCCTGTCGTCAGCGGCGGTGTATTTCGAGCATCGAGCAACGGGACAGGCAGCGTTATCGTTTCGAACCCGTCGCTTGCTTCCAATCTCACTTCGATTGCGGTCACTGACGAGCCCATCGGCGGCAGCAGGCTTCCAACTGGGCACAAACTGATGATTGGCGTCGCTCGCTCATAGCAACGCGGCATCTTTGAGGACGATGGCCCCTGGCTCCGGGACAATGTAACCCCGGCGGAGCAGTCAGCGTAATCGTCACGACATTCGCCAAAGTATCATTGCTTCGCCGTGTGAGACATGAGCCCCAAGATTAGTACTGACAACTGCGGTTGCAGACTAAAATAAAGCGGTCTTTTAATTCTCCTGTAACTCTCATTTACTAACCTTAGCGAACGTTGGGCTTGTCTGACTCGGGCCCCGGGAGACCGTTTTGCCTATTTTCGGATCGATGTCCGGTGGGACAGCTTTCTTGCTCATCCTCGCTCTGGGTCTTGCCCTGAGCTTTGAATTTGTTAATGGCTTTCATGATACGGCTAACGCGGTAGCGACTGTCATCTATACGCATAGCCTGAAACCGACCATCGCAGTTGTGTGGTCGGGTATATGGAACCTTCTCGGAGTACTCACCTCCTCCGGATTAGTGGCCTTCAGCATCGTTTCGCTGCTGCCGGTTGAACTGGTGCTCAACGTGGGGTCGGGCGCCGGGTTCGCGATGGTGTTCGCCCTGCTACTTTCGGCTATCATTTGGAACCTTGGCACGTGGTACCTGGGTTTGCCGGCGTCGAGTTCGCACACCCTGGTCGGCTCAATCATGGGCGTTGGATTGGCCAACTCGCTTCTGACGCCCGGGCATGTATTTGGCGAAGGCGTGAATTGGGGCAAGGCTTACGACGTGTTCGCCTCGCTGATTGTCTCGCCCATCGTCGGCTTTGTGTTCGCGGGGCTGCTGCTGGTTGTGATGAAAGCGGTCATTAAGAACAAGGAACTCTATGAGGCCCCGCAAAAGGACGCGCCGCCTCCCGGCTGGGTGCGGGGACTGTTGGTTTTGACGTGCACTGGCGTCAGCTTCTTTCACGGTTCGAACGACGGGCAGAAGGGTATGGGGTTAATTGTCCTTATTCTGGTCGGAATTTTACCCGCCACTTACGCTTTAAACCCCGAGTCGCAGCCGAATGATATAGCGGCGATCGTCCAGCAAGCCCAAACGGTCCAGCCGATGCTCAGTAAGCGCGCGCCGGCCAAGATCACGGGCCAGGAAGCGGTCGACAATCTATCCGACTTTATGAAGACCAAAGGCGCCGCAAACGATTACACGTTCGCCTCGCTTTCGGGCAAGAACTCAGACATCGCCGCGGAACTCAATGGCAAGACCAACTTCGCCGGGCTCACACCCGAACAGCGCAAGAACCTTCGTATCGATATTTATTTGATGAGCGCCTCGATCGACAAGTTGATCAAGTCGAAAAAGATTACCGATCCAACTGAAGTAACGGCGTTCGCGAAGTACTCCAGTCTGCTGCAAAAAGAGACGAAATACATTCCAACATGGGTTAAATTCGCAGTTGCGATCGCGCTGGGTTTGGGAACCATGATCGGTTGGAAACGCATCGTTGTCACAGTCGGCGAAAAAATCGGCAAGGAACATCTTACGTACGCGCAGGGTGCTTCGGCGGAGCTTGTAGCCATGGCTACAATCGGGCTGGCCGACAAATGGGGCTTACCGGTGAGCACTACGCACGTGTTGTCTTCAGGTGTGGCGGGCACTATGTTTGCGAATCGCTCCGGGCTGCAGATGGACACGCTGAGAAATCTGCTACTCGCCTGGGTGCTCACGTTGCCGGTGTGCGTATTACTGGGCGCCGCGATCTTCTCGTTCTCCTTCTACGTCCTGTTTCACCTCATTGGAGTGCATTAACCTTCATTGGTGAATGCGAATCGCTTGACCACCGCCTGAGACCAGCACGGCTTTCAGATGGGTCGTGCTGTCGACTGGTCTGTGTTCCACAGTTGTGTGCGTCGGGTTCTGCTCCGCGTCGGTCGCGTCCGAATAGATATCTGCCGTATATTTTCCGGGGCCCAGGAAACTGAGTGGGATATCGAGCGTGCTCGCATGCCAGCCTGCGATGCTGCCCACGAACCAATCTTTGCCGTGACGCCGGGCAATGGTGATGTAGTCACCCACTTTTGCATTTAACACCCGCGTCTCATCCCAGCTGGTGGGCACGGCACGCAGAAAGTCCAGCTCCTTCTGCCCCTCGTACGCTTCCGGATCATCGGCCAACATCTCGAATGGGCTTTCGAACACGACAAACAGAGCCGTCTGATGGGCCCGGGTCCCCATCACTTCCGGCTGCACATTCCGTGGGACAAATGCCTCAGGAGTAACGTTGCGAAAGCCGCCAGGGGTGAAGTCCATCGGACCAGCTAACATGCGAGTGAATGCCAGCATCACATTGTGATCGGGCGTGATCCGCGCGCTCCATTTGTTGTATTCCAGACCCATGACTCCCTCTCGCGTCATCAGGTTCGGGTAGGTGCGGCGTAAACCATCGGGCTTAAACGCGCCATGAAAATCGATCATCAAATGGTTGTCGGCGGCTTTCTTCACGACCCGCCGGTAAAAGTCGACCATCCACTGATCGTCGCGATTCATGAAGTCGATCTTCACTCCCGAAATGCCCCACTTCGCAAACTGCGGAAACGCGTCGTCCATTTGGCGGTTAATGTCGCTCCAGTGCGCCCAAAGCCAAACCTTTACGCCCTTGGATTTAGCAAACTCCATGATCTCGGGCATGTTGATATTGGGCTGTGTTTCGGTCAGGTCCGCGCTGGAGCTATTAGGCCCCGAGCCTCTCGCCGCCCAACCCGCATC
>JBARMQ010000496.1:0-12577 GCA_049802535.1 Bryobacteraceae bacterium | reverse complement strand
GTGCCGGGTCATTATCGATACCGGTGACGCCATCGGCTTCCTAGCGAAATCAAATGGCAAACGCAGCTGGCTCGGCTGCCAATTGACAAGATTACTCGAATGGGCATCGATTCGGCTAGCAGACGCTCTTGTGGTAAGAAGTCATTTTCATCAGACCTATTTGGCTGGAAGACATAAACTGGTTTCGGTTGTGCCGGACGGTGTGGACATCGAGCAATTTCGCCCGGAGGCATTGTCTGAGCGACGCAGTGAGCTTGGCTTAAGCGGATATCTGGTGGTCGGAGTGCTTGGCTCGATTACGTGGAATGCCCGAATCGGTGCGTGTTATGGGTGGGAGCTCATTCAAGCCTTGACCGAGCTTCGTGATTTACCCATAAAAGGTTTAGTCATCGGGAGCGGTGATGGCTTAGATCGCCTAAAGGATTTCGCTAGGAAGGCAGGCGTGTCGGATCGCGTTGTATTCGTCGGATGGAAACCATACGACCAGCTGCCAGGCTATCTGGGCCTGGCAGACATCTGTTTATCGACGCAAAGTAGTGATCTTGCCGGGCAGGTCCGGACAACTGGCAAGTTGCCTTTATATTTGGCCAGCGGCAAACATGTGATCGCAACGCGAGTAGGAGAGGCTGCGCGAGTCTTGCCATCCTCCATGCTGCTTTCCTATGAAGGAACAAAAGACGAAACCTACCCAACACGTTTAGCACGGCGTCTTCGAGATCTCGCCGTGTCCGGCGAGTGGAGAAGTTCCGGCGACGAGTCGCGGCGCCTCGCCGAGCGGCTGTTTAACTACTCTGTGTTGGCCGACTCCGTACGAGCGGTCATTGGCAATGGGTAATGTCGCGTCGCCCTTCGAAATTGGAAAGGTTCTGTCGCGAGGCCCTATAAACAGAGGTATGAGCTTGGTGTGAAGCGTTTCGTGATCAACTCTCAATCACGGTGAGACCAATGCAGCTATCAATCGGACTGTGTACCTACAACGGCGGCAAATACCTGCAGCAACAACTTGACTCATACTTGCATCAGACGAAACAGCCTGATGAACTGGTGGTGTGTGACGACGGCTCATCCGACCAAACGTTAGAGATTCTGGCGCGGTTCGCGAAGAGATCCCCATTTCCTGTCAAGATTTACCGGAACGAAATAAATCTTGGGTATACCGATAACTTTCTTCGCTGCGCGGGACTTTGTTCGGGAGACGTCATTGCCTTTTCCGACCAAGATGACGTTTGGTTTCCGGATAAACTCAAGTGTGCCTTTCAGTTGCTTGAGAAAGATTCTTCGGTAAACGTGGTAGTCCATCCATTGCTATGTACAAACGAAGATTTGTCACCTACGAAGACAGTCATTCCTTCCATGAAACGATTCGGGAAATTGCGCCATTCCGAACAAGAGTTGCTTTTCACGATCAATGGAATGACGATCATGTTTCGCGCCGCGCCTGTGCGTCCGTTTCTACAGAGAACACGTACTCTCTCTCGTTGGACAAGGGGCTTTGCTCCTTTCGATGAATGGGTTCTTTTTCTGGCTTCTATTCAAGGCGCAGCGGTCCATCTGCGGGAACCACTTAGCTACTATCGGCGACATTCTTCTGCCGCGACCGGTGACCCGACAAAGACCTTCGCTCCCGCTTTTCAGTTCAAATTGGCCTTAGGCGCTGGTGCGGAGGAATATGCTTATCTTGCCGAGGTGGCGAGATCCAGGCAAACGATGGCCGAACAATTGCTCACCGAAGTCATGCCAAAATCCCTTAAGGCTATGGCAGCAATACCCGCCTTTTATTCGGATGTAGAGACAGTTTATCTTCAGCGTGCCGCGCTCTACCGAGAACCATCGATGGGGAGGCGCCTTAAGAAATGGGCCGGACTGTGCACTCGACGTGGTTACAAATCACGATATGCGGGAGGGCTCGGATCGAAGGCACTTGTGAAGGATCTGTATCGAGCCATAAATCCGAGAGGAATGGCTGTTCCTCTCGGATCGGCTCGGCGCAGTTAGCTTCTACTGTTATTGGCAAATATAATTGCCATTGTTTGATGGCGAACAAGTCCAGCTTGGCAGAACGTTCCAATTGACAGAAGGCCACATGGTTTGTCCCCATGCGGCGAGCCGCTGAACGGTGCCTAGGCTAACGCCATGGTACCGCAACCGAGGAATGGCGAAATAGACCTTGCTCGAGAACGTGGATCCAGGATAGTCGTTGTTCGCGGGGACTTCGCTCGCCGACGTACTGCCGCCAGCATAGAACTGCTGTGGGGTGTACGCTTGAACTTCATTAAGCCAGTTGATGACGTAGCTTTCCATAATTTCTGCCCTCTGCGTGTCAGAAGTGTTCGCCCACATCGATTCGAAAACAGGGTTGACGAGCGTACTAATGTCATTCATGGAGTACATCCAGCCGTTTTGCCCCTCACTCGGCGGTCCCATAAACTGTTTTGAATTGCCCAGAGCCTTTTTGAGCATCGACATTTGCAACATCGCTTGAGGAGCGAGAGTGTTCATCTGCCACATTCTCCCGTATGTGTACGCCCAATCAACAGGATAGGGACCAGACTGGGTACCATTCCCGCTATTGAGAATGATCTGCATCTGATACCAGACCAGTGAGTGATATAGGAATGTACCGTACAAACCATTTCCTATACCAGGTGATCCATCGGGTATTCCGTTGAGGGCTGGAGAAGCGTAGAACGCTCCCTGATTGGGCCAAGCCCGAGTATCCGCATTGAGCGCCGTGAAATAGGTTTGTCCCATGCCCTCAAGTTGGAATTCCTGCATGATTTCCCACTGCTTGACCATTCGCCAAAGCGCGGTCGAATGGAGCATAATAGCTTGGGAGGCCGTCACGGGGTTAGGGAAGTTCTGATCCTCGCCACTCAGGAAGGAAATCTGATAGTTAACCCAATAACCCCAATACTGGCTGCTGTTGACATAACTTGGTGCGTTGGCCACCAACAGAGATGACTTAAGAGCAGGATAAGTTTGATAAAGCTGGCTGTTGGTAAACGCGCTTCCCCAAGCGTCGAGCGGATGAATCCTGGGCAGCCAGTGATTCCAATCGGGAAGCTGGAGTGCCAGCTGAGTCTCGCGGCTGTTCATGTATTGAGTCGGATCGAAGTCGGTAGAGGTTAGCGTCGGCGCGATTTCAGACATCATCGCGGCATCCGTGCCAAGCACTGCTCCAATACCGGCTCCGGCCGCCCAATCGGCAACGGGCTGCGAATCAAGACCTGGACCCGGCTGATAGGGCGGATTCCAGGGGCGTGCGGTTGCGGGAGCTGGAGTCGACAGTGATCGGATGTAGCTCGCGATTTGGGCGCCCTGAGTACTATTGAGCCCGTGGAAAGCGGCTCGAATCTCGATGGCGTTATTCGAATAATTGAAATATTTAAGATCACGTCCGTCCGCGGTATGACAATCACCGCAATGTGCCTGCAACGTGGTTGGAGAACCACCGGAGACTGGTTGTTTGATGGTAGCCGAACTCCACAAGGTTTGGCCGGCGGCAATGTCGGCGGCATCGTTCAACGGAATCGTCCAGCTGGCGGGATTATCTTGGGCAAACGCGGTCGATGGAATGAGTTGAGTGCCGTTCGATTCTTGAATATTGAAGGCAAGCACTCGGAAGCCGCTCGAGTTGCCGTCGGTGCCATTGAACTTGAAATTAATGGTGTTGATGCCGGATGTGACCAATCCTTGCGGGAGGGCGACGGTCATTGAAAGCGTGCTGAAGCCGCCACCAATTCCGCCGTAGTTAGAAGCTAGTCCTTGCAGCGCAACATTTTGACTGTTGAGGGCAATCCAAGCTCCATTATTCACTTGGACGCTCGCTTGAGTTTGGTATTCGAGGCCGTGAATCTGAAGCCAAAGGTTCAAGGGACCGGTGAGGGCGGAATTTGCAGGCACGTTCACCTGAACGGATTTGGTAGTTGCTGTGGCGCCCATGACCTCTAGCGGGAGGGTGATTGTCGTGACTGCCGGGGAAATTAAGGTAATCACCGCCGAACCAGACCGCGAGGTCTGCGCTTGGCTCGTCGCCGTAACGGTGACAGAGGTGGTCGAGGCGATCGTCGGGGGCGCGGTGTAAAGACCAGACGTCGAAATGGTCCCAAGAGCGGGCGAAAGCGACCATTTAACGGCGGTGTTCGTCGTGTTGGTTACCGATGCGGCCAATTGAACCGTCCCTGAGCTGCTAAGGGTAGCGGTGGAGGGACTCACTGACACGGAAACCGGCGGCGAAACGACGATTTTTGACGCCACGACAACAGGGGAAAGAGAGAGACTGGCAGGAACGATGACCGCGACGACTCGTGTCGACTGGGCGGCCGTGACGGAAGGCGCCGTATATAAGCCGCTGGGCGAGATCGTGCCGAGTGGCGGCCAAATTGCGAACGAGATGCTCGCGGTGCTCGGAGTGAGAGAGCCATCCACGGTCAAGCTGAACTGGTAAGTTTGCCCCGAATTTAAATTGACTGACGCTGGACTTAGCGATGTCGTGGCATGGCCAGCAGCGGCCGACGACACCAGCGCGATGGCGGCCCAAAGCAGTCTATTTAACGGTTTCGTAGAATTCCCGATCAAAGGAGTACCCCCAAAACCTCGGTGGACATTAAAAACGTTTTTTCTCATGCTGCGCGGAAGATGCTAGACCTATCGCCCAAACGAACTGAATGTTTAACCGGAATGATCAAGTCAGCACCGCTCCTAGGCTCCTACATAGAATTATTTAGTACTTCAGATTCAGTACGGACGTACGGGTTCTCCGCACAAACTAGTAGTGCGTCGGTCCCGCTACCGCAGTACGAATAGAACCCCAGACTAGCAGATTTGAGCGAAAATGGCGGCGGAGTATAAAAAAACTTGCGGCACCCATTACTGAAAGAGATACCCCCACCTGCTGGGTACTGGTAGTTTGCCCGGTGACTTACGCTTGTCAAAGGCGAAGCGGCGGTTAACAATTGAGGGATCCCCCCATATCGACTGTCTTAAGGGATTAAGTAACTTTTACTTTTGAAATGAGCACCACTCGTGCGGTGAGACAACGCGGCAGCCGCCATCGGCGGGGATGGCGGGATCGGGTCATCCGCGCCGTTTACTTGTCGAGCATTGAGGCGCCGTCTTCGGCCTATCTCTTTTGGAAGCTTCGAGATTCTGGGAAACTTCGCGGCGCCTTCCGGGCGATGCACCTTGGGAGCTTGGGGACACTTCCGCTTACATTGGGCGCTTTCCTTACTCCCGTGAGCCCGGTGTTCCAAGGCTCTCCGGTAAGCAATGACACCGGCGTTAGCATTTGCAATTCGGGGAGCATTGTTCACGGGTCCTTCTTTCGACGCCTGAATCGGTGGCAAAGCCCGGCGACAACGGCACATCAGCGGCCATGAACGACACAATCACCGAAATCACAATTCCACGGGAGTGGACCATTAGCAGCTCGGCTTATCCGCGCATGGCAACCGTTGTGAGCCTGTTTGAAGAACAAGCCCACTTGCACGCACTGCGCGTTGCGGTGACCGAGGGGATGCGTGAAGTCCGCTATGAAGAGCTGAATCAACGAGCGAATCGCTTATCCCGGCGATTGATTCAGGGGGGCAGCAAGACGGGCGACCGGATTGCGATCGTGGCGAGACGTTCGATCGAGATGGTCGTTGGGATGTTGGCTGTCCTCAAGACGGGGGGCGCCTATGTTCCGCTCGATATGGACTCGCCCGCGGAACGTACCCGTTTTGTGATCGAAGACGCCGGCGTTCGATCGATCCTGAGCGATGGGACTAATTTGCCCAGATTGGCTGATACCGGACGGAATCTTGTGCCGTTGACAGAGGGGCCGGAACAGGATCAAAGCGATGAAAATCTGCAGCCCACCGGTGGCCCTGAAGATGCCGCGTACCTAATGTACACGTCGGGCTCAACCGGCGCGCCGAAAGGGGTCGAGGTGACGCACCGGGGCATTATTCGCCTGGTTCGAAACACAAATTACATCGAACTTGGCCCTTCGGACGTAATTGGGCAGATCGCCAACCCAGCCTTTGACGCGATCACATTTGAAGTATGGGGCGCGTTGCTCAACGGCGGGCGGCTTGCGATCATTCCGACGGAGACAGTTCTCTCGACAGGCGACTTCGCTCGAGCCATTGGGCGTGAAGGCGTGACGACGATGTTCCTGACAGCTTCGTTGTTCAGCATCATGGCGGCGACCGAACCAAAGGCATTTGCGAACATGCGTACCCTGATGGTGGGCGGGGACGCGGTCGATCCCAACGCCGCGAGGAAGGTTCTGAGCTTAGGTCCCCCGGCACGGTTGGTGAATGGTTATGGACCGACCGAATGCACAACCTTTTCAGTGTGTCATTTAATTGATGCGGTCGAAGACGGGGCGAAGTCGATGCCGATCGGGCGGCCGATTTCGAATTCAGAAGCCTATATCCTGGACGAGCAGTTACGACCCGTCGCACCGGGCGTTGCGGGCGATCTGTATCTCGGCGGCGATGGGCTCGCCAAAGGCTATCTCAACCGGCCGGAGCTCACGCGGGAACGCTTTATTGCACATCCGTTCGATACGAGCACTGGGGCGCGGCTCTATAAGACCGGTGACCGGGCGCGGTTTCTCGCCAACGGGCTGATCGATTTCCTGGGGCGCCAGGACCACCAAGTGAAATTTCACGGGTTTCGGATCGAGCTGCCCGAGATCGAAATCGCACTGCGAAGGCACGCCAGTGTGGTGGACGCGGTGGCTCAAGTTTGGAAACGGGCCGAAAACGATGAGCGGTTGGTCGGTTATGTCTCGGCTGCGCCGGGGACGACTGATGAAGTGCAGCTCCGCGAGTATTTACAAAATGAGCTGCCGAGTTACATGGTCCCGAACCACATTGTAGTGATGGCGGCGCTACCGATGAATGCGGTCGGGAAAATCGATCGCGCGGCGCTGCCCGAGCCGCCATTACAGAGGCCACAACCGGCGAGATGGGGTTTTACGAATCCGCTGGAACGGGATATCGCAGAGATTTGGCAAGAAGTGCTACGGATCGATGCGGTTGGCCCAGACGATAACTTCTTCGATGTGGGCGGAACATCTTTAACGCTCGCGCTGGTCGAAAGTCGATTGCGTTGCCGGACAGACCGGCCGTTCACGACGACGGATCTATTCCGGTACTCGTCCGTACGGGCGCTCGCACACTACCTTGGCGGCCAGACCGAGACAGTATCGAACGCGACGACGGGCCGGAAGCGCGGAAGACAACAAAGAGCGGCATTCAGGCCGTTAAATGCAAGGCGGATCCCATGAGCGAATACGGGAAAGAAGACCGACTGGATGGCATCGCCATCATCGGCATGTCAGGGCGTTTCCCAGGCGCTCAAGATACGGCGCAGTTTTGGGAAAATCTGAAGAACGGCGTAGAGTCCATCACCCACTTCAGCCCTAGCGAGCTGGAAGTGCCGCCAACAGCGCAAGCGTCCGGTCCCGATTACGTGCGGGCGCGCGCAATTCTCGATGGTATCGATCAATTTGAGCCGTCCTTCTTTGGGATCTATCCGCAAGAAGCAGCATTGATGGATCCGCAGCACCGCATTTTTCTCGAATGCTGTTGGGAAGCATTAGAGGACGCAGCTTATGACACCTTTGCGGTGGCGCCGTCGATGGGCGTGTTCGCCGGGTGTAGCCCCAATAGCTATCTGATGAACGAGGTTCACCGGGACCGCGCGTCGGTATTAGACTACACCGCTTCCTATCAGGTCGGCAATTACACCACAATGTTGGGGAGCCTTGCCGACACGCTGGCAACGCGAGTGGCCTATAAGTTCAATTTGCGCGGACCTGCGGTCACCGTGTTGAGCGCCTGTTCGACATCATTAGTAGCGGTTTGCCAGGCGTGCACGAATTTACTGACCTATCAATGCGACATGGCGCTGGCGGGCGGAGTTTCCATCACGCTGCCGCAAAAACGCGGGTATCTCTACCAAGCCGGTGGAATGGTGTCGCCGGACGGGCATTGCCGCAGTTTTGACGCGGATGCGCAAGGGACGGTGTTTGGGTCGGGCGCAGGTGTAGTGGTTTTGAAGCGGCTGGCCGAAGCGGTTGCCGATCGGGATCATATTTACGCTGTCATCAAGGGATTCGCCGTTAATAATGATGGTGCGGCGAAAGCTGGCTTTACCGCCCCTAGCGTGGAAGGGCAAACGCATGTCATTGCCACGGCGCAAGCCATGGCAGACATTCATCCGGACTCGATTAGCTATATCGAGGCGCATGGAACAGCGACGCCGTTAGGCGACCCGATCGAAATTGCCGCGTTGACGCAGGTGTTTCGTGAGAGCACCGCGCGAAAGAATTTTTGCGCTCTCGGTACGGCGAAGCCAAACGTCGGACATTTGGATGTGGCGGCGGGAGTGACGGGGCTGATTAAGACGGCGCTTTCGATGAAGCATCGCCAACTGCCGCCGACCTTGCATTTCAAGGAGCCAAATCCAAGGTTGAATCTGGAAAGCAGCCCGTTCTTCGTCAATGCGGAATTGCAAGACTGGAAAACCGAAGACGGCGTGCCGCGGCGCGCGGGCGTCAGCGCCTTTGGCGTCGGGGGCACTAACGCGCATGTTGTGTTAGAAGAAGCGCCTGACGTTCCTGCCACGGAAAGCCAGCGAAAGGCGGAATTGTTAGTGTTGTCGGCGCGTTCAGCCGAAGCGCTCGAACAGGTAGCGGCGAGACTTGCCGATGCCCTTCAGAATAAGCCCGCAGCCGCTCTCCTGGACGTTTCGTTCACGCTTGCCCAAGGGCGGAAGGCCTTTGAACATCGGCGCGCCGTGATTTGTCACGACCGGCCGGAGGCAATTGCGTCGCTGCGAGGGCAACAAAGGGGGAGGCAGCTGACCGGCAAAGCTCGCAGCGAGGCGAGACCAGTTTGCTTCCTGTTTGCGGGTCAAGGCGCGCAGTATCCACAGATGGGTCGCGGCCTGTATGAGGCGGAGCCGGTTTACCGCCAAATCGTGGATGAGTGTGCGGAGATCTTAGCGCCCCACACGAAGTGCGATCTACGCGAAGTCATGTATTCCGCGACTGCGGAACTGGATGACACGAAATTCGCGCAACCGGCGATTTTCGTCACCGAATACGCGCTTGCCCAATTGTGGATGTCGTGGGGAATTCAACCAGCTGCGATGCTTGGGCACAGCGTTGGCGAATTCGTCGCGGGGTGTTTGGCCGGTGTTTTCTCTCTACAAGATGCGCTTAAACTGATCGCCGAGCGGGCGCGGCTGATGCAAAATGCGCCGCGTGGCGCCATGCTTTCCGTGCGCCTGCCTGAGAGTGAAATACTGCCGTTGCTGAATGGGAGTTTGTCGCTGGCAGCGATCAATGCGCCGTCATTGTCAGTGGTGTCGGGACCAACGGAAGATGTTCGCCAGCTGGAGACTCTTCTGGGCGCGAGGGGGGTGGCAGCGAAGATGTTGCGCGCCTCCCACGCATTCCACTCCGCCATGATGGACGGAGTTTTGGATGATTTCGGC
This sequence comes from Bryobacteraceae bacterium, assembly GCA_049802535.1. Taxonomy (GTDB): domain Bacteria; phylum Acidobacteriota; class Terriglobia; order Bryobacterales; family Bryobacteraceae; genus Bog-105. Next base: position 3,082 of record JBARMQ010000496.1, on the reverse strand, counting down.
GCTCATGTGCGAGCGGTTCGGCTGAAGGGACCGTCCATCCCCTACGTTTCGTGCACGACGGGGGATTGGATTCGCGAAGAAGCAACGAACAAGGAGTATTGGACACGTCACTTGCGCAATACGGTGCGCTTTGCGGACGCGGTGCAGACGTTGCGCTCGGTTGAAGGCGCGGTGTTTTTGGAAGTAGGTCCGGGAACAACACTACAGACGCTGGTTCGCCAGAACATAGGCGAAGGCCCGAAGCCGGCGGCGGTGATTTCGAGCCTCGTGGAAACGCCCGGACGAATCGACAGCAGTTCGATGCAACGGGCGTTAGGAGCGCTGTGGACGGAAGGCGTTGCGGTCGATTGGGACGGCTATTTTGCCGGCGAGATGCCGAGACGCATCTCCTTACCCACTTATCCATTTGAACGCAAGCGGTTTTGGGCTAGTAGCGTGGACGCCAAAGAGGAACAGGAAGCGAGTACCGCAAGAAACAGAGTCGAGGAAGCCGCCGTGATGGATGTCGTGACTGATAAGGACAAGCCAAAGGTTGTTGAGAGCACACCAAGCAGAAGAACGGGGCTGACATCGTCGGTGGCCGCGTTACTCCAAAAGCTCTCTGGGATGGATGCGGAGGAGCTGAACCCGCTTGCGAATTTCTTGGAATTGGGTCTCGATTCCCTTTTCCTAACACAAGTGACACAAGCGCTGCAGAGCCAGTTTGGGGTGAAGCTAACGTTTCGTCAACTGCTCGATCAATTCACTTCGATCGACGCTCTGGCCGCGCATTTGGACGAGATCTTGCCTCCGGAAGTTCACCCGCCGCAAGCGCAATGCCCGGCCCCGGCGCCGGTTCCCGCCGATTTAGTTGTGACTCCGATGAATTTGCCGTCGCCGGCGACCACCCGGGACGGTCTCGAACCGGTAAACGGATCGCCGGTTGAGCGGATCATGAAAGAACAGTTGCAGGCGATGTCTCAGTTGATCGCCAAGCAACTGGAGATGTTGAACCTAGGCGGGGCCAAAATGCCGCTCGCCGATATCCGCCCGGAACCGGGTGGCGCTGTGCGCTCCGAATCGACCGCTCGACCGGCTCCGGTGGACACAAGTTCAAACGAGCCACTTGGGGCGGCACGGGAGTTTAAGCCCTTTGGCCCCTACAAACCGGCGCAGCGGGTGGGCATCGATACTCTCACAGAGCGGCAGCGCCTGTATCTAGATAACTTGATCGCGCGCTACACCCGCAAGACGGCCGCCTCGAAGGCGTTGACTCAGAAGTATCGACGCGTCTTAGCCGATCCGAGAGTCGTCTCCGGCTTTCGGCCGCAGTGGAAGGACCTCGTCTATCCCATCACCACGAATCGCTCCCGGGGCTCAAGGCTTTGGGATATCGATGGGAATGAATACATCGATTTACTAAACGGATTTGGGCCGATCGCTCTCGGTCATATGCCCGATTCCGTTCGCGAAGCGGCACATCGCCAATTGGACGAGGGGATTGAGATTGGTCCGCAGACTCCACTAGCGGGGGAAGTGGCGGAACTGCTGTGCGATGTAACCGGCATGGAGCGGGCGACTTTTTGCAATACCGGATCGGAAGCGGTTATGGCGGCGATGCGGCTGGCCCGCACCGTAACCAACCGAAACAAGGTCGTTTTCTTTGCGGGCGATTACCACGGAAATTTTGATGAAGTCTTAGCGAAGCGGGTGGGTGCGCCGGGCAAGTATCGGTCAATGCCTATTGCTCCCGGCATTCCCGCGGAATCCCTTCAAAACATGGTAGTGCTGGATTACGGTTCTCCGGAAGCACTTAGCTACGTTCGCGAACACGCCTCGGAATTAGCCGCGGTCCTAGTGGAACCCGTACAAAGCCGCCATCCGGCACTGCAGCCGCGCGAATTTCTGGAACAATTGCGCAGCATCACAGCAGCGTCGGGAACGGCATTGATCTTCGATGAAATCGTAACTGGATTTCGATTGCATTTAGGCGGCGCGCAAGCCTATTACGGCATTCGAGCCGATATGGCGACCTACGGCAAGGTGCTGGGCGGTGGATTCCCGATCGGTGCGATCGCGGGTTGCGGACGTTTCCTGGACGCACTTGACGGCGGTCAGTGGAACTATGGAGACGACTCGTTCCCAGAAGCCGGTGTAACGTTTTTTGCGGGAACGTTTGTCCGGCATCCGCTCGCGCTCGCCGCGGCCAAGGCAGTCCTGACACACCTCAAAGAAGCCGGCAACGCGCTGCAGGAGATGCTCTCGGAACGGACGAAGCAGCTGACAAGTCGAATCAACGGGATTTTCGACCGGTACGGCTTCCCTTCCCGGGTTGAATCCTGCGGAAGCGTATTTTACTTCAGCATTCCATCATCGTTCCCCTTTGGAAGTTTGCTGTATTACCACTTACGCGAGAAAGGTATTCACATTCAGGAAGGCTTCCCGTGCTTCCTGACGACGGCCCACAGCGAATCGGATGTAGAGTCGATAGTCCGGGCGTTTGACGAAAGCGTTGCAGAGATGAGTGCGGGCGATGTTTTGCCTGAGTCTCTCTGCGCCGAGGCATCACGAGCGATTGTGCCCGCGGCCGCCAGAGCCAATGTCGCGCCGATCACCGAGTCTCAGCTCGAGATCCTCTTGTCGGCCAAGCTGAGTCCGGAGGCGAACTGTTCGTATAACGAAGCCTTTACGGTGGACTTGCAGGGGCCGGTTGACCGGGGTGTGCTGATCCAATCATTAAAGATGCTGGTGCAGCGTCATGAAATACTGACCGCGACCTTTGATCTTGAGACCAAGACAATCCGGTTTCAGGAAACCGCCGGCGTCGCGATCGAGGAATTCGATTTCTCCGGTTCTGCCGAATCAGGCGCTCCCTTGGCCGCATTGATCGAGCGCGACGCACAGACGCCGTTTGATTTGGACCATGGACCGGTAACACGAATCCGAATCATTGACCTTGATCCACAGCACCTGGTGATCCTGTTTACGGCGCACCATATGGTTTGTGACGGATGGTCGGCAAACGTCCTAATTGAAGAGTTGGGTGCGCTGTACACGGCGCAATTAGCCGGTCAGAAGGCCGATCTGCCGCCCGCGCTTTCCT
>JBARMQ010000495.1:0-11143 GCA_049802535.1 Bryobacteraceae bacterium | reverse complement strand
CCCTAAATCGAGCGCGCTGATTCCCGTCCACTTGCCAGTGCCCTTTTGGCCGGCCGTATCGAGAATTTTGTCAATCAGCGGCTTACCATCGTCGTCGTTCTTGGTGAAAATCTCACTTGTGATCTCGATGAGGAAGCTATCCAGCTCCCCGGTGTTCCACTGATCGAAGATTTTATGCAACTCGTCGGCTGTCAAGTCCAAGCCAGCTTCGAGCAAGTTATAGGCTTCGCAGATCAGCTGCATGTCGCCGTACTCAATGCCATTGTGGACCATCTTTACGTAGTGGCCCGCACCGTCTTCACCCACCCAATCGCAGCAAGGGGTGCCATCGTCCACCTTGGCGGCAATGGATTGAAAAATATCTTTGACATGCGGCCAAGCCTCGATGTTTCCCCCTGGCATGATCGATGGACCATGGCGAGCGCCTTCTTCACCGCCCGAAACACCCGTGCCGATGAAGAGTATGCCCTTGGCGTTCAAGTCCTTCACGCGCCGATTGGTATCGGGGTAGTGCGAATTTCCACCATCGATGATGATGTCGCCTTTTTCAAGGTGGGGTGCAATCTGGGCGATCATTTGATCCACCGTATCGCCCGCCTTCACCATCAGCATCACGCGTCGCGGCCGCTTTAACATCCCGATCAATTCTTCAATCGAGTGCGCGCCTTGCACCTGGGTGCCCTTCGCTTCATCCGCCAAAAAATCATCTACCTTTGAAACGGTTCTATTGAACACCGCCACGCGGAATCCGTGGTCGTCCATGTTCAGAACCAGGTTTTGGCCCATCACCGCAAGGCCAATCAGTCCGATATCACAGCTTTCGTTCGCCATAGAACCTTTCGTGTCAGGCGCGTCAGTGCAAGACACAGAAGTTTCCATTCTACTCGCTGGTCGGTAATAGAATTCTTAGAACGGCTCGCCTTAGGAGTCGGTTTCGTGGAGACGCGACAAACGAGCAGCAGACAGTTTTTCTTTACTTTCCCGCGCCCGCGATAGTATGTCTCTGCAACTTACGTCGGAAGGAACCTTGCATGCGCATAACGAGACGAAACGCAATGAAAATGCTGACTGCGGCCGCAGCCACCACTGGATTAGTAAGACCGGCTCCGGGCGCTGCTCACAACTTGGAAATCGCCAAGGGTCCTTTTCAAGGCACGCGCGAGTCTCTCGAACAGTATGAAACCCCGGAGTGGTTTCGCGATGCGAAGTTCGGATTGTGGGCGCACTGGGGACCGCAATCAGGCGTCGAAGATGGCGATTGGTACGCCCGCAACATGTATATCCAAGGCAGCGATCAATACAACTATCACGTCGCCCACTACGGTCATCAGTCGAAGGTCGGCTTCAAAGATCTAATCCCCCAATTCAAAGCGGCCCATTGGGACCCCGAACATTTAATCAGCCTGTATAAAGCGGCCGGCGCCAAGTATTTCGTTAGCATGGGCGCGCATCACGACAACTTCGACATGTGGAACTCGAAGTATCAGCCGCGTTGGAACGCGAAAGCGGTCGGGCCAAAGCGAGACATTGTCGGCGAATGGGCCAAAGCGGCGCGTGCGCAAGGATTGCGGTTCGGCGTTACGGAGCACCTCTGGATCACGTATAAGTGGTTTACATCGAGTCACGGCGCGGACAAGACTGGCCCGCTCGCCGGCGTTCCCTACGACGGGCAGGACAAGGCGTATTCAGACTTGTACACCTCCGACACCACGGTCTATGTTCCCAAACTCCCCTGGAATTCCGACAACATTCCCGATAGCTGGCGCTATCACTGGTATCAGCGAATAAAAGATTTGGTGGATAACTACCACCCGGACCTGCTCTATACGGATGGGCCGCTACCATTCGAAGAGTACGGGCTAAATATCGTCGCTAATCTCTACAACCTCAGTGCCCAGCGGAATGGCGGCAAAGTGGACGCCGTTTATAACAGTAAGCGTCAAGAGGATTGCACAACCGGCACGTGCGTGCTGGATGTGGAGCGCGGCGTTGTCGATCAGATCTGGCCGAAGCCGTGGCAGACCGATACATGCATTGGCGATTGGCATTATAAACGCGGCATTAAATACAAAACCGGCAAAACGGTTATCGACCTGCTGTGCGATATTGTCAGCCGCAATGGCAACCTGCTACTGAACATTCCTCTGCCGAACAGCGGAGTACCCGATGATCAGGAATTAGCCGTCGTCGCAGATATCACGAAATGGATGTCGATCAACAGCGAGGGAATTTACAGCACCAGGCCTTGGAAAATCTTCGGCGAAGGCCCCAGCACGCACGCCATCAAATCCGGCAGCTCGTTTAATGAGAAAAACCGCAAGGATCTGACAGCCGAGGATGTGCGCTTCACGACGAAGCAGGGAACGCTGTATGCCTTTGTTATGGGTGTGCCCACTGCGCCCATAACGATTCAGGCCCTTGCGTTAGGTGGCGCGCAGAACGCGGGTAAGATCCAGAACGTAGAGATGCTAGGGTACGGTGGAAAACTGAAGTGGCATCAGACCTCCACCGGATTAACCATCCAAACGCCCGCGGAGAAGCCGTCCGAGCATGCCACTGCTTTCAAGGTTATGGGCGCGATTTAACGGATTGGCGCGTTACCGGCGGCAGAGTTGCGGATATTCCTTCTTTAGCGCTTCAATCTTCGGCAGGTCGTTGTAAACGATATACGGCTGGGTCGGATTGTTATCCAAGTAGTGCTGGTGATAAGCTTCTGCCGCGTAGAAAGCTTTGAAGGGAACGACCTGCGTCACGATCGGTCTTCCATATACGTGGGCAGCGTTCAGCTGGGTGATGTAGTCTTCCGCAATCTTCTTTTGCTCGTCAGTCTGATAGAAAATTGCTGAGCGATATTGCGTCCCGGTATCCGGCCCCTGACGATTCAGCTCCGTGGGATCATGCGCCACTGAAAAGTAAACCTTCAACAGTTGGCCGTACGTAATGCGATTCGGATCGTACGTGACTTTGATCGATTCAGCATGCCCAGTCGTTCCGCTGCTCACGACTTCATAGTGCGCGGTTGACGCGTCGCCGCCCGAAAAGCCGGCGACCACATTCGTTACGCCAACGAGCCGCTCAAACACGCCCTCCATGCCCCAAAAGCAGCCGCCAGCCAACACGGCGGTCTGTTTGCCATGCAGCGAATTGGCGGGAGTATCGACCGCCGCGTCAGGGAACGTGCCGGCGAACGCGGGAGCTCGCCACACCAAGGCGGCAATCGCTACCGCTGCTCCGGCAAAAATGTACTTTTTCATGTAATCCTCATCCTTTAGATGCGCAAATCGTGTTGAACGATCTCAATGAATGATTCGGTGGACTGGCGCACCCGGTTATCCCTTGCATCAAAATATCGGACGGCAGGTCCCACGGCGCTCCAGCTTAGTAGGCACAACGATTTCCGGCATTTCCGGCTGGCTGGTCCTTATCTTGTCGATTGCCATTTTTGCCAGCTCAACTCCAATTTCGCACGTTTGTACGTGCACGCTGGTCAGCTGCGGAAAACGCATCGCCCCATATTGATCGTCAAAGCCAATGAGACTGACATCGCCTGGCACGTGAAGACTCTTCCGCTGGAGCGCCTCCCAAGCTCCATACGCCATGTCGTCGCTGCTGGTCAGGATGGCCGTTACCGGAAACTTCTTCTCGAGGATCAGGCTCACGCTGTTCATGCCATCCATGAATTGGTCGTCCGCTAATCCGGCTGAGAGCATACGTGGTTCCAATCCCGCTTCCGCCATGCAACATCGGTATGCCTCCGATCTCACGCGGCACCACGGCATTGAGATATCCCCCAGAAACCAGATATCACGGTGGCCCAGCTGCAGCAGATACCGCGTCGCTTCAGCGCATCCCGAATAGTCGTCAAATCGAACTTGGTTCACTCCAGGGTGCGGCGCGTCGCCAATCACGTTATTCGCCAGGGTGACGTAACGCATTCCCAGGCCGTCCATCGCCTCCAAAAAGTTTGGATAGTTCGTCCCCGCCGCGATTACGCAATCGGCAATGCCATGGCTGCGCAGCACCGAAGGCAGCCGAAGATGATTTACCGCGGTATTACCCGAATAATTGAAGCGGGCAAACACCACAAAATAGCCTGTGTGGGAGCAGTATTCCTCAACCCCTTGCAACACATGCGCATGAAAGGGATGGACAAAGCTTCGATTGCTCAGGATGAAGGAGATGATCGGAGACGAATTGCGGCTTAGATTTTGTGCGCGCACATTCGGCCGAAAATTCAATTCCCGAATCGCTTCTTCGACCCGCGAGCGCATAGTCGCATTTACATCGGGACGGGCGTTGATGACCCGCGATACCGTCCCCACCGACACCTGGGCGCGTGCCGCTACATCTTTAATGGTTATCGCCACCGTCGACCCGGCTTCTCAGATTTCCTCGCGGTGAACCGTTTCATGCGATAAGCTAGCATTCAGAAAGATTGGCACAGGCACGGGCGCATGTCTAGCGTACATCCTCTCGCCCTACCGGCAAACGCCATCCTCAAAGAAATCCATGCCGACGTCCCAACAGAACGACACCGTTACCGCTGAGAAGTTGTCAGCCTCCGATTTAGCCCAGGAAGTGCAGCAGATCGTCGCCCATACACCGGTTTTCGATATTCATACCCACCTTTACCCTCCCGGGTTCCAGAAATTATTCTCTGCCGGCATCGACGACCTGGTAACGTACCACTATCTTATTGCCGAGATCTTCCGTTCCTCAGACATTTCAATTCCGGCGTTTTGGGCCCTTACTAAGCCGCAACAAGCAGATTTGATCTGGGACACCTTGTTTGTTCGCAACACGCCGCTATCGGAGGCATGCCGCGGGGTGCTTTGTGTCCTGACGTCGTTCGGTCTTGATCCTTACGCCAAAACATTAAAGGAAGCCCGGGAATTCTTCCGCTCCGCGACACCCGAAAAGCACCTGGAGCGCACCATGAAGTTGGCTGGCGTCACGGACATCGTTATGACCAACGACGTCTTCAGTGAACAGGAATTCGCCTATTGGGAGGCGGGCGCGCCGCAACATCCAAAACTGCATGCCGCTCTGCGGATGGATCCGCTGTTGAACGACTGGGAACACGCCTCGATCGTGCTCGCGGGCCGCGGCTACGCGTCGCAGAAGACTTTAGACCAGGCCGGTATCGCCAGCGCACGCAAGTTTATCGACGATTGGATTGCTCGTATGAAACCGCTCTATATGGCCGTTTCGCTGCCGCCATCTTTCCGATACCCTGAAAACTCGACCCGTGCGCGGCTGATTCGAGAAGTCGTGCTCCCCGCCGGACGCGATCACAAGCTGCCTTTCTCCATGATGATCGGTGTTCGCAAAGCGGTACATCCCGAGTTGAAAGATGCAGGCGACTCCGTTGGCCATGCCGACATCGTGTCCGTCGAACGGCTCTGCCACGAAAACCCCGAGAATCGATTTCTTGTCAGCATGCTGTCCCGTGAGAACCAGCACGAGCTCTGCGTCGCGGCACGCAAATTCAGTAACCTGATGCCGTTCGGCTGCTGGTGGTTCCTGAATAATCCTTCCATCATTCGAGAGATTACCGACGAGCGGCTGGAACTGCTGGGTCCAACCTTCATCCCCCAACATTCCGATGCCCGCATTCTGGACCAGATCGTCTATAAATGGAAACACTCACGCCACGTCATCTCGGCCTCTTTGGTCGAAACGTATCGGGCTCTTGCGCGCGATGGCTTCCACGTGACCACGCCCCAGATTGAACGCGACGTGCAACGTTTGTTCCAGGACAACTTCCGCCGGTTTGTTGGAATAGCCTAGCTGAAGTAAAGTGGGATCGCATGACACCAGGCGACCCCGCCGATTCGCCCCCCGAGATCGACCGTAGCCGGGCTATCCCGAATTTCCGGTGGTACATCTGCGCGCTTCTTTTCTTTGCCACCACCGTGAACTACATGGATCGCATGGTGCTCGGCATCCTGAAACCCGTCATAGCGCACGATATGCACTGGACCGAAGACCAGTACGGCACCATTATTGTCTGCTTCCAGACCGGCTACGCGGTCATGATGCTGCTGGCCGGTTGGTTCATCGACAAAGTGGGTACGCGCCTCGGCTACATGATCTCGGCGACGGTCTGGAGCCTTTCGTCGATGTCGCATGCCTTCGCTCGAAACGCTTTTGAGTTCGGCTTAGCGCGGCTCGGTTTGGGGCTCGGCGAAGCCGCGAACTTTCCGGCGGCGATCAAGACCGTCGCCACGTGGTTTCCCCGCCGGGAACGCGCCCTCGCCACCGGCATCTTCAATAGCGGCTCTAATATCGGCGCAGTCGTGGCGCCCCTTCTCGTTCCCCTCATGGCGGCGCGCTTTGGCTGGCACTCTGCCTTCTTACTCACCGGATCGTGCAGCTTAATTTGGGTCATTGTCTGGACAATTACCTACCGGGAGCCTGAGAACCATCCACGTCTTTCCGCTAAGGAATTGGCTCTGATTCGTTCCGATCATGATGAGTTGGTTGTGCATAAAGTCCCCTATGCGCGGCTGCTCACCCAACGGGCTGCGTGGGCATTCATCTTGGCGAAGTTTTTGACCGACCCGGTGTGGTGGTTTTATCTCAATTGGCTGCCCGGCTTTTTGCATGACAACTACAGCCTCGATCTGACCCATCTCGGGCCGCCTTTGATCGCCATTTATGTCTCGGCCGATGTCGGCTCAGTCGGCGGCGGTTGGATCTCCTCGCGCCTTCTCGCGCGCGGATGGCCCCTCGGCAAAGCTCGAAAAACCGCCATGCTCATTTGCGCCATAGCCGTCACGGCGGCCATCTTTGTTCCCAATGCCCACGGGAATCTTTGGTTAACCGTCGGATTAGTCAGCATCGCGGCGGCGGCTCATCAGGGTTGGTCGGCCAACATCTTCACCATCGGCTCTGATTGTTTTCCTCGCGCCGCTGTCGGCTCCATCGTCGGGCTCGCGGGCTTCGCGGGTGCGGTCGGGGGCGCTTTGGCATCCAAAGCAACGGGTGTTTGGCTTACCTTTTCGAAAGATGTCTACGCGCCCTTATTCCTCATTGCCGGATCAATGTATCTGATCGCCCTTTTAATTGTCCAGATTCTGCTCCCGCGCTACAAAATGGCGCAAGTAGCCGCAAAGTAGCGTTTTCCCTTAAATTAAGCGGGCGCGGGGCTACAGTTTTCCGTTGTGTTGCCGATCCATTACTCGTGGTGTCTACTGCGACCGGCAAAACTATCGGACCCTATGAGGTCTTAGCCCCTCTCGGGTCTGGAGGCATGGGCGATGTCTATCGCGCCTGGGACTATCGTTTACAGCGGGAAGTGGCGTTGAAGGTAGTCAATAATTCGGGGGGCGATCCCGAATGGCAGCAGCGCTTCTTGCGCGAAGCGCGAGCGATTGCCGCTTTAAACCATCCCAACATCCTCACCGTTCACGACGTCGGCATTGACTCGGGTACGCCATATATGGTCGTCGAACTGGTCGAAGGTGACACCTTGCGCGCCGTTCTGAAGCGGGGGGCCCTATCGCTCGACAAAGCTCTCGACATTGCCGTGCAGATTCTGGATGGCCTTGTTGTGGCGCACGCCTCAGGCATTGTGCACCGGGACCTCAAGCCGGCCAACATCATGGTTAGCAAGACCGGCCTGGTCAAAGTTCTCGATTTTGGTCTTGCCAAGCGCACGGAAGCGGAAAGCCGCGAATCGAAGGCGGGGAAGGACCTCACTGAGCCCGGCTTAATCCTCGGCACCGCTACCTATATGAGCCCCGAACAGGCGCGGGCTGAGATCGTCGATATCCGCTCCGATCAGTTTTCGTTCGGATTGATTCTTCATGAAATGCTTTCGGGCGTCGCAGCCTTTGATCGCGGCAGCATCGTCGGAACCATGGCTGCCATCCTGAATGAACAGGCGCCCAGCCTTGAGGCAATCCGCCCTGAAATTCCCGTAGGACTGACCTGGATTCTGGAACGATGTCTGGCAAAGGAACGCGACTCGCGATACGCGTCCACTTACGATCTTTTCTATGACCTAAAGCGGCTTCGCGACAGGCCTGCTCTTACAAATGGCGTCCCGTCCGTGCCTGTAAAAAAACGCCGTTGGACTCCGGTGGCCGCGCTCTGCTGTATCCCCTTCATCTTGCTGAGCGCCTTCCTCTTCCTAAAGGTCCGAAATGGCGTCGATCTGCACAAGTATCGGCTTTCGCCAGTCGCCACCACAGGTGATTTCGAGGGCGAGCCCGTTTGGTCCAGCGATGGAAAAAACCTGGCATATACAGCGGATGTCGGATCGACGCGGCAGGTCTTCGTTCGCAACTTTGCCGGATATGCGGCTGCCCAGATCACGCGCGCTGCTTCCGACTGCGACCAGCCGTTCTGGTCACAAGACGGCTCCCATGTCTACTACCTCGCGACGGATCCTTCCGGTCATAAAGGCCTTTGGTCAGTCGGCGCCGCGGGCGGAACGTCAACACTAGTGCAGCCTGGAATTGAGGCAGCTGCCCTCGCACCCAATGGCAAGCTCGCTTTTCTGAAGCTAGGGGCGAACGAAGGCTTGTCATTGTGGATCTCGGATGGTCTTGGCTCGCCGAATGCTAAGCGCTACGACCAAGGTGGTTGGGATCAACGCTCCTTCAGCCGCGGTTACGTCGGCTTCTCGCCTGACGGCAAGGCCATCGGCTTGTGGATCGCAACGTGGTCGGGCGACTCCGAATTTTGGGTTCTTCCGTATCCCGCCGGCGCGCCTCGACGCGCCTTCACTTTCGAAGATGGCATTTATCCGTTCCAATGGATGCCCGACGGCCGCCATGTTTTGTTCGCGGGTTCTCTCCCTGGGACCATCGGATCCGATATTCACGTGGCTGATCTCTCCTCTGGCCATTTTGTTCCCTTAACCAAAACCACAGAGGATGCGCTGAGTCCCGCCATCTCCCCGGACGCCAAGCGAATTGCATTTACCGTCGCCGAGCGTGATTTCGATGTAATGCAGTTCTCTCCCTCCGATCTCAAGTTGACCCCGATGCTGGCGTCGTCTCGCAACGACTCAAATCCAGCGTGGTCTCCGACCGGATCTCAACTGGCTTTCACCAGCGACCGAACAGGTAAAGAAACCATTTGGCTGCGAAGCTTCGCCGATGGCTGGGAACGGCCCCTCGTTTCCGCGCAAGATTTGGGCCGCTCCTGGATCTCATCCTTCAGCGATCTCTCGTTTTCGGGCGACGGTCAGCGGTTGGCTTTTTCAGTCAGTCAATCCGGCGGTCACTCCATCTATGTGTTTAACTCAGCCGGTGGCCCGTTGGTGAAACTAACTTCTGGCTCCGCTGATGAGCGCTCGCCAGCATGGTCGCCCGGCGAAGACACTCTCGCTTTCGCGACCAACAGCAACGGCACTTGGTGGTTAGCGACAGCCTCCTCCAGTGGCGGCACGCCCAATCTATTGCGAAGCCTTCCGTCAATCCACGATCTCAGGTGGTCTCCGAAAGGCAATTTGATCGCCTGCAATACCAGAGACTCGCTCTTCCTGATTTCGCCTGATGGCAAAGAAACTAAAGCAACCCTTCCCGGTCAGTGGCTCACGTTTGACTGGAGCAAAGATGGCGCCACGTTATTCGGCGTCGTGCGGAGCGCCAGCGGTAAACGTGCCGTTGTCAAAGTTGAGGCCGAAACGGGTCACTCCATCGAATTGGGGGATCTCGACCTTCCGCCCGCGGCCGAAATTGGCAGAATGAGCGTCGCCCCGAAGGGCGATTCGATTGCCATCGCCGTCAGCAAGCCACGCGGGGACATCTGGCTCTTGGAGGGCTTCCCTTCCGCCAAATCCTGGTTCGGGCTGCTCTAGAAAAGCGCAAAGGGCAGGGACACGGGGCGGCTTCAACCTCGCCCCACGAAGGGCATCTTAGTCGCCACAATGGTCATGAATTGGACATTGGAGTCCAGTGGCAGACCGGCCATCATCACCACCGCGTCGGCAACGTGTTGAACATCCATTCGCGGCTCGATCATCGTCTGTCCGTTTGCCTGCGCAACGCCGCTTTGCATGCGCTCCGTCATCTCAGTTGCCGCGTTGCCGATATCAATCTGGCCGCAGGCGATATCAAATGGCCGTCCATCGAGCGACAACGACTTCGTCAACCCCGTGATGGCGTGTTTCGTCGCCGTATATGGCGTAGAGTTCGGGCGGGGTGCATGAGCGGAAATTGAGCCGTTATTGATGATGCGGCCACCGCGCGGATCCTGAGTCTTCATCAATCGCACTGCTTCTCGCGCACACAAAAATGCACCCGTCAGATTGACCGCGACGACGGTGTTCCACTGTTCGACGGTTAGTTCGTCGATCGGAACACCAGGGGCATTCGTGCCCGCATTATTGAAAAGCACGTCCAATCGCCCGAATTTATTTTTGATCTCTTCAAAAAGGCCGCTAACGGATTCAGCGTTGCCGACATCGGTAGGGATGCCGAGCATGCGTCCGTCGTCGCCTGCGAGCGCTGCGGTCTTCTGAAGCTGCTCTGGCCTGCGTCCCGCCAATACAAGGCTATAACCAGCCTTGTGCAAAGCGAGAGCGACCGCTCGGCCAATACCGCTCCCTCCGCCCGTGACCAGGGCAATCTTGTTTTCGCCATTCATAGCCAGTTTGTCTTCTCTCTTTCAGCCTATAATCTCTCCATGAGCTATCGCTCTCGCTTGGTGTGCGGGCTGGTTGCGGCCTCGCTAAGCCTCCTTCACGCGCAAGGCACCAAGACTCGCGCTGAACCTGGTAAATACAGTGCGCAGGCGAAATTAGGTGAAGTTCGGTTAGGGGCTGAGCTTTGGGGCCACTACATCCCGCTCGACAATGGCGAAACGCTTAAGTCGTATGAATATCTCGTGGTCGAATTCGCGTTCTTTGCTCCGCCCGACCTCAAAGTCTCTATCGATCCGAGCCAATTTTCATTGAAATTCAAGGCCCAGCGTCTGCTCCCCACCTCGGCTGGCCTCGTCACTCTTGGCTATGTCGATCCGGACATGAAGGAGCGCGGACCTCGTCTGATAACGGATTCCGAAGTTGGTCCAGTCCAGATCTCAACGGGAAGAGATCCTGTTCAACAGAAATTCCCAGGCGACAGCAATCCCGCCGATACTCCTCTGCCGCGCGCGCCTCAACGATCTTCAGACGACGGCTTGCAAC
>JBARMQ010000494.1:0-12224 GCA_049802535.1 Bryobacteraceae bacterium | reverse complement strand
CGTATTACGTGGTGCAGGTTGAGAAGTTTTTGACACGTTATGAAACGCTGGTGGCCGAAATGGGCGAACGCGAAGTCCGTGCCAAGTGGACGCCCGAAGAAGCAGGTATTGCGGAGGAGTTCCTTTCGCATGCGCTCGCTATTCGGGCGGAACGCGATCGGGCTGCGCGTGAAGGACGGCGTCCCGGTCTCATCGAATTGCTGCATTCGTGGGGCGGCGTCACTATCGCTTATCGCAAGCGGCTGATTGACGCCCCGAGCTATACGCTCAACCATGAAGAAGTAGCGAAGGCATTGGAAGAAGGCGTACGATTCGCCGAATGTCTGGTTCCCAAAGAAGTTGAAATCGATCGCTATGGGGCGGCCTCAGCCCTGCGAGTCGAAAGGCTGCACTTCGATACCGAAAACAACATCACGGTTCCGACAGGAGAATTTGTTGTTCTTCCCGCCCGATCGATACTGGTAGCGGCGGGCACCCAGCCTAACACTGTTTTGGCGCGCGAAGACGAGCACAATTTTTCTCTCGACGGCCGCTTTTTCCAAGCCGTCGACGAACAGGGGCATCCCGTTAAACCGCAGCGCATCTCCAAACCTGTGGTTGCTAACATCCTGCTTTCCCTTCGCGCCGACGGCCGCGCCATCAGCTTTTTCGGTGATCTTCATCCATCGTTCTCGGGTAACGTGGTCAAGGCCATGGGCAGTGCGAAGCAAGGCTACCCGGTCGTCTCGCGCGTCTTATCGCGAATGGCGGCTACTGAACCTGAGCCACAAGCGCTGCTTGACCGGTTGAACGACGAATTGCGGCCCGTTGTCCAGGACGTCATCCGCCTAACTCCCAATATTTTGGAGATCGTAGTCCGAGCCCCCATCGCCGCGCGCGCATTCCAGCCGGGACAATTCTACCGGTTGCAAAATTACGAGACTTTGGCAGCGGTCGTGGACGGCACCAGGCTGGGCATGGAAGGCTTGGCGCTAACAGGCGCCAAAGTTGAGCCTGAGAAAGGCACACTCTCCACCATCGTTCTCGAAATGGGTGGTTCATCCGATTTGTGCGCGCTTCTTAAGCGTGGCGAACCGGTGATCCTCATGGGACCAACGGGCGCGCCCACCGAAACGCCTTCACAAGAGACCGTTTTGCTTGCCGGCGGCGGATTAGGAAACGCCGTCCTGTTCTCCATCGGCCAGAAACTACGTCAGGCGGGCTCACGTGTTTTGTATTTCGCGGGCTACAAGAAAATCATCGATCGCTATAAAGTCAATGAGATTGAACAGGCCGCCAACGTTATCGTTTGGTGTTGCGATGAAGCACCCGGCTTTACCCCGGGCCGCGTGCAGGACAGCGCATTTGTCGGCAATATCGTAGAGGCGATGGCTGCCTACGGGCGCGGTGAATTGGGTGATGGCGAAATCCCATTGAATTCAGTCGATCGCCTTATTGTTATCGGCTCCGACGGCATGATGCGCGGTGTGCAACAGGCGCGCCACGGCGTGCTTCGACCATTCCTGAAGCCCGATCACCACGCTATCGGCAGTATCAACTCCCCTATGCAATGCATGATGAAGGAGATTTGTGCGCAGTGCCTCCAAATGCACAAAGACCCGTTAACCGGAAAGGAAACGGTTGTCTTCTCATGCTTCAATCAGGATCAGCCACTCGATCAGGTCGAATTTAGCAGCCTGCGATCGCGCCTATCGCAAAACGGCGCACAGGAAAAATTGACTAAGCTTTGGATCGATCATTGCCTGCGCGAATTAGGCCATCGACGTTTAGACAAAAGTCCTGAACTGGTTGCTCAATAGTCGAATTTAGCTGTCTCCGGCCTTCGCCGCTTTCGATTTGCCGATCGAACTGTCCTTGCGGTCCAGAACGCGCTTTCCGTAAAGCACCGGCACAAAATATCGCTTGTTGCAAACCAGACATCGCAATGGCCGCAAGAGAAGAATCAAGGCGATGGAGTCCCACGGTCTTGAGCGTGACCGGTAGATTTCTTCCATTTCTCCGCATCGGGGGCAAGCCAATGAAGGCCGAAGCTGGATAGACATATCTTGGCCTTGGCTTTCAAGTCTAGCAAATTATTTACCAAGAATAACTATGTGATTTTCCGATTTTATCGCGGCACCCAGCCTGGCGCGGGAGAGTCTGCTGAAAACTAACAGTCTTCATGAATTATTGGGTGACTCCTTCCTTTTGGTGGCGTGCACATTGGGTATACTTTGCTTTATTGGACCAACAAGTTCATCCAGTCGGTCGGACATTTCGCCAGCGCAATCGTTTCAGCCTGCAATCCGGATGCTCTAAGGAATCGTTTCGCTCACTTCGTCCGGCAATACGAACGACCGCGGATTCCGGAACACTTCTCTGATCACCATCGCCGCCAGCTTCCAGGTTCCGATGCCGCGGACCTCCCTCGCTCGTAGTGCGACAACGTAGCTGGCGAAAAATGATGCGCCGATATTGCAGATGCCGGTAACCAGCACGCCGACGAATGCCCAGGCCGCTTCGCCTGCTTGCAACTGGTGGCGGATCGCCAGGCCGTCCACCGCGTAACTCAACGAAGCCGCCGATAAGGTGACGTGCCGAACTTCGAGGGGAATACCCCACAAGCTGACAATCACGGGTAGCATTCCCAGCAGAAATCCCAAAACGACGTAACCGCACGCACCAGGACCGTGACGAACGACTAGATCCGCCAAGTATCCTGCACCACCACTTCCCAGTCGGCGTCGCAAGCGAAAGCTCTTGCGCATTCCCAGATCTAATTTTCGATGCGCGATCCAGTTGGCCGCCATCCCGGTTACCATGCTGGCAATCCACAGAAACATGCCGGTGATCAGAGCGTAAATAATTGTCGGCGATTTGAAGGGATTGAGGCTGTGAACGCTGTGCTCAGCTTGCGCTTGACTCAAAAAGGGCGCGCCCTTTACTAAGAGCCAAAGGCGATCGATCAAGATCGACACCGGAATCGCGCCCACGAGGTTGCCCAAAGTGACAGCCACCTGCGTTCTCACGATTGCGGCAATCTTGACGATGGGACCGGATCGACCCTTCTCCATCTCCTCGACCAAGGCTGCCGCTGTCAGCGCCGGGATTTTAGAGGCAAGCGGTAAACCGCAGAACTGCATCAGCAGAAAACTAAAGGCGTAGTTCAACGAAAAGCCCAGCCCCGCTAGCAACTGCGCCTTCTCAAGCAGCGCCACGGTGTACTTCACCAAAGCCGTACCAGCGGTTATCGCGCCGGCGCCGACCGCTCGTACGCTGAGCGATACATACTCAGGCCGGTTTCCAGCGATATAGTGCTCGCCTGCGCGGCCAGTTTGTTCCACGATTTTCCGAGCCAAACGCCGTGTACATGCCGTGATTAGCGCAGTCAAATGACTCTGTTCAGCCAAGCCGCGTAGAATGTCAGCCGCTATTTCGCGGCCTGAACCTTCCCCTCGGTGCAGTTTCAGCAAATCGTCTATTCGGCGCAATAACGCTTGCAGCAGGCGAAGCCGGTAAGTCGCAGCAGGCGAAGCGCCGCGTGATTCCAGGGTCTTATGCGACTGGCGGATTTCCTGCATGCATAGCAGACGTTGATTAGCCCATGAGCCACTTCCGTGCGAGTCGCCGTTCCAACCGCTGTCAACCGAAGCAACCAAACCTAGGAATGGAGAGTGGGAGACGCTGACAGCGGGCGCCAACGCAATCAGGTCCTTAGACAACGCCAGATTCGCCGCCCGGAGCGCCAATACCCGAACTGCTACCTCAATCGCTTCGGGCTTCGGAGCGATGATCTTCGCCCAATAACTGACAACTTCATTTGGCAGGGAACACAGCCACTCGTGGTCCTCCAAAGTCAGGTCGAAACTCTCCAGCGCAGCGTATAAGTCGCCGTCAACTTCATCCGCCGGGATAAAACGCGAAATTGTGCGGCCAGCAAGCTCGCGGAGCAAGTAGGCTTCATTGGGCAGACCCGCTTCTGAAAGCAGCCGCACTGCGGAATGATGAGTCCACAAACGGCGCAATGTGGCAAGCATTTCGTCGGCCTGCGGATGTTGATCGAGCGCGTTGGCAAGCTGATCAAGACTCAACGTCCGGAATTCAATGGGCGTTCGAAGCAATGACGCCAGGATGTCGTGCAGCCAAACCTGCTCCTCATTGGGCTGCGCCGGTTTGCGGTTAAGCAGTTGAGCCGGCGTCTCATGGCGCCTCAATTTCGGCAGCATGATCATTCACGTCTTTCAAGAACGTGGCTTGGCAATAGGGCGGTGGTCGAGGCCCAGAACCGCTATGATGATGCCATCCAGCGCTTTGGGCACACTGAGCGGTCCTTGGTAGGTAATCGCCTGATCGGTAGCAGAGGTCCCCGAATATTCCAGCGTGACGCCGAACGCAGAATGCATCCGAGCTGCCGTACCCGCCGCCTTGATGGTGCGCGCGTCAGGGTTTTCGGACACGACTCTTAACCCGTAACTCTGAACAAAGCTTTGGACGGCGGCAAGGTCCTTGGGATCGGCGGCTAACGCACCGGGGCTCGGCCGCCGCAGCATGATTGTCACATCCAGTTCCAAATCCGGGTTCGCGGGGGTGAAATGCGCAGTGCTACTATGCACCGGCGCGCTTCCCGGAATCGGAACTCTATCCTGAACCGTACGTGGGCCGGCGGACGACATCATGCGTGATGGTGTTTGTGATGCCTTCCGCCGCCGCTACCCGTGCCTGTCCCGGTGCCTGTTCCGGTCCCGGTCGGTGGCGTGGTTGTCGGCGCTCCGGTGAAGACGTTCAAGAGCAAAGTCCCGTCGGGGCTACCCAAACCGGTACAAGCATCCCAACCCGTACCTGCATCAAAGGTGCCATTGCCGCCTTCAGTGATGTCATGAAGGGCCGAAGGATTCTCATACAGAAGGGGATTCGCGAACCCTACGGGGGACGCGCCGGAGGTGGTCAATTGTTCGTTGATCAGTGTGATCAGGGCCGCCCAAAGGGGCGCGACCGCGCTGGTTCCTCCGACGATCTCGCTTTGTCCGTCGACGATGATCTGATACCCGGTTTCAGGATCGGCGTCGCCAGCCACATCGGGAACCCCGCGGCCCGCAAAATTGGTTTCCGGTTGCGTCGGAACGTTGGCGTTACTCTGATAGCTCGGAATGGGGAAGTTGTTGCTGACGCCGCCGCCGGTAGCGCCCTCGCCGCTCGCTGTTTCGTTCCACACAACCTCAGACTCGATGGTCGAACCCGACCCGATCAACGTTGTGCCGCCGCAAGCAAGCGACCATGGACTGGAGGCGGGGAAATCAACTTGTTGTGACCCGTCGTTCGATCCGTCGGTCGAGCCGTTATCGCCCGCAGCCACCGTGACCGTTACGCCGAGCGTAGAACCGTCTTCGATCGCCGAATTCATCGCCGTCAACGATTGTTGCGTCCAGCTATTTTCGGGGCCGCCCCAGCTAATTGAAATCGCTGTAGGCTTGTTCGTGGTGTCGTGAATGGCGTTTGTTATTGCATCGAGAAAGCCTTGATCGGTGTTGGGAGCGAAGTAGACAACGATCTTCGCGCCGGGCGCTATAGAGCCGATGACTTCTATGTCCAACATCACTTCGCCATCGGCGTCAGAGCCGGGAGAATTTTTTGCGCCGTCAACCGATACCGATGAAACTTTGGGCGCAGGGCTGATTCCAAGTTGACTAAAGTACGTAGCTAGGTCCGAGGTAGAGTAACCGCCGCCTAATTCGATAATCCCAACCGTCTGCCCCGTTCCCGTCAAGGCGCCAGGATAGTTGTATAACTCGGCAACTTGCGGCGGCGTAAATGTGCCTGATGTGCCCCCACTCGCTGCTTGCAAGTATCGAATATGGGACTTTGCAATCGGGCGGTTGTCGAGTCCCAAAACAGCCACGACAGCGTTTTGCAACTCGCTTGGTATAGAGATTTCCCCTTGCCGGCCGCGGTAGCGAATTCCGTTCGCCTGGTCTTCGTAATGGGCCAGCGAAACTCCAAAAGCTTTTTGCATATTCCCGGCGGATCCGGAAAGCGTGACCCGCCGCTGCGACGGAAAGCTTCCCGCCACCGTCAATCCGTACTCCTTGGCGAATTGCTCTACCAACGTAATATCGGCGGGGTTCGCCCCGTGATTCTCAGCGAACTGTTCACGAGTGATGGAATGGCATGGCTGTGCGGGCGGCAATGCCGTCCTGCGCCGCAACACCACCGTCGCCAATACCGGTTCCTCACTGCTTACCGCCGAGATTCTTTCCGATTCCGGAAGCAACTGGCGCGCGCTTCCGCGCACCGAAACTCTGTCGTCAGATGCCATTGCCGATCCTCTTTTCCATCTGAAAAGTCAATTTTGATATCCGTCTCAGTCTACTTAATAGAAATATTTCGCCAAAAGACGATTGGCGGTGAGGGCGTGCTGTACTAAGAAAATATCCTTCAATGGCGCACGCAATCAGTTTTGAAATTCGTCAACTAAAAAGGCACTCCGAATTCGAAGAAGTCGTCCGTCTCCAACGGGAAATCTGGGGGTTTGACGATGTAGAACTGCTCCCGTTTCGCCTATTTGTGGTGGCCGATAAGATTGGAGGCCAACTGCTTGGCGCCTTTGATAGCGACCAAATGGTCGGCTTCTGCGTATGCATTCCTGGACTCAAGCCGGGTGGCAAATTCTATCTGCACAGCCATATGTTAGGCGTGCTCTCCGCTTATAGAAACACAGGAGTTGGCCGTCAACTGAAATGGAAACAGCGCGATTACGCGCTGGAACGCGGCGTTGATCTCATCGAATGGACATTTGATCCCCTCGAAATTAAGAACGCATTTTTCAACATCCAGCGGCTGGGCGCAACCGCTCGCCGTTACACCCACAACCAGTATGGAACCACTACCAGCCATCTTCACGGCGGGCTGCCTACCGATCGGCTAACGGCGGAATGGTGGATTGCTTCGCCCCGGGTGGAGGCGATTGTAAACGGGACCGCAGTCGAACGCCCCGATCCGGCCGCTTCGATTCGAGTTCCAATGGAAATTGGAGATTGGAAGCAGCATGATCCCCAGCGCGCGTTGAGCGAACAATCGTCCATCGCCGAACAGTTCGACCGCCACTTTAGCCGCGGTCTCGCCGTTACGGGCTTTGATCGGGACGAGGATTCAGGAACCTACCGGCTCGGCATATGGCAATGATTGTAGACAAAGTTGTATTACGGCACATTCGAATGCCCCTGGTGCATTTTTTTGAAACCAGCTTTGGGCGCACCTACCATCGCGACATCATTTTAGTAGAGGCGTTTGCCTCCGGCGTATCCGGCTGGGGCGAAGTGACGGCCGGCGAGAATCCGTTCTATAACGAGGAGTGGACCGGCTCGATTTGGCCATTGCTGATCGACTATGCTGTGCCGCGTGTTCTGCATCATTCCTTTGAGACAGCCGCGGGCGTAAACGCGCGTACTGCTCACATTCGCGGACATAACATGGCTCGTGGAGGGTTGGAAGCGGCCATTTGGGACTTAGAGTCCCGCTTGAAGAACCAACCGTTATGGAAGACCATCGGCGGAGGGGCCCGCCGCGAAATCCCTTGTGGAGTCTCCATTGGTATTCAAGACACAGTGGAGCAATTGCTCGACAAGATTGGAAACGAACTCGACGCGGGCTATCAGCGGATCAAGATGAAGATCAAGCCGGGCTGGGATGTAGACGTCATCGCAAGAGTTCGCGAACGATTTCCGGCGATTAAATTGATGGCTGACGCCAACTCGGCCTATACGCTTGACGACACGGATCATCTGAAAAAGCTCGACGAATTTTACCTGATGATGATTGAACAGCCGCTAGCGCACGACGACATCATCGATCATGCGGTGTTGCAGGCTGCCCTCGCAACGCCTATTTGCCTGGATGAATGCATTCGATCGGCGCATCAGGCCGAACAGGCGCTTCGTCTAAAGGCCGGCGGCATCATCAACATCAAATTGGGCCGAGTGGGCGGGTTTGCCGAAGCGAAGCGTGTTCACGATGTGTGCCAGGCGCACAATGTTCCGGTGTGGTGCGGCGGGATGCTGGAGTCGGGCATCGGACGCGCTCACAACATCGCGCTTTCCACACTTCCCAACTTTGTTCTTCCGGGAGATGTATCGGCGAGCAAACGTTATTGGAAGCGCGACATCATCGTGCCGCCTGTCGAAGTGTCGTCGCGCGGAACGATTCAGGTGAGTGACGCGCCAGGCTTCGGGTACGAGCTCGACCTCGACTATCTCGAGAGCCTGGTTGTTCGGCGAGAAACGCTCACATAACGGGGCCAATGCGCCAAGGCGCAAACTCGTGATGTCCAATTTGTTCCGCGCACGTGCGTTCGCCGGAGGCCACCCGCAGCAGCAATTCAAAGATTTCGGCGCCGACCTCCGATACAGAAGACTGCCCATCGGCGATGCGCCCCGCATTCACGTCCATGTTGTCGCGCATGCGGCGATAGGTATGGGAATTGCTCGCAATCTTTACCACGGGAACATTCGGAAATCCGATGGCGCTTCCCCGCCCCGTTGTGAACGCGATCAGGTTCGCCCCGCCTGCAGCGAGACCGGTGATGGAGACTGGATCGTAGCCCGGCGTATCCATGAAAAGAAAGCCTGGAGACTCGATACGGCCTGCAAACGGCAGAACATCTTCGAGCGTTGAAGTGCCAGCTTTTGCCACCGCTCCCAAGGACTTTTCCAAAATGTTGGTCAAACCGCCTTCTTTGTTTCCTGGCGATGGATTGTCGTTAAAGCTGCCTCCAAATTGCCTCAGATACGTTTTGTAATCTTCAATGGTTCGAAGTAGTTTCGCAGCAATTTCCGGCGAGCGCGCACGGCGAGTCAACAGGTGCTCAGCGCCGAAAATTTCGGTCGTTTCGGCCAGTACGAGGGTGCCTCCTTGTTCGACAATCAGGTCGGAACAGTGGCCCAGCGCCGGATTGGCGGTGATGCCCGAGAAGGAATCCGATCCGCCGCAATTCAGACCCAGCACCAGTTTCGACGCCGATGCTTCCACGCGCTTCTCTTCGGCGGCGCGGTCAATGAATTGCCGGATGTGATTGCGCGCAAACGTGACCGCACCATGCGTTCCGCCCGTCTCCTGCATTGTTAATCCCTGTAACGTTGAGGGCGCGTGCTTGCCGGCTGAACCCAGATAATGACTGATCTGGTTAACTTCGCAACCCAGGCCCAAGATGAGCGCTGCGGAGACATTGGGGTGATCTAAGACGCCTTTAAGAGTCCGCTGCAACTGTTCCGTATCCGGCCCGATTGACATGCCACAGCCTTCGCCATGTGGAAACGCGACGATGCCATCTATGGTAGAGGGCAAGGCCTCACCGGCGAAACTTTGCGCGATCAATTCGGATGTGTAGGCGGCACAGTTGCTCGCGGCCACAACAGCTATATAGTTGCGCGTGCCAACGCGGCCATCGTGACGAACGAAACCCTGAAACGTGCGGGTGGAACGCCGTTCGACGCGCACGGGAGACGCACTCGGGGCCTCGCCGGTGGTCTGCACTTCTCGATAACCGAGGTTGTGCTCGTGTACATGCTGTCCTGCTTCAATGGGTTGGGTGGCGAATCCGATGAGGTTGCCATACCTGTAAACTGGTTCACCATCCGCGATGGCGCGGATGGCCAGTTTGTGACCCGGCGCAACGAAGTCTTTGGCGATGACTGTGGCGACACCGGCATCGATAGCTTGGCCGGCGCTAATGGCGACCCTGGCCACGGCAACGTTGTCTCCGGGATGCAACAGGATGACAGAATTCTTGGCGGAAACGCCTTCGGCGATTTCGTATAACATTTGGCCGCACTTACAATGTACGCCCTCCCCTAAAACCCGGTGATTTGAAACAATGTATGCCCGGCAGTTCTCTTACGAAACGGATGAATAGAGTCCCACTGGCCACCTACCGGTTACAACTGCATGAGGGGTTCACTTTCGATGCCGCAGCGAAGGTCGCCGATTACCTGAAAGAGCTGGGCGTTTCGCACGTCTACTGCTCTCCCTACTTGCAGGCTGCTCCCCATAGCATGCACGGGTATGACGTCGTGGACCACCACCGGGTAAACGAAGAATTAGGCGGCGGCGCGGCACACGAGCGATTTTGGCAACAACTCAAGGAATGCGGGTTGGGCCAAGTGCTCGATATCGTGCCAAACCACATGGCAATCTCGGGCAGGCGTAATCGGCTGTGGTGGGACGTGCTGGAGAACGGCTTGGCGAGCCGTTACGCGATGTATTTCGACGTGGATTGGAACTCATCGGAAGAAAAGCTGCGCCATAAGATCCTGATGCCAATTCTGGGGGATCATTACGGGCGCGTGTTGACGCGCGGTGAGGTTCGTATTGAACGTCACGGGGGTGAATTCGCCGTTCACTATTTCGATAACGTTGCCCCGGTGGCGCCGGAATCGATCGCTTCCGTGATCGCTACGGCCGCGGAACAGACAGGATCGGAATATCTGGCGTTTCTCGCCGATTCGCTGCGCAGCCTGCCTGATTGTGCGTCGGAGAGCCGGGAATGCGTAGAAGCCAGGCATCGCGATAAAGAGGTGATCCGGGGCCTGATCGAGAGGCTTACCAACGAAGTGCCCTTCATCGCCGAGGGCATCGACAAAACCGTCGAATCAATAAACCGAAATCCGGACGCGCTTGACGACATACTGGAGCATCAGAATTATCGTCTGGCCTTTTGGCGAACGGCGGAGCAGGAACTCGGCTATCGGCGGTTTTTCGACGTTAACACTCTGATTGGCCTGCGGACGGAGAATGCACGCGTTTTCGCCGATACACATGCGCTGATCCTGACATGGCTGCGCGAAGGTGTGTTGGACGGCGTCCGTGTCGATCATCCAGACGGCCTCCGCTATCCTCGCCAATATTTCGACCGGCTGCGCGGTGCCGCACCTGACGTTTGGATTTTGGGCGAAAAGATTTTAGAGCCTGGCGAAGCGTTGCGGGAAGACTGGCCGATTGACGGCACAACTGGGTACGACTTCTTGAACGTGGTGAACGGTCTGTTCGTCGATTCAAGCCGGGAAGACGATTTCAACCGGCTTTACTCGAGCTTTACCGCCGAGCCGACGGACTACGCCTCAGTGTGCCGCGACAAGAAGCTGCTGGTCTTGCGGAATCTGCTCGGAAGCGATGTGAATCGATTGACGACGTTGTTTTCAAAAGTGTGCGAGGCGCACAGGGATCGGCGCGACTTCACCCGGCATGACATCAGGCACGCCATTCGGGAGGTTGCGGCAAGTTTTCCGGTATACCGGACGTACGTGGTTCCGGAGCGCGGAGAGGTTGCGGAGGACGACCGAAAGTACATCACCGAAGCGATTGAGGCGGCCAAGCAGAACCGGCAGGACCTGGACGGCGAGCTTTTTGATTTCCTGGGAGACGTGCTGGCCATGCGCACGCGCGGCAATTATGAAACCGAGTTCGTTATGCGCTTCCAACAATTCACATCGCCGGTGATGGCGAAGGGTGTTGAAGATACGGTGTTCTATTTCTACAACCGGCTTACGTCTCTTAATGAAGTGGGCGGGGATCCAGGGCGCTTTGGCACGTCACCTGAAGAGTTCCATGCATTTTGCGAGGCCAATCAACGGCTGCATCCGGCAACGATGCTCTCAACTTCAACACACGACACAAAACGGAGTGAAGACGTGCGTGCGCGGATCGATGTGCTCTCTGAAATCCCTCCCCGGTGGGAGAGGGCTGTGAATAGCTGGGCGAAGGCGAACGCCAAATACAAAACCGACAAGATGCCCGACCGGAATACGGAGTACATGCTGTATCAAACCATGGTGGGCGCTTGGCCGATTACAACCGATCGATTGTTGCAGTATACGGAGAAGGCTACTCGCGAGGCGAAGACCCAAACTTCGTGGCGGGAACCAAACGAAGCGTTTGAGAGCGCTACTAAGACGTTCGTCGAAGCTATTTGCGCGGACGACAAGTTTCTGGCAGAGCTTGAGAAGTTCGTGACGCCGCTGATTCAGCCAGGGCGGGTCAATTCACTTGCGCAGGTGCTCCTAAAGCTGACTGCGCCGGGTGTTCCGGATCTCTATCAGGGTTCGGAGTTGTGGGATTTGAGTTTGGTCGATCCGGATAATCGGCGGCCGGTGGACTATGAGGCTCGGCGTAATCTGTTGCGGGAGCTGCCAGGTTTGACGGCGAGCGATGTCATGAGGCGGATCGATGAAGGTCTGCCGAAGTTATGGTTGATTCAC
>JBARMQ010000493.1:0-1690 GCA_049802535.1 Bryobacteraceae bacterium | reverse complement strand
CTCTCCCAAGCGGGCGAGACCGCCTGCGCATGGGAACTATCACCTGTTTCCGGTTCACTCATCGATATGCGGCGCCGTACGGCGAAACTCGCCGGCCCTCAGGTCATTCTACGAGGCCGAGGCGGTTGCGACAAATAAGGCCACGGTAGCGGCAGGGCCGACGCATATAAATGTCCATAGCTTGCTATATGCATGGAGCGGGGAATAGGTAAGAAGGGGAAATGGACAATCCCCTGAAGTATTTTGCTGAGTTACGCGATCCTCGGATCGAACGGAACCGGGAACATCTGCTGGAAGAGATTCTTCTGATTGCTATTGCGGCGGTGCTGAGCGGGGCCGAAAGCTGGAACGATATTGCGGATTACGGCGAGGACAAGCGCGAGTGGTTGCAGACGTTTTTAAGGCTTCCGTCGGGCATTCCGTCGCACGATACGTTCAACCGGGTGTTTGCAGCGCTTGACCCGGAAGAGATGGAACGAGGCTTTGTGGCCTGGGTTTCGTCGATTGCCAAGCTGACGGCGGGCGAAGTGGTGGCCATCGATGGCAAGACGCTGTGCGGCACGCGCGAGGCAGGCAAGAAGGCCTTGGTCCACATGGTTTCGGCCTGGGCCAGCGCCAACAACCTGGTGCTGGCCCAGCGCAAGGTGGATGAAAAGTCCAACGAGATTACGGCGATTCCGAAACTGTTGAACGCGCTTGAGTTGGCAGGCACCGTGGTGACGGTCGATGCGATGGGCTGCCAGCGCGAGATCGCCAGCCTGATTATCGAGAAGAAGGCCGACTATGTGCTGGCGGTCAAGGGCAATCAGGGCCTGCTGGCCGAACAGCTCAGAGAGTCATTTCTGCTGTTGAACTCAGATGCGGTGGCCGAGGACATCGACTGTGGCCACGGACGCGTCGAGCAACGCCGCTGCTCGGTGATCGCTGACTTGAGCATGCTCGACAAAGCTGCAGAATGGGCGTCGCTGAAGGGGTTGGTGCGTATCCAGAGCGAACGCTACCACAAGACCACAGGCAAGACCGAGCGCGAAGTTCGCTACTACATCACCAGTCTCAAGCCCGACGCGGCGCTCCTGAACAGAGTGATTCGTCAGCACTGGGGCATCGAAAACAAGCTCCATTGGGTGCTCGACGTGGGCTTTGGCGAAGATCTGGACCGGAAACGAGCAGGCCATGCGGCGCAAAACTTCTCGCTGCTCAACCGAATAGCACTGAATCTGCTCAAACAGGAAAACACTTTCAA
Organism: Bryobacteraceae bacterium; assembly: GCA_049802535.1. Lineage (GTDB taxonomy): Bacteria > Acidobacteriota > Terriglobia > Bryobacterales > Bryobacteraceae > Bog-105. The sequence goes on along the minus strand of JBARMQ010000493.1, from coordinate 447 downwards.
ACGCGGCATCAAGGGAAAACGACTCAAAGCCGCATGGAATCACCCCTACTTACTCAAATTACTGGGGATTTGATATGCGTCGGCCCTGGCGTGATCGCGCGAGATGCAGTCTCTTTGCAGGACTTCGCGAATCCTTATTCGTTCTTTATTGCATTCTCGATAGACTAAATGTTAGTTAGGTGGCAAATCGTGCTCCATTGCCTTCGATACCATGACGTAGCGAGAGGCTTTGAGAATGAAATAAATCCCCGCCGCGAACTCTATGCCGCTCTCTGTCCCGCCTAAGCCCGATGCAATGCGGCGACACATTTTCCAGTTCGTTTCTGTATTGGTTGGAGGGTTGTTTACATTTCTCGCCAGATGCCGATGAACCATGAATGCCGGTGTTGAGATAGCCTCAATTCTGCACGAAGTGCGATGTGCAACGTTGCCTCCGTGCACTTAGAC
>JBARMQ010000492.1:0-1919 GCA_049802535.1 Bryobacteraceae bacterium | reverse complement strand
CGATTGTGAAGATCTACCTAAGCCCGGAACACTGCGATCACGCCGAGTGCGGGTGCCCATTGGCATCCCTTGCGCCGGAGTTGGCGCGGGCCGAGAAGACGATGAAGGGCCGGATTTTTGGGGAACTAACGAAATACAAGAGTCGAATGCTTCCCTTTATGCCGGGGCGCCGCGCTGCTGACAAGGAGCGCGCTTTCGTGGTGATTTTTTCGACGATGCTTGGGGCAGTCGGACTCGCCCGCATATTGCCAGATCAAGCGATACGAACGAGCGTGCTCGCAAATGCACGAGATTTTCTCCTGCGAAGCTTCTGAAGGCTGGTGAGACGGACTGCCCAATCGACCACTTCTCAATGAGTGCTCGGCGATTTTGCGTTGACCGACTATTCCTCGTACCTGATGTTCAGACAACCGGCGGCCCGAGCGTCGGGCTGTTTTACTGCCACTCCTCGCCATCATGCGCAGCGCAGACTCCTCGATCTAAGAAATTAGATAAGCCCAACCCGGCGAACCAGGTCAGCGAATCGCGGATCGCTCCGGATGGGGTCGAAATAGGGATGGGTTTTGAGGAACTGCAGGATATTCGATTGCTCCCTGTAGGCCTGCTCGAGCCAGTAGAAGGCCTGTTCGTTGTCGCCAAGACCCAGGTAAGCGTTCACAAATGCACCCGCAGGAATATAGCCTGCCTTCCTGCGTTGTTTCAGTTCCGCGAGGAGCCGCAGCGCATCGGCGCGCCGACCGGCGTGTGCGTACGCTCGGATCAGTACACCGGTTGCGGCAGGACTACCGGAGGAAAGAGAGACGGCTTTTTCCAATAAGGGGATCGCATCTGCCGGCTGATTGTTGGCTATCAGTGCAAATCCCAGGGTCGTAAGATAGCCGGCGTTGTCCGGTTGTGTGGCCACTGCGCTGCTTGCCTCGCGGATGGCATCAACGTACCCATGTGACTGGAACAGAATCCACGCTACGCTGCCACCGGAGATCCCAACCGGGTCCAGCGCCCGGGCGCGCTGGATCTCGGACACAGCTTCGTCCGTGCGTCCCTGGCATAGCAGCCATAGAGCAAACCACGAGTGGGCCTCAGCGTTGTTCGGGTTCAATTCGAGGGCGCGCCTGTATTCCGCTTCCGCTTCAGTCCAGTGCCACTCCTCCTGCAGGACATTTGCCAGCATTACGTGGGCTTCAACAAGGTTCGGGTCGAGCTCCAGCGCCTTTCGAGCGAAGCTGGTGACTTTCGGCCGCGTTGCTTCGGGAGGAACTCCGGCAAAGACCGTTCCGAGGATGGTGTAGGCCTCTGCCAGGCCCAGGTAAGCTGGTGCAAATGTCGCGTCCCTGTTGATGGCGTCCTCGAAATAAGGAATGCTTGGCTCAACCGCAGCTCTCTTTCCCTGTGCTAAGAGAAACCTGCCTTTCAGATAGCTCTCATAAACCTCAGGCGCAATCGGACGTGCAGAGCTGAGCCGCTGACGTTCCTCCCCGGTGACCGTTACTTCCACTTTCTCGGCGATGGACTGCGCCAATTCGCTCTCCAGGGTGAGCGCGTCGCGCATTTCACGGTCATAGGTTTCAGACCAGAAATGTTGGTCGGTTGGGCCGCGAATCAACTGGGCCGTAACGCGGATGCGGCCGCCTTCCTTTATGACAGAGCCTTCGACGAGAGCGTCTACTCCCAGTGTTCTGGCGATCTCCGGTACGGAGACCTGCGGATTCTTGAAGCGCATCACCGACGTGTGAGATGTCACACGCAGATCGTGGATGTTCGCCAGGTTCCCTATGAGAGCCTCGGTGATGCCGTCGGCCAGGTAGTCTTGTGCGGGATCCCCCGACAGGTTCCGCAGAGGCAGCACGGCCAGCGACCGAATCCTGGGCTCAGCCGTAACCTTTGTGCCATGCCGGAAGACGAACCAGGCGGCAGCCGCC
>JBARMQ010000491.1:0-5647 GCA_049802535.1 Bryobacteraceae bacterium | reverse complement strand
GCTAAGACCAGTTTGTCGATTCCAAACTCGCGGATTTCAAAAGCTTTCATTCAGTTTGAGTGACGGCGAGTGAGCTCAGTTGTTCCAGCTTGCCCAGGGCTGCGCCGGAATCGATCGACTCTTGGGCCGTTTCGACAGCACTCCGAAGATCGGGAGCGCGCCGGGCGAGCAATAGAGCGGCGGCAGCATTGGCAATGACGATGTCGCGGCACGGGGTCGGCTCACCCGCCAGAACAGTCCGAATGATAGCGGCATTGGTTTCCGGATCGCCGCCTTGGAGATCTTCGATCCTACCAGGCTCCAAGCCGAAATCGGCTGGGGACCATCGGCCTTTCTGAACCGATCCGTCTTCCACCTGGAAGACCGTGGTGACGCCGGTGGTGGTGATTTCGTCCAGACCATCGGAGCCGTGGACTACGAAAGCTCTTTGGATGCCGATGCGCGCGGCGGCTTGGGCTAACATCTCCGCGGCTCTGACGGAAAAGGCGCCCATTAATTGAAGGCGCGCTCCTACGGGATTGGTTAGCGGACCCAGTAAGTTGAAAACGGTGCGGCCCTTCAGCTGAAGCCGGGCTTCCTGCGCATGTTTGACGGCGGGATATAAAAGAGGTGCATAGAAGAAGCCAATTCCTACTTCTTCGATACACCTAATCACTTCCGCGGCCGAAAGGCTGACCGATATTCCAAGGGCTTCCAGCACGTCGGCGCTTCCGCATTGGCTCGAGATACGGCGGTTGCCATGTTTGGCAACTCGCTGCCCGGCGCCCGCTACGACAAAGGCGGTTGCCGTTGAGACATTGAACGTATTGGTTCCATCGCCTCCGGTGCCGCAGGTATCGAGCAGCGGCTCCGTCGATTGATCGAGAGCGAGAGGATGATTCATGTCCCGAATGGCGGTGGCAAATCCCACCAATTCGCTGACCGTTTCGCCTTTTCGGCGGAGGAACGTGAGCACTTCGGCGATGCCTTCGGTCGTCATTTCGCCGGAGAGCATGCTGCACATCAATTCATGCGCTTCGGTCTGGTTCAGATGTACGAAATTGCGGAATGGAAGATGACGTCTACTTCCGTTACTCATTAATTCAATACCTGCTTCTTGTGCCGCCATCAACGCCTTCCCACAATCAGTACTCCCAGCCAAACGGCGCCGCAGCCTGCTATGACGCTGCCGGCCAAATAGGCGAAAGCAGCAAGGGGCTGCCCGGCGCGCACGGCCAGGTAGCCGTCGTATTCAAAACTCGAAAAGGTGGTGTATCCTCCCAAAAACCCAGTGACCAATAACAGCTGCCACAAGTGAGGCACCCTAAGCCGCTCCACCAATAGCGTCATCAAAAAGCCGATCAGGAACGAGCCGGTGACATTAATCCAAAAGGTGCTCCAGGCGAAGCTGCCACTGGGGAAGCGCTGAAGCATCGCCCTTCCCACAAGATAGCGCGCCAGAGATCCAGCGCCACCGCCCAGGAACACGCACAGGTATCGACTCATCCAAGATCAACTCTCTATTGTGAACCATGCCCTTGGTTCAAAGTGGGGCCAGTGCTGAGCAGGGCGGACGTGGGCGATCAGAGACTAAAGCGTAGAGATTAGGCGGCCTACCGCCCCGCAGCATGTTGAACTAGTGTAAAGAAAGTCGCCTTCTACCAGAAACCCACTGCGACGTGGTGGGCGCCAAGTGCGTCCAAAGTAGTGGAGAACAAAATGAAAAGGCAAACTAGAACGAGCTTGAAAATGACGGCCTTACTGCTCGGGTCAGTAGCCTTTGCTTTCGGACAATCGAGCAGTATGGCAGCCCCTGGGTACGGGCCTCAGTACCCGAATAGCGGCTATCAGAACAGCCCCTATGCCTACGGAATGCACCAAAGAGCGCAGTCGGCTGCTCCCGTAGGGCCTGGAACGATCAACTATGTGGAAGGCCAAGCCAGTCTAAACGGGGAAACGCTGACGCCTCAGTCGGTCGGAATGGCAAGTCTTCAACCCGGCCAATCGCTAGATACAGGGAACGGGTATGTTGAAGTGCTTCTGACTCCGGGCGCATTCTTGCGAGTCGGAAACAATAGTGACGTGCAGATTCTCTCTGCCGGGTTAGCTGACACGAAGGTGCAGGTGAATCGCGGCGCGAGCTTAATCGAAGTCGACCAGTTGGTGAAAGGCGCGCGGCTGACAGTTGTAATGAATGGCGCGACAACTGTGCTCGAAAAGAATGGTCTCTATAATTTCGACATGAACCGGCAGGCCGTGCGAGTGTTGAGCGGCGAAGCTGAAGTTACCACGGCAAACGGCGATCGGAAATTGAAGTCCCACGATGAAGTGCTGCTGGCGAGCAACCGTCCCTTAAAGCGACGCGACTTTGACGTGAGCCAAGTGAAGGCCGAACCGCTCTACATCTGGAGCGCGACGAGGAGCGAAAGCGAATCTGAGGCAAGCGGCATGGCGGCGAGTAACGCCAGCGAATACGCCACGGCGGGACCGGGATGGTATTGGGACCCTGCGTGGGGCTTCTATGGTTTCTGGCCGCTTGAAGCGTCCTTGTACAGCCCATTTGGATGGGGCTTCTACTCTCCGGCGTTCTTCGGCTACTACGGATATGGCGTGGGCGCCGGGTTTGGCTATCGAGCCGGGTATGGATACCATGCGGGATATCACGCTGGTCTCAGAAGCGGAGCGTACCGGGGAGCAGCGTCGATACGGTCAGGCGCCTTCCAGGGATTCCAACGCAGCCAAGGAATCGGTAGCTTTCATGGAAGTGCTGCCTTCCGTAGCGGTGGTGGCGGCTTCGGCGGCTTTCATGGCGGCGGTGGGTTCCACGGCGGTGGCGGCGGCAGACGGTAATCGCCCCTCGATCGACCAAAGACATAAAAAGGCAGGAACCTCGGTTCCTGCCTTTTTATTTACTCGGATACCTAACTTTTGTGATGTTCCGATTTAACGAGGTCTTCGGCTTGATGTAAGTGGCCTTCGACAGTGGGTAGGCTCTGGTTAGCAAAAGCCTTGACGTCCGGGTCCTGGCCGTGTTCAGCTTCCTGCCGGAACGCCTTGACCAGACTTTCGTGATCGGCCACCTCATGAGTGAGAAATGCGCGATCGAACTGCTTTCCCTTGGTGCGATCGAGTAGAGTGATCTCGCGGTCGTCGCGCCGCTCAATCGCTGTAGGGATGGATTCACCAGTTTTTGAGGCGAGTTGCGTCAGCTCCTGATAGTTCATGGTGTGATCCTGGACGAGCTTTTTTCCCAGGTCTTTGACAGCGGAATTGGACGCGGAATCTTCGGCCATCTGGCCAAGATGTGCGGACATCATATCCGCTTCAGCCGCCATCTTCATGAAGGCCGCGTCCTGCTTACTGGCACTTGCGGCGCTGAGCGTTAACGGCAAGGCACACAGCGCCGAGCCGCACACTAAGGACAATAGGTTTTTTCGAAACATGATTTTCTCCAATTGAGTTTGCGCGAGCCGCTCAAAAACGCTCAGCCTGCTTGTTGGTCCTGAGTGATATGGACGCGGCGGTTCTTCTGCCAGCAAGCTTCGTCGTGTTGATCGCAGACTGGCTTTTCCTTGCCATAGCTGACCGTTCGCAATTGGGATGCGGGAATGCCCCAAGTGACAAGGTCTTCCTTAGCCTGCTTGGCGCGCTGGTCGCCGAGAGCGAGGTTGTATTCTTCCGAGCCGCGCTCGTCGCAGTATCCCTGGATGGTGAGTTTGTAAGTGGGATATTGCTTTAAGATCTGCGCCAGCTCCTTGGCATCGGCTTGCAGTGCCGCCTGGGCATCGGGCCGGAGAGTGTGCTGATTGTAGTCAAAGTAAGCATCCTCCATCTTGGCGAGCAAGCTTTCAATGCGCAGTTTGGTGGCCGCATCCGGAGTAGCGGAAGTGTTGTTTTCGGCGGTCCTGACGGGCGATGACCGATATGGTTGCGAAGCGGCAGCTGTTGCCGGCATATCAGCCGGACGCGGAGCAGGAGGCGTGTTAGCGGACGCAACCTGTTTGTGACAGCTACTGAGTAAAACACAAAAAGCGATGGCGCCTAAAGAAGCAATATATTTGGATTTCATACGATCCTATAGGTGATGCTAGCGGGAATGGGCTAGATGGATCTATCCCGTCGTGACGGTATTTTTTGAAACGCTTACTACCTGTACGCTAGTGAGTTACAGATGCGTGGCACATTGTGGCGGCAACCTTGGCTGGCATTGCTGATTGGATTCGGCGGCTTGCTCTTGTTGATGGCCGCGGCTGAGGCAGGAGCGCTGGCAATCATCAGCAGCATGCGGGCGAGCGACGCACAGCTGGAGCGCCGATTTCTTGAGAGAAGCCGCATCCTAGAACAAATCCGATCTTCCATTTACCTGTCAGGGACAGTGGCGCGCGATTTTCTTCTGGCTCCCGACACTGGGGCGCACGCGCAACTCAGCGAACTGAACGAACTACATATCAAGACGGAGGCCGCGCTGCATGAATATGCGCATTCGGTGGAACCTGAGGAAGCCGCGACATTCGCATCGCTCAGCAAGCAGATCAACGCGTACTGGAAAGTTTTGAACGCTACGTCCCAATGGAGTCCCGCGGAACGTTCGAAGTATCGCTATCAATTTTTTTACAGCGAACTGATTCCGCGCCGTACCTCGATGTTGCAAATAGCGGACAAAGTCGGCCAGTTGAATGAGCAGGCATTGCAACGCGGCGACCAGACGGTGGCCGGATTATTTGGAAGACTGCAAATGGGCCTGGTGGTTATGATCGCGGTCACTTTGCTGGGAGGCGCGGGCTTAGCGGCTTACACTAGCTTTCTTACATTGGGCCTGCAAACCGAGGTTCGACGCCGTCTTGAAGAGAGTGTCGAGGCGCGCGCGGGACTGCGAGATCTTTCGGCGAAGCTGGTGCGTGTCCAGGAGGAAGAGCGGCGCGCGCTTTCTCGCGAGTTGCATGATGAAGCGGGGCAGGCCTTCTCCGCCATTCTGATGGAAGCCGATAACTTGCTGGAGCTGGGCGCCAATCGGGACTTGTCGGCGCACTTTGAATCCATCCGGAGCTTGGCCGAACGAGGATTGACGGAGGCGCGTAATATGGCGCTGCTGTTGCGGCCGTCGATGTTAGACGATTTTGGACTGCTGCCCGCATTGAATTGGCAGGCAAAGGAGACTTCGAAACGAACCGGCCTGCGCGTGCAGGTAGCGGCGGCGGATTTACCGGACGATTTGCCCGAAGAGCATAAGACGTGTATCTATCGCATCGTGCAGGAAGCGTTGAATAACGTGTCCCGGCATGCCCAGGCGAGTATGGCTCGGATCTCGTTGCAGCATGTCACGAGCGAGATTGAATTGGTGGTTCAGGACGACGGCACCGGCTTCGATGCGCAGCGCGTCCGCGGCTTAGGATTGCTGGGTATGGAAGAGCGAGTGCATCATCTGGGGGGAACCTTCGGAATCGACTCGCAGCCGGGACGAGGAACGCTGCTTAAAATTATACTGCCCCTGGCAAACTTCAGAATGCTGGAGCTGAGTAATGGCGCCGATTCGCATCTTACTGGCTGACGATCACGACGTGCTGCGGGACGGGCTACGGCTGATTTTGGAGCGGCAGTCCAACTTTGAGGTGGTCGCCGAGGCGAGCGATGGCCATGAAGCATTAGCGCTGGCGGAGCTTCACAATCC
>JBARMQ010000490.1:0-7525 GCA_049802535.1 Bryobacteraceae bacterium | reverse complement strand
ACGACCGTGTCTCGCAATACCTGCTGGATGTCATTGGACTCGGCACTCCCTACCTTGCAAACCGCCAGCCGATCACCGACCAATCGCTCGCTTATTACGCGGGTTTGTTAGGCCAACAGCCGCGCAGCGCGGAAGCTCTGAAGCTCATGTTGCAGGACTATTTTGGGGTCACCGTTGAGGTCGAACAGTTTCTCGGCGCATGGTATCGTCTTGACGGCGATTCCCAATGCAACCTCGACGATGATATGCTCGACTCTCAGCAGCTTGGATTCGGAGCCGTGGTCGGAGATGAGATTTGGGACCCTCAGTCGCGCGTGCGCATCGTATTGGGACCTTTGCCTCTGAAGGAATATCTCGATTTTCTTCCTTCAGGTACCGCGTTTGCGCCCCTGCGCAGTCTAGTCCGCTTTATCGTGGGCGACGAGTACGATGTGGAAGCGCAACTGATCCTCCGGCGTGAGGATGTGCCCGGCTGCGAATTGGGCGCTGGCGGAGCGGTCGCGCCTCAATTGGGTTGGGTGAGTTGGTCCAAAAGTAAAATGATGGATCGGGATGCTTCGGAAACTGTATTGCAATTGTAAGGCGCACTTGCGCACAAGCTCTGTGAGTTGTCGCACTGAAGAGGTGATTAAGGAAAATGACTGTCAATTTTAGATCGCTAATCGGCAAGATGAACGATATATCGCGCGGCGCCCTTGAGGCAGCCGCCGGATTCTGTCTTTCGCGCACCCACTACAACATCGAAATCGAGCATTTTTTGATGAAGTTGTTGGATGTTCAGGATAGCGACTTCACGCGGATTATCGCGCACTACCGCATCAACAGGACGCGGCTGGTCGCGGACCTAACCCGAAGGTTGGAAACCATGAAGACCGGCAACGGCGCCAGCCCTTCATTGAGCCCAAATATCGTTAAGCTCTTTGAAAGAGCCTGGACGCTGGGTTCAGTCGATTATGCTTCCACCAAGCTGCGCTCGGGCTTCTCCATCGTCGCCCTGGTCGCCGACGAAGAACTAGCGCGCATCGCCCGCGAAATTAGCCGGGAGTTCCAAGTCATCCAGCCCGAGACCATCCGCCGCGATTTCTTCAACGTAATCGCAGGCTCTCCGGAAGATGAAGTCAAATCCGCTCCGGGCGAGGCGCCAGCCGACACCGGCACCGTGCCTCCGGGCCAGGGCAAGACGCCTAACCTCGATCAATACACCGTAAACCTGACTGAAAATGCCAAGAACGGAAAGATTGATACGGTCCTCGGGCGTGATTTCGAGATCCGCCAGATCGTCGATATCCTCACCCGCCGCCGCCAGAACAATCCCATTCTCACTGGTGAGGCGGGCGTCGGTAAAACAGCAGTTGTTGAAGGATTCGCGCTCCGGGTAGCCCTCGGAGACGTGCCGCCGCCCCTCAAAAACGTCGTGGTCCGCAGCTTAGACATGGCCCTCTTGCAGGCCGGCGCCGGAATCAAGGGCGAATTTGAAAACCGCCTCAAAAACCTGATTGAGGAGGTCAAGAAGTCTCCCATTCCCATCATCCTGTTCATCGACGAGGCCCACACCATGATCGGCGCCGGCGGCCAAGCCGGTCAGAACGATGCTGCCAATATCCTCAAGCCCGCCCTGGCTCGTGGAGAGCTGCGCACCATCGCCGCGACCACCTGGTCCGAATACAAAAAGTATTTCGAGAAGGATCCCGCATTGGCCCGCCGCTTCCAGGTTGTCAAAGTCGAGGAGCCCACCGAAGCTCAATGCATGATCATGATGCGCGGCATCGTCCCATTTCTTGAAAAGCACCACAAAGTTCGCATTCTCGACGACGGTCTCGCTGCCGCTGTTCGCTTGTCTCATCGCTATTTGGCTGGCCGCCAACTGCCTGACAAAGCCGTCAGCATTCTCGATACGGCGTGCGCTCGCTTGGCGCTCAGTCAAAGCGCGACACCCGCGGCTCTCGAGGATGTTACCCGCCAAATTGACGATCTCGAAGTGCAGGAACGTATCCTTCGCCGCGAGACAGCCACAGGGACTGACCATGAGGAGCGCTTGGCGCACGTCGTCTCGCAAACCGCGACTCTAAAAGAGGCCCGTGAAAAGATCAAGGCCAAGCTTGAAAAAGTGCAGGGCTTAGTCTCCAAAATTCGCGATATCCGCACTCAACTGGAAGACATGTCGGATAAAGCCCACGCCGCTGCAGCTGCCGCCGCCGCAAAGGCTCCGTCGAATGGCGCCCCTGCTGCCGCTGCCGAAACTCCGGCGGGCGACGCCTCCGCCCAGGCCCCACCAGCCACCACCAACGGCCAGCCTGATGCCCATGCTCTTAGAGCCGAACTGGCTGATCTGACCAAACAACTCGACGATATTCAGGGCGAAACACCCCTGATGCAGGTTTGTGTCGACGCCCAGATCGTCGGACAGGTCATTTCCGGCTGGACCGGTATACCTGTCGGGAAAATGGTCAAGGACGAGATTGGAATGGTCCTCAAGATGGAAGACCTTCTGGGCCGTCGCGTCATCGGTCAGACCGATGCGCTCTCCGTCGTGGCTCAGCGCATTCGTACCGGCCGCGCTTCCCTTGACGATCCTGGCAAGCCGGTCGGTGTTTTCCTTCTCGTCGGCCCCAGCGGCGTCGGCAAAACTGAGACGGCTTTGGCCCTTTCCGATCTTCTTTACGGTGGCGAGCACAATCTCATAACCATCAACATGTCGGAGTTTCAGGAAGCCCATACCGTGTCTACCCTCAAGGGTTCGCCTCCGGGATATGTCGGCTACGGCGAGGGCGGAGTTTTGACGGAAGCCGTTCGCCGCCGCCCGTACGCAGTCGTCCTGCTCGATGAAGTCGAGAAGGCACACCCCGACGTTCTGGAACTCTTCTATCAGGTGTTTGACAAAGGTCACATGGAAGATGGCGAAGGACGTGAAATCGATTTCAAGAACACGATTATCCTTTTGACTACAAATGCCTGTACGGATCAGTTAATGAAACTATGCGACGATCCGGAAACCATGCCGGGGTCTGAAGCCGTCGTCCGCGCTATTAAACCCGAGCTAAACAAGATTTTCAAACCCGCTTTCCTCGGACGCATGGTCGTCGTTCCCTACTTCCCCGTCCGCGACGAAACGCTGAAGAGGATCATTGAGCTGAAGCTGGGCAAGATTAAGCGCCGCATGGCCGAAAATCATAAGATTAATCTCGATTACGATGGCACTGTCATCGACGAAGTCGCCAAGCGTTGTACCGAGGTTGAAAGCGGCGCCCGCAACGTGGACAATATTCTGACGAACAGCTTATTGCCCGATATTTCCCGGCAGTTGCTGAGCGGTATCGCCGAAGGACAAAAGATCACCCAGATCCGCGTCACCATTGGCCCGGACGGCGCTTTCCAGTACGCTTGAAGAGTGGAACTTGAGTTGCCCAAAGTTTTAGGGGGGCGAACCACGCCCCTTTTGACTACGGCGGCTATTAACGCCCGGCGAGGGTTTCCGCAAAGTGACCTTCGCCTAAGGAAAGCGCATGTCCGACACTATTACCCAAGCTAACCGGCTGCTCGAAGCGATCACGCCGGCCGGCACAGATGTTCTGCTGCTCCATAGCTTCTCTGGCTCGGAGGGCGTATCCCGCCCATTCCGCTTTACATTGAAACTTGTTGCCGATGTCATGAATAACATGCCGGCCCAGGTGACTCCCTCAAGTATCGTTGGCCAGCCGATGGGACTGCGCATCACCTTATCCGACCCCAATTCGGCCTCATCCGGACAACGTTATATTTCCGGCATGTGCGAGCGCTTCAGTGTGGAAGATGCCGACGACGAATTTGCCCATTACACAGCCGTCGTTGTTCCTTGGTTTTCGTTCCTGAATTACTTCTCCAACTGCCGCATCTTCCAAGACATGGCCGTCCCCGACATTATCAGCAAAATTGTCAGTGATGCGGGCTTCAGCTCGCAGTTCCAAAACAACACCACGAAAACCTATACCACTTGGGACTACTGCGTCCAGTACCGCGAAACCGACTTCAACTTCATAAGCCGCCTCATGGAGCACGAAGGAATCTACTATTACTTCGAGCATACTGAGTCCAGCCACACCATGATCCTCGCGGATGCGCCGAGTTGCTACACATCGCTCCCCGAACAATCCAGTTTTCGCTATTCCCCCGTCACCGGCGTCTCGCCTATGGAAGACACGATTCGACGCTGGCACTTGGAGGAGGAAGTTCATCCCGGCAAGTGGACCATGCGCGACTACCACCACGAAATGCCCTCGAGCACTTTAGAGGTGACCACGACATCGACATCGGATGTCAGCTCTGCGAGTAACTACGAGATTTACGACTACCCTGGCGACTACGCCAAGAAATTTAACGATCCTTCGAGCCGGCTAGGAGATGTAATACCCGAAGGCCAGAAGCTCGATGATTTGCGCATCGCCAAGGAAGAAACACCCTACCAGGTAGCGGGAGGTATCTCGCGTTGCCGCGCGTTCTGTACGGGCTACAAAGTCACCGTCACCGGTGGTGCCGCCGCCGGGACCTATCTCTTGACCGAAGTTGAACACAGCGCCGTTCAACAACCCGCCTACCGCAGCCGCGATAACGTAGGGTTCGCCTATGAAAATCGCTTCCGCGCCATTACATCCACCGTGCCCTACGTCCCCGAGCACCGCGCGCCCAAGCCAGTAGTCTATGGCCTGCAAACTGCCCTCGTCGTCGACGAAACCTCTGGTGGAAATTCGGAAGAGATCTGGCCTGATAAGTACGGCCGGGTTCGCGTGCGTTTTCATTGGGACCGCGAGAACAAATATTCTTGTTGGCTCCGTGTGGTGCAGCCCTGGGCGGGTAAAATGTGGGGCCACCAGTGGATTCCTCGAACCGGCGATGAGGTGGCAGTGGCGTTCGCCGAGGGTGATCCTGATGTGCCTTATGTCATCGGCAGCGTTTACAACTCCACCAATATGCCGATCTTTACGCTTCCGGATAATAAGACGCAAAGCGGAATCCAGACTCACAGCAGTACCGGCGGTGGCGCGTCCGACTACAACATGCTGCGCTTCGAAGACCTAAACGGTTCTGAAGAAGTTTACTTTCAGGCGCAGAAGGACCTTAATTCGCTCATCAAAAACAACGAGACGCGCAAGGTGCGGGATGGTAGCCGCACCACCACCATTCACGTCAACGATGCCCGTACGGTTGAGACCGGCAACGACACCATCGATGTCCAGCAAGGTAACCGAACCATAACGGTCGACCAAGGAAATATTTCCGAGACCGCAAAGATGGGCAACATCTCGGTGACCGCGAACATGGGCAACATCTCGACGAAAGCCGATCTGGGCAATATCTCCACCACCGCGAGCGCGGGCACGATCTCCATTAGCGCCGATGCCCAATCGGTCTCGGTGACGGGAATGACGGAGGTCACGCTGACATGCGGCGCCAGTTCCATTTCCCTTACGCCGGCCAGCATCTCCATTACGGCCCCTATCGTCAATATCAACTCGTAAGAGAGTTCAATATGCCCGCCACTCCTCCATTTCGCGATACGGAGTTTTCTACTGGCTGGGAAGGAACCAAACTTCACCCAGATGCTCCCGCTGGCAGCGGTGGAACTGGTTTCTTCCGGTCCCCTCACTCCCACGAGGAGAAGAGCACCAAGGGTGGCGTCTCAGAGTTTTTTGACGCCGACATCCATGGTCTGGAACGCATTGACGACGCCGCCTATCACATGGAACCCACCCAAGTGAACGGTCCAACCACTATGGACGAAGGCTGCGAGAGCGTCTTCTGGGCCGCCGAACGCGCCAAGAATTATGCGCCGGGAGCCATTGAGGAAACCACCGGCTTCGGGCTCCATGAAATCAATGATGGTCTGATCGAAGCGCTGCTGTTTTCGCTCTGCATCCTGACCGTCAACACCAGTATCGGGGACGTCGCCGGAGGCATATTGGTCGGCCTCGTGAGCGCAGGTACAGGGACAGCATACGGTCTAACCACCGGTGCGAATGCGGGAATGGATCTGGGTTTGGCGCTGCTCGATTGGCTAGGCATAGCGTTTCTCCTGCCGTATTTCGCTCTGCACCTGCCGATTGTCATGCAGCCTGTGCGGCGCGGGGTCAGCGTGGCGTGGATCGCAGGACGCAACCCGCAACATAGTGCTCAAGCCGATATCGAAGCGGCCGCTCGTGTTCTTTCGAAAGCGCCCGGCGCATTCTTCGCCGTATTGTTGCAAGCCATCGTGCTCTACGTCATGAAGGAAACGAACACCGTTAATCCCACTCAAGTGGTGTCGAGCGACGGTTACAAGGATGTGATGCCAGTGCTCGTAAGTCGCCTGCAGCGCAGTAAGCTTGGCAACGACTTTGCCAAATTTGTCCAGCGCGATTTCCCGAAGATCCTCGAAAGCGCCATCCAGAGCAAGCGAGCCGAAAGCCCTCTGAATTTGTAGACGCTGACCACTAGCGACCGTTGTCGGGGCGCTTGTACACTATCGCCAACCTAACCCGTCACGCTAACATTCAGAAGGCTGTACGTAAGATAGTGTAGAGGTGCCGATGACTAACGCGAACGTACTGCTCCCGGATGAACTCTTACATCAGGTGGAAGAGACGGCGCGTAACCAGAACCGGAAGACGGCCGAAGTGCTGGAAGAAGCTGTACGTCAATATCTCGATAACCGAAAGTGGGAAGGTCTAGTTGAGGCAGGCGAACGGCGCGCAAAGGAAAAGGGCCTGACAGAGGTTGATATTCTGCGGCTCATTGAAGAAGTTCGCCGCGAAATTCGAACCTGTGAGCCTTGAGTGCTGCGGGTCACCGCCGATTCCAATATTTACATATCGGCCCTCTCGACCGGACGCGGAAAACCTAGGTTGCCGACGTACTCGGCAGAAAATTTGAGTGGCCGCCGAACGACATCGCGGAAGCCTGCGAGCAAATCGCTCAATTCTCGCAAAGGGTGAGCCCTGCGCTGGTGGTGGATGCGGTCAAAGACGATGCGGACGACAATCGAATATTCGAATGTGCTGTGGCCGTCGGCTCTGATTACATCGTTACCGGAGACAATCATCTATTGCACCTGAAGCAATACAATGACATCTCGATCGTAACCGTCGCCGATTTCCTGAAGATTTGGGACGCCGTCCTGCACTTCTAAGTAATCGCAAAGGCGAACGCCTGCGGGGAGTCATGAAGAAACGAAAACCGTTAATCCCACTTAAGTGGTGTCGAGCGACGGTTACAAGGATGTGATGCCAGCTCTCGTAAAGCGTCTGCAGCGCAATAAGCTCGGCGACGACTTTGCCAAATTTGTCCAGTGCGATTTCCCGAAGATCCTCGAAAGCGCCCTCCAAAGCAAGCGCGCCGAAAGGCCGCTGAATTTGTAGACGTAGGCAAGTTAACGCCGAGCCGAGTATCTAAAGGATCATCGCCTTCAGGCGCGCCGTTGAACTAGTACATCGTCCAAATAGTTCTTTATATTAATAGGAATTTCCCGTACACTGGAGACATGGCTCGTGTAGCTGTTCCTGTGCAACTCGATTCT
>JBARMQ010000489.1:0-23190 GCA_049802535.1 Bryobacteraceae bacterium | reverse complement strand
GAACAACCCGCTTAGTGGAATTCGGTGGCCACGCTTCAGGTCCGCTTAAGGTATTGAAAACGCGTTAAGAAGGCAAGTTGTCGAGCTGGAAACTTTCTAAAAGCGGGATTTTTCCGCGGATGAAATCCTGATAGGCAGATCCGGAGTATAGCGGAATAGGACAAGTTCTCCGTGTGCTTTTCGCCTACCCAACACCTTCAGTGTTGCTCAATTCCCCGTTCAGCTGCCGTTTTCCACTTCTTTGTCACCTGCACCGCTGCGAGGGTGAGCGACATGACTTTTGTGGTTTTACACCAATCGCCCTAACTCAACAAAGTTGAACTTTGCTGTGTCCAAATTGAAAGAATTTCGCTTCTTAGAAACATTTCTGGCGACGAGTGAGTCACAATAACTAAAAGCGCGGACAACCTCCGAGTTCGCGCCCTGGAGATGGAGTCGACCGAACGAGAGACGGGCGACTCCTAAATCCGGGACTCTTCTCACTGATAAAATCTATTCAAAGCCCTTCAGGTGAGCGCGTTCATACAAATCGCGTCTAACCCCTCGCCCGCACCGGTATCCGACGTGCTTGCCGATTCCTTTGGCCGCATTCATTCAGACCTGCGCGTCAGCGTCACCGATCGATGCAACATACGATGTTTCTACTGCATGCCGGAAGAAGGCGCGCAATTCACACCGGTGCGCTCGCTCTTAAGCTTTGCTCAGATTGAGCGCTTTGTCTCTGTCGCTCTTCCGCTTGGTATTCGCAAGATTCGTCTGACCGGCGGCGAGCCCCTCTTGCGCCGCAAGCTTCCGGAACTGATTGCCCCCCTCGCTCAAATGCGCCTCCTGGAAGATCTCGCGTTGACCACCAATGGCGTGTTGCTTGCCACCGCCGCCAAGGACTTGTACGACGCCGGCTTGCGCCGCTTAAACGTTCATCTGGACACCCTCAACCCGGAGAGGTTCCACCGGATCACGCGCCGCAACGATTTGGCGCGAGTGCTCAACGGAATTGAGGCCGCAAGGAAAGTAGGCTTCACCAGTATTAAGCTGAACGCCGTCGCCATGAAGGGGGTCAATGAAGACGACATCGTGCCGCTGGTACGGTTCGCCCGCGAGCGCAATCTTGAGGCACGCTTCATCGAATTCATGCCGCTCGATGCGCAGCAGTTGTGGTCGATTCAGCAAGTGCTAACAGCGGACCAAATGATCGCCATCCTCGAGCGCGAATTTGGCCCCTTGACAGCCGTGTCCGATGCCGATCCGCGCGCTCCGGCTACTGCGTACCGGTTCGCTGACGGCCACCGCATCGGCTTCATCGCGTCCGTCAGCCGTCCTTTCTGTCTCAACTGTAACCGTCTTCGGCTGACAGCCGACGGCAAGCTGCGCAATTGTCTCTTTGCCCACGACGAGACCGACGTCAGCGCTCTGCTCTCACGGCCGGATACGGACCAACAACTCATCGCAGCGATTCGCCAGTCGGTGTGGAACAAAGGACCGGGACACGAAATCAATCGCCCCGGCTTTGAAGCTCCTTCGCGTCCCATGTACTCAATAGGCGGATGAGATGGCTAAACCGCTCGCCCAGCTGCTGCTTCCGATTCTCTTTTTATCGACCACCTGCTTTGCTCAATTCCCTCTCTCAAGGGCCGCGTCCCATCTGCCTGACGTTATAAGAAGAACAAAATCCTTTTGCTCCATTAGGTTACAGGGGAATTACCAAATGACGTCTTGCCCGTTCTCACAAACATCCTATAGTCTATAGGGAAGCTCAGGCTTCGGTCGTTCGGCGTCGATGCCGTCCTCTGGTAGCTCAATGCGCTGGCTCATCAGAAATAGCAACTCCGACAAGGGAATCTGCCGACCCGTAATAGAGAACCCAGCGATTCCGAAAGTGCACCAGCCCTTCTGTGAATGTTGTGCCGGCGGCATATTGCCCGGATCGCTCCCATGGAAGTTGAGGTTTCAAAAAAGGTTGGCTGAGCTGGCTCACAAGACGATCCGGATACCCGCCCAAAAAAAGAGCTTGGCCCGCGGCATAGGTATTAGCCGCGAGCGCTGCATCTCCATCCTGCGCCGCATTCTTCCCGTTGTAGATGAGCACGATGCCGTTAGCGGTCAGGACGGGAGGCGGCCCCACTTCGGGAAACGAGCTGTCGAATGAATGCGGGCGCGACGAGAGAACCGTGACAAGCGTGCCATCGCGCTTCTCGAGCGGATACCAATGGATCAAATCGGGCGAAGACGCCAGGTGAACTTCGATTTCACCCCAGTACATCCAATAAACGCCGTGGATTTTGGCGGCGAGTAAACGATCCCCCACAAGCTTCGTCAAGATTCCCGCAGACTTATATTTCAAGTCCTTATACTTGCCGTTGAACGCCGCAGCAAACGCGGGACCGTGCTTAGTCCAACGCCGCAGGTCTGTTGATGTCGCAATGCCAACGTCATACGTGACCTGGTTCCATTGTGTATACGTGATGACGTATTCGCCTGTTTCGGATTCAACAATCCGAGGATCTTCGCAGCCGCCCGGCCATTCGCGGCTCTTCTCCGCGTCATTGCCCGGATAGAGCACCGGTTGGGGATCGCGTGTGAAATGGATGCCGTCATCACTCATCGCCAGTCCAATACGCGAGGTGTGGCCGCCTATCTTCTTATCGCCCGTGTTATCTTCCGCCCGATAGAGCACGTAAATCTTGCTGTCGCGAACCATAGCGGCCGGATTAAAGGTATGCAGCGCTTCCCAGTGCACAGGTTCATGGCGAATGGGATCGTTGAACACAGCCGATGTATCGGGCCGGATCACAGGTTCCGGGTTCGGCGGCCGATGAAACGGACCAATTGTCCATAGCGCCGTTGCGAATGCCAAAAAACACGCGGTCATGTCTTCACGCCCTTGCCTTCCACCACCGTAATCGCGCGGTTAGCTGGAACACCAGAGATACGATCTACCTGACCACTAGGCCAATGGACTTCTATCTCTGCGTGTGTGGCGGTCGCTAAGCCAAAATGTACTCGAAGATCGCTTTGCGAAAGATAGCTGCCGCCGCTGCGCACTTCGTCCACCTGAGGGTGCTGGCCTTCTGGCTTGCAGACGATACGCGCGCCGATGCCGGATCGATTCGATTTGACGCCGATCACTCTCACCTTCATCCAGTTGTTCCGCAAGGTACTGTCGCAGCGCAGCAATTGTGGCGCCTCATTCACGCAGTTCACGGCGATATCCAAGTCGCCGTCGTTGTCGAAATCTCCAATCGCGCACCCGCGCGCGGCGACCGGTTCCATAATGCCCGGTCCGGCATCGGTTGACACATCCTCAAACTTACCGTCGCCTTTGTTGTGATATAGCACCTTGCGCTCGCGATAACCGGATTCGAGAGAGTTCTCCATCACTTCCGGGTAGACGTGGCCATTACAGGTGAGAATATCGGGCCATCCATCGTTGTCGAAATCGAGGAAGGCGGCGCCCCATCCAAGAAAGCGTGTATTGCGGCCAAGCCCGGCTTGAAAGGTCATGTCTTCAAAGTTCAGGCCACCCAAATTGCGATACAGCGTGGAGGTATCGCCGGCAAAATTAGTCTTGAAAATCGCCAGTTTGCCATCACCAAATACATCTCCCGCAGCCACACCCATGCCTGCCTGCGTTTTCCCATCTGGTCCGAACGCCACGCCGGCTTCAACGCCTATATCGGTGAACGTGCCGTCGTGATTATTTTTCCAAAGGGCCGACGGACTGGAATCGTCGGCAACATAAATGTCCGGCCACCCGTCGTTGTCGAAGTCGCCGACCAGCACGCCCAGACCATAAGTGCCCTGTTTCTTATGGATACCGGCCTTTTCGGAGACATCGGTAAAGGTGCCGTCGCCATTGTTGTGGAACAGGATGTCCGTGCCGCCCTGTAAGCCCGGCGGCCCACAGGCCACCAACAGTCCTTTGTACAAGCAAGGACCGCTCTCGGGCAATGGAGCGGTTTTTGGGTCGAAATCGATATAGTTCGCTACATACAAGTCGAGATGGCCGTCGCGATCGTAATCGAGAAAGGCGCACCCGGTGTTCCATCGTTCCAGGCCCGTCGTGGTTCGCGTGCTCACGCCGGCTTTGACTGCCACATCCGTGAATGTGCCGTCACCGTTATTTCGCCAGAGAGCGCAATCACCCCAATAGCTGACGAACAGGTCTTCATGACCGTCGTTGTTGTAATCGCCGGCACAAACGCCCTGCCCCCAACCGGTGCGCGCAACGCCAGCCTTCGCAGTGACGTCGGTGAACGTCCCGTCGCGATTGTTTTTGTAAAGTCTACTCACTGGCTCCTGGCCCTTAGGGAACGTGGTCTCGAAGCGTGTGCCGTTCACAAAAAACAAATCGAGCCAGCCATCGTTGTCGTAATCAAAAAATGCGACGCCGCAGCCTGTTGTTTCGAGAAGAAATTTGTTTTTCTGTTCCGCCCCGAAAATCGTCTTAGCGTTTAGACCGGCCTCGCGAGCCACGTCTACAAACTGCACGCCGAGGGGAAGCCCGGAGACGAGCGCATCGAAGGAGAACACCGGAACCGTGGCGCACAACGACCTGACAAACGAACGCCGGGAAAGCATGAAGAAGCAGACAAGATAATGTTAGTACGCAGAGGAGAATTGACACTCATATCGTGAAGGCTGCATTACTTGCAGTGGCCGTAGTGTTTACAGCCTGCCCAACGTTAGCCCAAACGCCATCCGAATTTGCGGACCGCGCCGAACAAGCGTTGCGCGGCGGTGATAAACAGGGTGCGCTGGACTTATTGCATCAGGCGGCCGAAGCAAAGCCGGCGACCGCGGAATCGGAAGATCACATTGGTTTTCTCTTGGCCGTTGCGGGCCAAGCGCCAGAGTCGCTGGAACACTTTCGGAAGGCGCTGGCAATCGATCCCAACCTGGCAGCAGCCCACTTCCATTTGGGCGCGGCAATGTTTGTTTCGGGCGACGTGGAACACAGCCTGCCCGAACTGAAGGACGCCGTTCGCCTGGCGCCTGACGTCTTCGACTACCGCTATCGTTTGGGATCCGCCTATTTGCGCGCGAACGATCCGGCGAAAGCGGTCGTCGAGCTGAAAGAGGCCGTTGCGTTAAACGCTTCCGTTGCGCCGGCTTGGGCGACTCTAGGCCGTGCGTTACAGGGAGCAGGCGATTTAGCGGGCGCTGTCGACCCATACAACCACGCGATCGCCCTCAACCCGGCCGACGATGCGGCGCGAAACGATTATGCGTATGTTCTGATCGAGACGCGCCAAGCCGATGAAGGCATCGCCCAATCGCAAAAGGTGCTGGAGCACAATTCATCGGACACTACAGCTTGGATGAACATTGGCTATGCCAATTTGAAGAAAGGAGACTTCGCCGCGGCGGAGAAGGCCTACCGGCAGACCATCAGCATCGATCCAAAATCGACGGCCGCGCATTACGATCTCGCCATTGCCCTGAAAATGCAAGACAAAATCGACGACGCGAAAAAGGAACTGGAAGCGGCCCTGCAACTCGATCCCTCAATCGTCGAAGCGCATTACACCCTGGCCATCGCGGATTGGCAGTTGGGCGATTTAAAAACGGCAATTGAAGAGTTGCGCGCAGCCACCGCGGCGCGGCCATCGTACGCGGAAGCGCACTACATGTTGGGCGTGATTTTAAAGCAGAATGGCGACCTGGATGCGGCTGCGCCCGAATTGCGCGAGGCCATCCGATTGGATCCGACTACGCCAGGCCCATGGAACACGTTGGGACAGATCTTGCGAATCAAGGGGGATGCGGCTGGAAGCAAGGAAGCGTTCGCTACCGGCGCAAAACTGAAGGCTGACAAAGATAAAGAGCTGGCCAACACTCTCGAACAAGGGATGCGCGGAGGAATGGCGCCTCAACCGCTGCCGGTCGCTCCCAAGTAGATTACCGGCTTAGTTCCAGTTCCGAACCGATAAATCCCCAGGCGTTCCAAGCATTCCCCGTCACGACGCGCTGAAACAATTCGTGCGCCCGTGCCGGGTCATTTTTGTTGTACAGATGCCAATTTCCGACGCCGTAGCTGACCGTATCGAATGAAAGTTCCGCCTCTGTGTCGTTCGGATCCGAAGGCTTCGCGGGCAAAACTTCTTTCTCCGTCAGGCCGCCTTGATAAAAGTGAAGCAGTCGAAGATAAAAATAGAGGTGTGGCTCCGTATTTTTCACGTCCGGGGTGATGCGCTGCAAGACATGGGCGGCGGCTGCAGTCTGCCCATCGCGGCGCAGTGAGACATACAACCAATTCGAGCAATCGATCACGCTATCGTCCGTCTTGGCCAGGTCAAGGGCACGCTGAAACTGTTCGGCAGCGGGTCCGAACTCGCGCAGAAAATAATGCGCCATTCCTAGGTGATAGTGGGCGTCGAGGCTTTTTGGATTCAACTCGACCGCGCGTGAGAGATCTTTGAGACCCGCCTTGAAATCCCGCAGCCCAAGCTCGCGGTGTCCCCTTTCCAAATAAAGGTCTGAGTTGTCCGGCAGAGACTTCAGACATTCCGTACACGTCGCGACGGCCTCCCGATATTGCCGCTTCCCGGCTTGTGCATGCGACAGATTAAGGCACAGCGATGCGCTCTTTGGATCGGCCGCCAACTTTTGCTTCGCCGTCTGAATGGCGCCGTCGCTATCGGGCAGCGCGTAGAGCTTCCGGCCTAAGCGCGACGTGGTTTCAAACAGGGCCGCCACGGGTTCAGACCGAGCCGGTATACGTGCTGGCACAACACAAAGGAGCATTGACGCGGCAATCGCCGCAAGCACCCTGCGATTCATGTTCTAGGAGTATCGCACAAGGACCCTTACCTAACGCTCATGGCCGCCGGGACCACTCCGAGACCCGCACTCTTTCCACAGCTTTTCCCAATTCCAAATCCCGTTCACGACTTCGCTCGGCAATGGGAATCCTAGCTGATGTGCGAGCATGCACACTTGGCCCCGATGGTGGGCTTCATGAGAAATCATGTAGCACAGCATTTCCGGACCAACCGGCCACGGCGGAGCCCAGCCGTCTCTGTGAAATTTCTCGACGCGGCCCCCACACCCGCCAAGCGCATCAGCGAGCATCTCAGCGCAGCGGGCGGCGCTCTCCGCCAATCCGGCACGCGCCTGCTGTGGCGTGCAATGCGCGCGGTTGAGTTGTAGTGGAACCTTCAAGTGTGGAGCTGTCAGCCTAACCCATTTGGAGCGCACATTGTGCATGTGCGTGAAAATCGCCGCAATCGTGCGGACCTTTCCGGGCGGCTTGGCTCTCCAGGCAACAGGGTCAAGATGTTCAATAATCACCTGGTTCATGCGATCGTTGGCGGCAAAGATTTGGACTGCGGCTGGGCCGAGCTGACTGTCAACTTGCGGTGAAGGAGTCGTCAAGCTTCCTGCTCCTGGACCCATGATATTTCTGCGCCGTCGGCGATCCCGCCACTACTCCTCACGCGACGCGACCCTCGCGCACTTCTTACTGGGCAAAAGAGGCGATGACCTGCTGCTTGTACGTCGCGGCTTTCTTGAGGATTGCCGGTTCATCGAGCGTCAGAAACTTCCGGTCTTCCATAATCAAGCGGCCGCCGATAATCGTCGTACGCACGTCCGATGCTTTCAGTGCATACACAATCTGTGCGTACGCGTTATACATGGGCGTGGCATGCGGGGCAGTCGTATCCACGATAATAATGTCGGCTTTTTTACCAGCCTCGAGTGAACCAATCTGCTGATCCATGTGGAGTGCGCGGGCACCGATGATTGTCGCCATGGCGACAACTTGATCGGCAGGCAAGGTGGTGGGGTCCATGTGGGCGAATTTCTGCAGCTTTGCCGCGAGATCCATTTCTTCGAACATGTCCTGGTTATTGTTGCTCGCTGCGCCATCGGTACCGATCCCAACGGCCGCCCCCGCCGCCAGCATTTCCGGCGCGGGCATCAGACCTGCCGCGGACTTCATATTGCTCGATGGATTAAAGGAACAACCAACGTGATGGGCAGCGAGCGTGCGAATGTCTGCTTGGTCAACCCAAACACAATGCGCGCCGAGCAAATCCGGTCCCAGCACGCCAATACGCTCCAAATATTGCACTGGCGACACGCCGTGGTCGTGGCGGCTTACCTCCATTTCGTAAGGGGCTTCCGCCAGGTGCATTAGGATCGGCGCATGATGACGGCGCGCCAGCAAAGCCGCCTCTTTCAACAATTGTTCCGAACAAGTGTAGATAGCATGTGGCGCGACGGCGGGGGTAATCAGTGGATCATTGTTCCAACGGTCCAGATACTCACTCGTGTAGGCCAGAGCGGCTTCCGCAGTCTTATTGTCCGGGGCCGGAAAGCCAATAATGGTTTCGCCAAGCACGCCGCGCACACCAGCATCTTTGACAGCATGGGCCACGTCGTCTTCGAAGTAGTACATGTCGGCGACGGTTGTCGTACCGCCGCGAACCATCTCCAGGAGGCTGAGCTTTGTGCCCCAAGACACGAAATCGGGGGTGACGTTGCGGGCTTCCGCAGGAAAGATGTACTTCTTCAGCCAGTCCTCGAGTGCACGATCTTCGGCCAAGCCGCGAAAAAGACTCATCGCCATATGAGTGTGAGCGTTAATTAAGCCCGGGAGTACCAGCGCTCCATGCGCATCGATGACACGCGTTGCAGCTCCGTATCGCGATGAGATTTCGTCTGAAGCTCCGACCGCCAGGATGGTATCGCCCCGGACAACGACGGCGCCGTCCGGCAGCAGGTGGCGCTGGGCGTCCATCGTGACCACCAGACCGTGAGTGAGCAAGAGATCGATCGGTCTCGGCGGCGTCTGGGCAAATGCGTAGGACAGAGTCACTGTGATCAGAATGAGCAAGAAACCGCGCTTAGGGGAATAGAAGAATTGGATCAATCGCACGATGGCAGTAGATAGCCTAGCCGCTCTACTCTTTAGTCACAACGTTCGAGACTTCTGTTCGGCGCACGACGTAGATCTTCTGAATTTGACGGCAAATTTCGCCGGCGACCTTTTCGGGCTTTTCCTCCTCGTCTAACTCCAGCTCAACTTTGATGAAAATATCCACGCGCTTCATTTATTTCGATGATAGCGAGGGCAGCCGCTCTGCTTTCGCCAAAGACAATCAGTTCTTCGGCACCGCCGGAATTGTGGGACTTACCGGGGGCGGATTCGGGGGCGCAACGGTTGGAGGATTCGGCGGCATAGGACCAGCTGGAGACCATTTCCGGTCTTTCTGGATGAGGTGCCTCATGTTGGGAAGACTATTTGGATCCCAACCACCGCCCAATGCTTCGATCAAGCCGACGCTCGCGGTCATCTGCCGCAACTGAACGCCGACTTCAGTCTCACGATTTGTAAGAAGTGCTGTCTGCGCCGTAATGACTGTCAAATAACTGTCGACACCGGTCTTGTACCGGGTCAACGCCAAATCCAGATAATGTTCCGCTGAAAGAACCGCAGTGTGTTCCTGTACCGCTTCCTGCGATAGGACTCGCAAACTGACAAGATTGTCTTCCACCGCCTGAAACGCACTCAGCACAGTCTCGCGATAGTTGGCTACAGAAGCGTCATATTGGGCTTGAGCTTCTTCGTTCAGCGCCCGCCGGGCGCCCCCGTCGAACAGCGTCTGCGCCAGTTGCGGCCCAACCGACCAAAACCGGCTCGGCCAGTTAAACCACTGTGTGAACGATGTAGTCTGAAAGCCGCCGGAGGCGCTAAGAGTCAGATTCGGATAGAATGCCGCCCGGGCAACGCCGATGCTTGCATTCGCGGAAGCCACTGTTCGCTCGGCTGAAGCGATGTCGGGTCTACGTTCCAACAGACTCGACGGAACCCCTACAGGTACCTGGGGCGGGTTCGGATTAAAGGGCGCTACGGCAAGCGCAAAATCGGCTGGCGGCTTGCCGGTGAGAACCGCAATCGCATGCTCGTAGGTTGCGCGGGCAACCCCAAGGTCCGTCTGTTGCGCGATAGAAGTATCTAACTGAGTCTGCGCCTGGGCGACATCGAGATCGGAGTCGATTCCCACATTGAAAAGATTCCGCGTGAGCTCTAATGCCTGCCGGTAGGACGCTACCGTATCATCCAAAATTTTGCGCTGCGTATCCAACGAGCGGACCTGGAAATAATCGTCAGCCAGCTGTGCCTGAGCCGACAATATGGCCGTCCCAATGTCCGCGGCGCTCGATTGCGCAGCGTATGCATTTGCGGCGATCTGGTTACGAATACGATGCCAAAAATCGACAGTGTAGGACGCCTCAAAGGGAAGTGAATATTCATTGACCGCGCCTTTCACACTCGAATTGCCGGCTGTCCCCGTTCCGGTCGTTGTGCCGGTTGTCCCGGTTCCCGTTGTCCCCGTCCCCGTCGTTGTCGTGCCCGTTGAACCGGAAGAGGTGGTGCCGCCGGTGGTTGTGACGCTCGATGCTTTTGAAGTTTGGGAAAACCTGCTATTGGCGTAGCTGGGAGAGGCCGAAATTGTCGGGAACAACTGCGATCGAGCGGATACAACGAGTGCCTTCGCCACGCGATAATTAGCTTCTGCGGCAATGATGGTTTGGTTGGCTCCTGCTACCTGCTCTTCGAGCGCGTTCAGTTGCGGGTCGTTATAGATCTCCCACCACTTACCGCGCAATTTGTCGTCGACTGGCTCAGCAAGTTTCCAGCCGTTGCCCTCTTTGTACTCGGGGGGCGCCGTTTCCTTATACGCTGTCGGCGCCGGCGCCGGCGGCTTAGAGTATTTCGGCGCCGGATTGCACGACGCCAAGACTAACGCCGCAATCGGTACAGCGGAAAGTACACATCGCTTAACGGCGAACTTCTTTTCAGCTCTCAACTTCATCACTCACCTGCGCTATCCACCGTCGGAGATAATTTGGGCAATTGACTAGCCGTACATCCTTGCCCGTCTGTCCGGATATATATTGCACGGCTTTCCTGTCCACCAGCGTCACTTCGCTCAAATCGATATACACGGTCTGACGATGACCGCGGGCAGCACAAATCGATTGCTCTAGCTCCGCGATCGCTTCCTTACCAAACTTGCCATCCAGCAGCAGAACTACCGACTGGTTCTCCGGGTGCGCCTTTGTTGTGATTCGGTACGGCGTATCCATCTTTATGCCGGTCCTACCGCTTCTGCCGGAGCCGCAGGCAAAATGCCGCGCCGGCGGTTCAGCCACAAGCTAAACCGGTCCATGTACAGATAAATCACCGGCGTCGTATATAGCGTCAGTGCTTGGCTCACAATCAATCCGCCGACAATTGTGATGCCCAGCGGACGCCGCAATTCCGAACCAGTGCCCGTTCCTAACGCCAGCGGCAGTCCACCCAGCGCCGCCGCCATGGTCGTCATCATGATCGGCCGGAAGCGCAGGAGACAAGCCTCGAAGACCGCCTCCTTCGGCGTTTTGTGATCACGCCTTTCCACTGCCAGGGCGAAATCGATCATCATGATGGCGTTCTTCTTCACAATTCCGATCAGCAAAATGATTCCAATTAGCGCAATGACACTGAGTTCCGTGTGCGTAATCATCAGCGCCAGGATCGCCCCTACGCCGGCCGATGGGAGTGTCGAAAGAATGGTGATGGGGTGAATGTAGCTCTCGTAGAGAATTCCCAACACAATGTAGACCGCTGCTAGCGCCGCTGCAATCAGCGTCGGTTCACCGGAAAGCGACGATTGGAATGCTTCCGCCGTCCCCGTGAAGCTTGTGTTGATGGTAGTGGGCATTCCCGCCTCTTCCTCGACACGGTTAATCTCGGTTACCGCTTGGCCTAACGCAATGTTCGGAGCCAGATTGAAGGACATCGTCACCGACGGAAACACTCCTGAGTGATTCACTGTCAAGGCCGCGGTGGCAGGCTGGAAATGTGTAAACGCAGCCAAGGGAATGTGGGTTCCAGTCGGCGTGGTGGCGTAAACGTCTTTCAATCCGTTCGGCGTTTGCCAGTAAATAGGATCAACTTCCATGATCACGAAATACTGGTTCATCCCGGTGTACGTTGTCGCAATCTCACGCTCGCCAAACGCATCGTAGAGGATGTTATCCATGGTCGCCGGTGTGATTCCCAGACGTGAGGCCGTTGGGCGGTCGATCACCAGATCCGCCGATAGTCCGTGATTCTGTTGGTCGCTGTTGACGTCGGTCAGCATTGGTATCTTGCGCAGCAGGTTAAGCAATATGGGCGCCCAATGCGTCAGCTCTTCCAGGTTGTCGTCCTTCAGCGTGTATTGGTATTCCGCCGCGGTCTGCCGTCCTCCAATGCGCAGATCCTGCACCGCCGTCAGGTACAGCGTCGCGCCGGGTACCACCGACAACTTGGGCCGCAAACGATTCACAATATCCTCCGCGCTGACCTTACGCTCCTTAAGCGGCTTCAGTGCTATAAACATGCGGCCCGTATTGGTGGAGGTGCCCCCGCCGCCGCCGCTGAACATGGTGGCGGTTTCCACCCCGGGGTCTTTCATAACGATGTTTACGAGACGAACGTTGCGCTGGACCATCGCCTGAAATGAAGTGCTTTGATCTCCCAGTACGTTTCCGCTAAGGCGTCCAGTATCTTGCTGCGGAAAAAATCCCTTCGGAACGATTACGTAGAGATAGATGTTCAAGCAGAGGGTCGCAATTGTGACCACCAGCATGATGGCCGAGTGTTCCAGTACCCAGCTCAGACTCCGCCTGTAAACCCCCAGAATAAATTCGAATACCCTTTCGCTCGCGTTATAGATGCGCCCATGGGTCCTATGAGCGACCAACAACCGGGAACACATGGTCGGCGTGGTTGTCAACGAGATCAGTAGCGAAATTATGATTGTGATCGACAGCGTTATTGCAAATTCGCGGAATAGTCGCCCAATAATTCCGCCCATTAACAGGATCGGAAGGAAAACCGCCACTAGCGATATGCTGATGGATAATACTGTCGGCCCAATTTCAGCAGCCCCTTTGAAGGCCGCTTCCATCGCGGTCAGACCCATTTCGCGATAGCGCGTGATGTTCTCCAGAACCACAATCGCGTCGTCCACCACGAAGCCGGTCGAGATCGTCAACGCCATGAGCGACAAATTGTCCAGACTGAATCCGAGCAGGTACATCACGCCGCAAGTGCCTATCAACGACACCGGCACGGCCACAGTCGGAATCAGAGTGGCCCGCACGTTCCGCAAGAAGACAAACACCACGAGCACCACGAGACAGACCGAAATCAGAAGTGTCTGTTCCACGTTGTAGACTGACGCGCGTATGGTGATCGTCTGGTCCAGAACCGTCAGCATGTTGATGTTGGGGTTGATGGAGGCGTGCAGTTGCGGCAGCGACGCTTTGATCCCGTCTACTGTGTCGATGATGTTGGCGCCAGGTTGCCGGAAGATGATCAGCAGCGCCGCTCTTTTTCCATTTGCCAGTCCAATGGACCGCACAGTCTGAACCGAGTCTTCAACACTCGCAACATCCGACAGCTTAATGGCCGCGCCATTGTGATAGCCGACCAGCAATGGACGGTAGTCCACCGCGTGCATCAGTTGATCGTTTGCGTGAATCACCCAGCTCTTGCGTCCGTCGGAGAAAAGGCCCTTGGCCTCGTTGGCCGTCTGCGAATGGATCGCCGTGCGTAAATTATCGAGCTGTAAACCAAAACTGTTCAGCAACGTCGGATTGACGTCGACGCGCACCGCTGGCGACGAACTGCCCCCCACGACCACTTGGCCGACCCCTTTAATCTGCGAGAGCTTCTGCATCAGGATCGTCGATGCCGCATCGTAGAGAGCGCTCGGCGGCAAACGGTCGGAGCTCAATGCCACAATCATGATCGGCGCGTCCGCGGGGTTCACCTTCCGGTAGGTTGGATTAATCGGCAGGTCGGCTGGAAGGTAACTGCGGGCCGCATTAATCGCCGCCTCCACATCTCTCGCAGCCGCGTCAATGTTCCGGTTGAGGTCGAACTGCAGATTTATTCGTGTTTGCCCCAATGAACTCGACGATGTCATTTCCGTCACTGACGCGATTCGCCCGAATTGGCGCTCTAAGGGGGTTGCCACCGAGGACGCCATAATCTCGGGACTTGCGCCCGGTAGTCCCGCCGAAACGGATATGGTGGGAAAGTCGATTTGCGGCAGCGGCGATACGGGCAGCAGCCGGTAAGCAAACGCGCCCGATAAGGCAACTCCAAGCGTGAGCAGCGTAGTCGCCACCGGCCGTTTGATGAAAGGAGACGAAAGGCTCATGGTTCTAATCTCCCGACGCCGGTTGGGGTGTCAAGCCGGGTTCGTTCCTCCGCCTTCGGTTACGGAACCCGGCTAGCTTCGACGCCAATTCGTCAAAAAATAGATAAATCACCGGCGTCGTGTACAGCGTTAAGAGCTGACTCAAAAGAAGGCCGCCAATGATCGTGATGCCGAGCGGTCTTCGCAGCTCCGAACCGACGCCGCGGCCAAATGCCAAGGGCACTGCGCCCAACAGCGCTGCCATGGTCGTCATCATGATGGGCCGGAAACGCAGCAGGCACGCTTGAAAAATCGCATCGTACGGCGACTTGCCCTCATGCCGCTCCGCATCGAGTGCAAAATCGATCATCATGATCGCGTTCTTCTTAACGATGCCGATCAGCAGCACAATCCCGATAATCGCGACGACCGTTAGCTCGGAGCGGAATAACATCAAGGCTAAAATCGCGCCCACACCAGCCGAAGGCAACGTGGAAAGAATGGTGATCGGGTGTATGTAACTTTCGTAGAGAACGCCGAGAACGATGTACACCGTTACCAACGCCGCCAAAATCAAAATCGGCTCGTTCGTTAAGGACGCGATGAAGGCTTCGGCCGTGCCCTGGAATGCGACTTGCATCGCAGGTGGCGCAGGCATCTCCTTTTCGACCTTCTGAATCGCCGAGATCGCCTCTCCCAGTGCCGCGTTCGGCGCCAGGTTGAAGGAAACTGTCGATGCCGGAAACTGTCCGATGTGGCTGATCAGGATCGGAAGCGTTCCGCTTGCAGTATGCGTGAACGCGCTAAGCGGTACCATGCCCCCACCGCTTGACCGTATATAGAGCGCGCTCAACTTTGACGGCAGGACCTGAAATTGCGGGTCCACTTCCAAGATGACGTGATACTGATTGAGTTGGGTGAACACCGTCGAGACTTGCCGTTGCCCGAACGAATCGTAAAGCGTGTCATCGATGTTCTGCGCCGTGATGCCCACGCGGGAGGCCGTTTGCCGGTCGTAAACCAGGTTTGTCTCCAATCCGCGGGTCTGTAAATCGTTGGCGACATCGGCTAACTCGGGCAACGTCTTCAATTTGGCCGTAAATTGCTGTACATACGATGACAACTCGTTCGCGTTAGGATCTTCGATGCTGTACTGATACTCAGTCCTGCTGACGATGTCTTCGACCGAAAGATCTTGGACCGGCTGCATGTAAAGAACAATCCCATCGATTCCCGCGACTTTCTCATTAAGGCGCCGGATAACATCGGAAGCATTTGCGTCTCTCTGGGCAAGCGGCTTTAAATTGATCTGGATCCGGCCAGCGTTAAGCGTGCTGTTGGTGTTGTCGACGCCGATAAACGAGGACAAATTCTCCACCGCTGGATCCTGCAAAATAACTTCGTTTAACCGCTGTTGCAGTGTTGACATGGCCTGAAACGAGACGCTTTGGTCAGCTTCGGTGATTCCCTGGATCTCGCCCGTATCCTGAACCGGAAAAAATCCTTTGGGAATAATGATGTACAAGAAGATGGTGAGTGCGAGCGTTGCTACCGCGACAAGCAGCGTTGCATTCCGGTGGCGTAACACCCACTCAAGCGTCCGCCCATAGAAGGCGATTGTCCTCTCGAAGATCTTCTCCGACGCGCGATAGAACCGGCCCTCTTCCTCCTTCTTTCGATGGCGAAGCAACTTCGCGCATAGCATCGGAGTAAGAGTCAATGAGACGACTGCCGATACCAGGATGGTGACACTCAATGTCACCGCGAATTCACGGAAAAGCCGGCCCGTGATATCGCCCATGAAGAGAAGCGGGATTAACACCGCGATCAGAGAAATGGTCAACGAAACGATGGTGAATCCAATCTGTTCAGCGCCCTTCAGTGAAGCCTCTAAAGGCGCTTCTCCCTCTTCCACGTACCGCATGATGTTCTCGATCATCACAATGGCATCGTCCACGACAAAGCCGGTTGAGATCGTCAGCGCCATCAGTGTCAGGTTGTTAAGGCTGTAACCGAGGGCGTACATCACGGCAAATGTGCCCACTAGCGAAAGGGGCACCGCCACGCTGGGAATTAATGTGGCGGCGAAATTACGCAGGAACAGGAAGATCACCATGACAACTAACGCGATGCAAAGCATCAGCTCGAATTCAACGTCGGCGACTGAAGCCCGCACCGTCGTCGTGCGATCGGTCAAAATAGCGATCCCGATCGAAGATGGCACGGTGGCGCGAAGCTTCGGAAGCAGCGCCTTAATCCGATCCACGACCTCAATGATGTTGGCGCCCGGCTGCCGCTGTATGTTCATAATCACGGCCGGAGTGTTGTTCATCCACGCTGCTTGCATGGTGTTTTCGACGCCATCCGTGATGCGCGCCACATCCTTCAGCATTACGGGGGCGCCGTTCTTGTATGCGACGATCACCTGCTGGTAATCCTTTGCGGTCGTGAGCTGATCGTTGGCCCCAATTTGATAGCCGTTATGAGGCCCATCGAAGCTGCCCTTCGCCGCGTCGAGGCTGGTTGCGGTGAGCGCCGTACGGACATCTTCGAGATTCAAGCCGTAGGAAGCCAATTGAGTGGGGTTCGCCTGAATGCGGACAGCGGGCTTCTGGCCGCCACCAATGGTTACCGCGCCCACGCCCGACAATTGTGAAATTTTTTGGGCCAGGCGCGTGTCCGCATAATCTTCGACCTGGGACAGCGGCATGGACTTCGAAGTCAGCGCAAGTGTCAAAATCGGGGCATCTGCTGGATTGACCTTGCTGTAAACGGGCGGCATCGGCAACCCGGCGGGCAGAAAATTCTGCGCTGCGTTGATCGCCGCCTGTACTTCTTGTTCCGCCACGTCAATGTTGAGCGTCAACACAAACTGGAGAGTGATAATCGATGCGCCTTGCGAACTCGTCGACAGCATCTGGTTCAGTCCCGGGACTTCGCCAAGCTGCCTCTCGAGCGGGGCAGTTACTGCCGAGGCGACCACATCCGGGCTGCCTCCGGGATAGAAGGTGACCACCTGCATGGTGGGATAGTCCACCTCCGGGAGCGCCGAGACCGGTAACTGCCTGTACGCTACGATACCCACCAAGAGAATGGCCGCCATCAACAGCGATGTTGCGATCGGGCGAAGGATAAACGGCCGCGACGGACTCATCGGTTGGCGCCTTTCGTTTGGGTGCTGTTCTTCTTGCCACCTTTGGGTGAACCGGCGGCGTTCGGATGGGCATCACCCTGCGTGGAATAGCCGGGACTGGCATTGCCGGGCACCGGCGTTTGCGGTCCATTTGCAGGACCAACGGGGCTATTTGGCGCAGGTGGCGCGGATTCCTCCGAGGAGTTGGGATTCGCCTCGGCCGGCGCCCCCGCCGGCTGACGTACCACCACTTTCGCGCCATCCATCAAACGATCGAAGCCGTCCGTAACGAGCGTCTGGCCCACACCGACACCAGTCACCGCTGCCGTAGTGCCGTCGGTGTTTTGAATCTGAATATTTTGCGATTTCACAGTCTTATTCGGCTGCAGGATGTACACATAGGCCACATCGTTGTCGCGTTGAATCGCAGCAACCGGAATCAAATTCACGTTGCGTAGCGTCCGGACCAGCATCTTTGCGTTTACAAACTCGTTGGGGAACAGCTTCAGATCGCGGTTTGGAAATGTAGCGCGTACTTTGACCGTGCCTGTGGTCGTGTCGATTTGGTTATCCACTGTCAGAACTGTCCCCTGTGCCAGTTCGGTTTCTTGCGCGCGGTCCAATGCATCCACTCGCAACGAATGGCCGGCGCGAAGCTGCGGAGCGACATCGGAGAGGTAATCTTCCGCCATGGTGAAGATCACGGTAATTGGCTGCAGTTGCGTAATCGTCATCAACCCCGTCGTGCCATTCGCCGGAACGATATTGCCGGGGTCAACGGTTCGCAAGCCCACCCGGCCGTCAATCGGCGATGTAATTCTGGTGTAATCAACGTTGACTTGCGCCGCCTGCAAGGTCCCTTGATCCAACTTGACCGTACCTTCGTCCTGAGCGACCGTTGCCACCTGCGTCGCATAGGTCTGTTCGGGAATGGCGTGTTGGGCTAGAGCCGTTTGATAGCGCTGGAGATCGATGTTTGCGTTCTTCAGCATTGCCTGGTCACGTTCCAGTTGCCCTTGCGCCTGAACCAATGCCGACTGGTAGGGGCGCGGATCGATGACCGCCAGGAGATCGCCTTTGTGGACCATCTGCCCCTCCCGATAGTTCACAGACATCAATTCCCCGACGACCCGGCTCGCAACCGTGACCGTATATACCGGCGTAACTGTGCCAAGAGCCTCAATGTAGACGCCTAGGTTGCCGGTAATCACTTTCGTCACGGCAACAGGTGTTGCTCCTGCATTCTTGCCGCCTTTACCTTTTTTGCCGCTGGCTGTTTTTGCCGACTGCCCTTGCGACAGCATGTAGCCGCCGCCGGCAAGCAGGCATAACACGGCCGCCCATACTGCCCAATGTCTGGAACGAGTTCTTGGCGTAGGTTGCGCCGAAGCCGGGGCCGCCTGCTTTTCTCCTGGTGTCCCTGAATTCTCGGAGGGGGAAGAATCTGTGCTCATAGTGATCCGCTCACCCGTTTGCGCCTAACCCGTCAACGGGGGTTGCTTCGACTATGGCCGTTTCAAAGCGGCTTAGGCATCTGCTGAACGGCATAACCTTCGATATGCCAATCCGCATACTATGTTGAAACTAGCCGTTTTCGAGGAACCCGCACAAAACGGGCACGGGATTGAGCGTGCCACCCGAAGAAATAGCGGGTTCCTCTGCCGCGTGGTGGCCCGCAACCGTGCCCTTTGCGCTTCCAAATGACGAAGAAAGCTATACTGTGGTCAGCACTTCCTTGTGCCCTTTAAGCGCAACTTAGCTTTTCCTGCCATCCTCGCGGTCGTTTTCGGGTGCGCTGTTCCGCCGCGATCGTACGCGCTCGATCCCAATCGCACTCTGACGCAGTATGTACACCGCATCTGGGGCCAGGATGAAGGTCTAATTCAACCGACAATCTATTCCATTCTGCAAACGCGGGACGGGTTTCTTTGGCTCGGCACACAGGATCGTCTGATTCGCTTCGACGGTATTCGCTTTCACGAATTTGCCGGCTCGAACGACCCGCAATTCGAACATAGCCTCATCCGCTCTCTTTTCGAAGACCGGGAAGGCAACCTCTGGATTGGCTCCATCGGTAACGGCGTCGCCCGGCTAGCGCCGGATGGTGCGGTCACCCGCTTTACCACTCGACAAGGGCTTCCCAGCGACGAGATTTTTTGTATCGGCTCAGATGCCGGCGGCCGGATTTGGTTTTGCACGAATGGTGGTTTAACCCGGTGGGACGCGCAAAGCGGCTTTCGCACGTTTACCACTTCCGATGGCTTGCCCTCCAATCAAACCCGATCGTTCTGCGAATCCAAGGACGGAAATCAATGGGTCGCTGCGGCTGACGGCCCGCTGAGCGTGGGCCGGAATGGCCATTTCCGTATTGCGGTTCCTCGCTCGGGATCGGCCTTTACAAAATCCCCTCGTCTTCTGGAATGCGCCCAAGATGGCAGCGTCTGGGCGGGAACTGACGATGGTCTCTTGCACATTGAAAATGGCGCTGTGCGTCAATTCACTACGCGCGACGGATTGTTGGACAATGCCGTATTCGCTTTGGCCTCGGGTCCGCATGGCAGCATATGGATCGGCACTCGTACCGGGGTGAATCGCTATCGTCCCAGCCAGGCGGGCGGACGCGTATTCAATACCTACAGCACCAGGGACGGCCTCTCGCACTCTTCGGTTTTGGCCTTATATACGGATCACGAAGGCAGTTTGTGGGCCGGAACGAAAAATGGGCTCGACCAGTTTACGGACGGCAACGTCACGCCGTACACAACTAGTGAAGGCATGGCTTCCAATGACGCTGGACCGGTGATTGAGGATACGGTTGGACATCTGTGGGTAGGCACGCAGAATAGCGGCTTGAGCGAGTTTGATGGGCATCGCTTCCGCACCCTCACAACCCGGGACGGGTTGGTCAGTAACCGCATTCTGAGCTTGGAAGTGGACCGGCAAGGAGATCTGTGGGTTGGCTCGGCTGGAGGCCTGAATCGGCTGAGAGACGGTCATGTCGTCTCCACTTACACCCACCGTGACGGACTTCCGGGCGATGACGTTCAGTCACTGTTCGTAGACAACGGGGGCCAACTTTGGGCTGGCACGGAGGCTGGACTCAGCGTCTTTGATGGACGCCGATTTAGAGATCCCCAAGACCCTCAAACATCCCGCCTTACCGGCATCCTGGCGATAGCGGGGACACAGCGAGTCAAACTTTTCGTCAGTGCCGACCCCGGCGGCCTCTACGTTTTAAAGGATGGCGTCTTCCACCCCGCATCCCTGACTGGCGTTACACGATCGGTCAGCTCCTTTTATATCGATCAAACAAGACATATCGCGTGGTTCGGCACTCTCGGTTCTGGTCTGTTGCGCTGGCAGAACGGGAATCTGATTCGCATTCGCACCAAAGATGGTCTTTACGACAATCGAATTTACAGCATTCTAAAAGATGACGCCGGGAACTTCTGGCTGGCATCCAGTAAGGGAATTTTCCGCGTTAGCGAGAAGGACCTGGAAGACTTTTCGGCCGGCCGGATCCGTACCATCACAAGCATTCCGTTCACTACGGGTCAATTGCGCTTCGAGTGCCAGTCGAACGTGCAACCAGCGGCAATTCGTACCCGTGACGGCCGTCTTTGGTTCTCTACCACTAGCGGACTTGTCGTCGTCGATCCCC
This sequence comes from Bryobacteraceae bacterium, assembly GCA_049802535.1. GTDB lineage: Bacteria > Acidobacteriota > Terriglobia > Bryobacterales > Bryobacteraceae > Bog-105. The sequence goes on along the minus strand of JBARMQ010000489.1, from coordinate 2,210 downwards.
GCCATTTAGCCCGCACCACGATACCGCCCCCGGTGCGAGTGACCGCCACTTTTCTCAATGGCCAGCCGCAGAATCTCAACGGGCTTGATCTAAGAGCTCCTTTCCAGAAAAATCTCGAAATCCGCTATGCCGGACTAAGTTTCATTTCTCCGGAAAAGGTAACATTCCGCTACATGCTGCAGGGCTTCGACAAGAACTGGATTGAAGCGGGCACGCGCCGGGAAGCGTTTTTCACTAACCTTCCGCCTGGTCACTTCCGTTTCAAAGTGCAGGCGCGTAACGCCGACGGCATTCCGAGTACTCGTAGCGCCGCGATCGATTTCGTCATTGAGCCACTCATCTATCAGCGGCCTGGGTTTTGGGCATTCTTAGCCGGTTGTGTAGCTTTGCTCATCGCCATTGGATATCGCCTGCGGATACGGCGGCTGCAAAGCCAGTTCGACCTGGTATTGGCCGAACGCGGCCGTATCGCCCGCGAACTGCACGACACTCTTTTGCAGGGACTTGCAGGGGTCACCATGCAATTACAGGCGCTGTGGACTCGCCTGCCGCTTTCGCGCGATCGCGAGTCTTTAGCCGGCATTATTGAAGATGCCGGACGGTGTTCGACCGAGGCCCGTCAATCGCTCTGGGGATTGCGTGTCATCGACGCTTCGCCGCAAGGGTTCCCGGCCAGTCTCGCAAAAATAGCCCGGCAAGCCACCACCGGCACATCCACGGAGCTGGTCCTGGACATAGACCGCGTCTCCCCGGGGACATTTGGAGAAATTGAATTCCAACTGCTGCGCATCGCCCAGGAGGCAATTGCCAACGCTGTGCGTCACGCCGCCGCCGACACTCTAACGGTCTCACTCAAGTCGCTTGCCCAAGGATTCGCACTTGCGGTCGCAGACGATGGCGACGGCTTTGACGTGGACCGCGCTCCTTTTGGACACTTCGGCCTCATGGGGATGCGCGAGCGTGCCGCTGAGATCGGCGCGCGCCTTTCGGTCTCCAGCACGCAAGGTGTGGGCACCGAAATTTCAGTTTCGTTTGCGGTACCTGCTGTACCCGCCAAGGGAAACGTTCGGAGCGCCTTGGCGCATCAACAGAAGTAAGCCTTGTGTTGGACGCTGCTCACTCCATTACCGTCCTCTGTGTCGACGACCACGCCCTGGTGCGTAAGGGCGTTGCCGCCATTCTCGCGACAGAGCCAGAAATGCGCCTGGTAGCGGAAACCAACAACGGCGGCGATGCCGTCAGCTTGTTTCGCCAGCATCGCCCGGATGTAACGCTCATGGATTTGCGATTACCCGGAAAGACTGGTTATGAAACGACGCGTGAAATCCGCGCTGAATTTCCGGACGCTCGCATCATAGCCCTCACTTCTTACGATGGCGATCAAGATATTTATCGCGCGCTCGAAGCCGGTGTCCGCGGGTATCTGTTGAAGGAAATGGTGCATACCGAGGTGATACGGGCGATCCGAATCGTCCATTCGGGCAAGCGATTTGTGCCCCCCGAAGTCTCGCAACAACTGAGTGAGTTCTTTCCGGATTTCGCCCTGACCGCCCGCGAGACCGAAGTTCTCAGCCTCATTGCCCTCGGACTGGGGAATAAAGAGGCCGCGGATCGGCTTGGCACTGCGGCCGGAACGGTTAAGGCGCACGTCCAAAGCATTCTCGGCAAACTTAACGCCAAAGACCGCACCCATGCGGTAACAATCGCGTTACGGCGCGGTATTATCCACCTCAATGCCAACATGGTGGAGTCCTCCCCAGAGCCTTAGGGGGCAATCGTCAAACGTTAGGTTTACATACTAAGATAAGAGAGTCCATTGTGTACGCGCGGTGGCACGTAGGAGAGAACGAGTGAAAAATGTCATCTCCGGCGCCGCCGGGTTCATTGGATCGCACCTTTGCGATCGCCTGATCGAGCAAGATCAAGAGATCATAGCGATCGATAACTTTATCACCGGTCATTGTTCGAACATCGAGCATTTGCTCGATCATCCGCGGTTTCAATTTATCGAACATGACATCGCGCAGCCCATAGAAATCGAAGGCGCAGTGCACCGCGTATTCCATCTCGCATCCCTCGCCAGTCCCGTTGATTACCTTAATCATCCGATCGAGACCTTGGAATCTGGTTCGTCAGGCACCCGGACAATGCTGGAGATTGCACGAAAGCACAATGCTCGGTTTCTGCTGACATCAACCTCTGAATGTTAC
>JBARMQ010000488.1:0-4677 GCA_049802535.1 Bryobacteraceae bacterium | reverse complement strand
CCACCCGGCGATCTGGCAAGCCCAATATTGAGTGTCTATTCTCTTCATCAATCCCATTCTTCAGGGTTTCCATTCTTCTGCGTTGCGATTTGTTATGGGCGGCTTGCTGCGCTGACAACCGGTAGGCGGCGGTTTCGAACCGCCTGATGTCCATGTGACTTTTGAAAGTGACATTCGCCAGAGATGTTACTCTCAGAGCTTCCGCCGTCGATGACCGATTCCCCTCTTCTCATCTTTGAAAAGATATCCGTCCAACGTGGCGATCGCCTGGCGCTCAACGAACTCAACCTCACAATCCGGGCCGGTGAACATGTCGCCATCCTTGGACCAAATGGCAGCGGCAAGTCGACTCTTATCAAGACCATTACGCGCGAATGCTATCCGCTGCTGCGGCCGGAAAGTTCATTGCGGATCATGGGGCAGAGCAATTGGAATATCTTCGAACTTCGGTCCCATATCGGCCTTGTCAGCAATGACCTTATGGCTCAATGTGCGCGGGACATCACCGGCCGCGAACTGGTGCTGTCCGGCTTCTTTGGCTCAATCGGCATCTGGCCCCATCACCATGTCACGCCGGAAATGGAAACGATCGCCGCTCAAACCCTGGATTGGTTGGAAGCCTCTCAACTTCGCGATCGCTGGCTTGACGAATTATCCTCAGGCGAAGCACGCCGTTTGCTGATCGCACGAGCGCTTATTCATAAGCCCGAAACGCTGCTTCTCGATGAACCCACCACCAGCCTCGATCTAACTGCCCTTCGCGAAGTGCGCAGCTATCTGCGCAAGCTTGCGCAACATGGAACAGGTCTGGTCCTGGTGACTCACCATCTGGACGACATCATTCCGGAGATTGAGCGGGTAGTGCTCCTAAAGGACGGTCAAGTGTACGCCGACGGTCGAAAGAACGAGATGCTTCGCGCTGAGCCGCTCTCGGCCATTTTTCACACTGATGTCCACGTAATAGAGCGCGACGGATTTTTTCACGCCTGGTAAGGGATGGCTGGAACGCCGTCTGGCGATGTTCTAGCGGGACTTCCGCTTCGTTTCCGCAGTGCGCTTCAACTCGGTTCGCGAGGGCGCAAGGGAATTGATGTGGATCACCGGCATCAAGGTATTCGCTTCCGTAGGGCGCGTGCGGTTGGCGCGCTGCGAGATTTCCTGATTCAGGGTTTCCACAAACCCCTCCATCTGCTTCTGCATCGCTTCCATTTTTTCCCGCATGTTGAGGATAATTTCGACGCCAGCCAGGTTTACCCCCAGCTCGCGCGTCAGCTTGAGAATAACCTCTAAACGCTCCAGATCATCGTCCGTGTAAAGACGGGTATTCCCATCGCTTCGGGAGGGTGTCAACAGCCCTTCGCGCTCGTATAAACGCAGTGTTTGCGGATGGATTTCATACTGCTCAGCTACCGCTGAGATCATGTACCCCGCCTTTACCTTAGTCTTCGACATACTACGCTCCGCCCATGCCTTGTTTAATTCTGGACTTGGGTCCACATCTCCGCCCGCACATCTTCCGTCTGCACTTGCGCCAGTTCGCGCAGCAGCTCACGCGTTCGCTCGTCTTGTACATTCGGCGAGTGCAGCACGACTTCCACAATTTCGTCGCCCCGGGTGTTCTTGCGGTTGTTCATGACGCCCTTTTCCCGTAGCCGGAACTTCTGGCCGTTTTGAGTTCCCTGCGGAATCTTCAAAATAGCCCGTCCGTCAATCGTCGGCACTTCGATCTTCGCGCCTAAACCTGCTTCACTGACGGTCAACGGAACTTGTATGGCAATGTTGTCGCCATCGCGTTTGAAAAACGGGTGGTCTTCCACTCGAACGCTGATGTACAAATCTCCTGGAGGACCGCCTGCGACACCGGCATTGCCTTTGCCCGCCACTCTCAGCCGCGCGCCTGAGCTGACGCCCGCGGGGATACGGACTTCCACAACGTCCGGCCGCGAAATGCGTCCTTCTCCGCGGCAGGTTGGGCACGTGTTCTTCAAACGCCCCGTCCCTTCGCAGCGCTGACATCGCAAATTGAACTTCATCGCGCCGGCCATTTGGGTAACCTGACCCGTGCCATCGCATTCGGGACACACCGCCACTTGGCCGCCTGATGTTCCTGTCCCATGACAGGTTTCGCAAGTCTCTTGCCGCAGAATGTTGAGCCGAACCTGAGTGCCTTTGATCGATTGCCAGAAATCGACGTTCAACCCATACTCAAGATCGCTTCCCCGTTCCGGCTGAGCAGCCGCCTGCTTTTGCCGGCTAAAGAACTGGCTAAATATGTCGCGGAACCCACCGCCTCCGCCAAAACCCTCCGGCGCTTCGCCGCCCCGTTGCTGCTGCTGGCGTGCGTATTCCATGAAATCGAACCCGCCAAAACCAGGACCGGGTGATTCGGGGCCTGGACCAGGGCCTGCGCCGTTCGCGGGGATATTGTCCGAATAGAAGCCGTATTGGTCATAAACTTTGCGTTTGGTTTCGTCGCTCAGAATGTCGTAGGCTTCCTGTACTTTCTTAAAGCGATCTTCAGCCGCCTTATCGCCCGGATTCAAATCCGGATGGTATTTGCGAGCCAGACGGCGGTATGCCTTCCGGATCTCGTCCGAATCGGCCGCCCGCGCGACCCCCAACGTATCGTAATAATCCTTCTTGGTTGCTGAAGCCATCTTGACCTATTTATCGATTCCACGCGCACCACAGCTCATGAGCCCTGTGCGCGGCGGAAGGGCGGCCGATTCTAAACGGCCGCCCATAACACTAACTACTGATCTGCCTTACTTCTTGTCTTCGACGTCCACAAACTCGGCATCGACAACGTTGTCCTTCGGCTTCTCGCCGCCGGCTGTCCCGTTCGCGCCTGCGCCGGGTTGCGCACCCGCCGTATCCGGGCCCGGTGTCTTGTACATGGCCTCGGCTAGCTTGTGGCTCGCGCTGGTGAGCTTATCGGTAGCGGAGTTGATTTTGTCTAATCCGCCCTCAGTCATTGCTTTCTTGACTCCGTCGAGAGCGCCTTCCACTTCCTTGGCATCGGATTCGGAAATCTTCGCCCGATGTTCCTTCAGCATCTTCTCAACGTTGTAGACCATGGCATCTGCGCGATTGCGAGCCTCGATCTCTTCCTTCTTCTTGCGATCGTCCACCGAGTTCGACTCGGCATCTCGAGCCATCTTTTCCACTTCGTCCTTACTCAGGCCCGAAGATGACGTAATGGTGATCTTTTGCTCATTGTTGGTCGCGCGGTCCTTCGCCATGACATTGAGGATGCCGTTCGCATCGATATCGAACGTAACCTCAATCTGAGGAACGCCCCGCGGAGCCGGTGGAATGCCTACCAGTTGGAATACGCCCAGCAATCGGTTATCCCGTGCCATGGAGCGTTCACCCTGGTAAACCTTGATCTCGACCGAAGTCTGGCTGTCCGCAGCCGTTGAGAACGTCTCGCTCTTGCGCGTGGGAATCGTGGTGTTGCGCTCAATCAGCTTGGTCATCACACCGCCCAACGTCTCGATGCCCAGCGATAGCGGAGTGACGTCAAGCAGCAGCACGTCCTTCACTTCGCCGCCTAACACTCCGCCTTGTACTGCCGCGCCCACCGCAACGACTTCGTCCGGATTTACGCTCTTATTGGGCTCTTTGCCAAATAAGTCGCGAACCATCTGAACGACTTTGGGGATACGCGTGGATCCGCCGACTAGAACGACTTCATCGATATCGTTCGGAGTAACTCCTGCGTCCTGCATGGCCTGTTTGCAAGGCCCAATCGCACGCTGCAGAATATCGTCTACCATCTGCTCGAAACGTGCACGCGTCAACTTCACGTTCAAATGCTTCGGTCCGCTGGCATCCGCCGTCAAGAAGGGCAGGTTGATTTCTGTCTCAAGCAGGGTCGATAGCTCGATCTTGGCCTTTTCCGCGGCTTCCTTTAAGCGTTGCAGCGCCATCTGATCGCGCGAAACGTCGACGCCCTGATCCTTCTTAAATTCCTGGATCAACCAATCGATGATCCGTTGGTCGATGTTGTCACCGCCCAAGTGGGTATCGCCATTGGTCGATTTCACTTCCACGACGCCGTCACCCACTTCCAGAATGGAAATGTCGAAAGTGCCGCCGCCGAAGTCGTAGACTGCGATGGTCTCATCCTTTTTCTTATCGAGGCCGTACGCCAATGCTGCCGCGGTTGGCTCGTTGATGATGCGCATCACTTCAAGACCCGCGATCTGACCGGCATCCTTCGTCGCCTGCCGCTGCGCGTCATTGAAATACGCCGGCACCGTGATAACGGCTCTCGATACCTTTTCGCCCAGGTAGGCCTCGGCCGCTTCCTTCAACTTCGCCAAGATCATGGCTGAAATCTCGGGAGGCGAGTACTTCTTACCCTGTATCTCCACACGGGCATCGCCGTTATCCCCAGAGACGACCTTATAGGGCACCAATTTCATCTCTTCGCTGACTTCGTTAAAGCGCCGGCCCATGAAGCGCTTAATCGAATAAATCGTATTCTCGGGGTTCGTGACCGCCTGCCGTTTGGCTACTTGTCCCGCCAGGCGCTCACCGCTTTTGGTAAATGCCACCACAGAGGGAGTTGTCCGGCCGCCTTCTTGGTTGGGGATAACCGCGGGCGTGCCACCCTCCATGACGGCCACCACAGAGTTTGTGGTACCGAGATCAATTCCAATAATCTTACTC
>JBARMQ010000487.1:0-1518 GCA_049802535.1 Bryobacteraceae bacterium | reverse complement strand
CCGTCTCTTTTAGCTGGAGGCTCATGTCGCGCTGAATCAGCATTTCGACGGCGAGCATGAGCAACGTGCCGCCATCGAGAATCGGAATCGGTAACAGATTGACAACGGCTAGGTTGAGGCTGACAATCGCCATCAGAAAGAGGAAACTTAGCGGACCTTCCTGCGCCGCCTCTCCCGACAACCTGGCGATACCGATCGGTCCTTCCAGGGTTTTCGGCGAAACGCGCTGTTCGACAATGCTGCGCAACGCTTCAAAAATCATGCTGGCGTTGTGAACATTGAACTTCACCGATTCAACAAAAGCGGGACCAAGTGCCAGCTTAACGATCTCCCCGCGCGGCTTCAAAGCGACACCGATGTGCCAGGGCAGTTTCGGGTCGCCGGTCGGCTTTGGCGTGATCGAGACCTTTTCAATTCGACCGTTCCGCAGAAATACCACCTGCACGGGCTTACCGGCTGACTTCGTCACGACCTGTGCTGTAGTTGCTGTCGACGCGACGGGTTGACGATCTACGCTAATGAACAAATCGCCTACCTTCAATCCAGCGCCTTCTGCCGGCGAGCCTTTGACGACCTCGACGACCTCCACATCCGGATCGCCCATCCAGCCTGCCATTCCGATACCCTGTTTCGGATCCATCCGCGGGGTGACGATGACCTTTTGCTGCTGTCCCTTACGCTGGATCACTAAGTGAAGCGGGTGGTTGGCGCTGAATGCCTCACGCGTCAAGACGTCTTGCCACGTTGGATTCTTCTGACCCTCGACTTCAATAATTCGGTCGCCCTGTTCGAGACCAGCTTCGGCCGCCGCAGAGCCCGCGGCAATGTTGCTGATAACCGGATCGGTAGAGTCGACTTCCTTCGGGAAGGCGTACATATATAAGCCGGTCACGATTGCGATGGCCAGGACGACGTTCATCAGTGGTCCGGCAATCACGACGAACGCCCGCTGCCATCGCGGCTTGGTCTGGAAGCTGCGAGGATCGCCTAGGCCCTTTTGTTCGGCAGGGTCTTGCATGGGGTCCTGCCCGAGCATGCGGACGTAACCCCCGAACGGAATCGCGGAGATACGAAAATCCGTCTCGCCCCTCCGAAAACCAAACAGCCGTGGGCCAAATCCGATGCTAAAGGTCTCGACCTTAATACCGACGGCTAATGCGGCCCAATAGTGGCCCATCTCGTGAATGAGTATCATCACCCCGAGCAGAATCGCAACCCAGAATACCGGTCCTAACCAACCCACGTAACTGTTTCCCTCCTCATTCGACGCCGCCCATGGGAATTTGGTTCATCAAGGTCGTCTGGGCTCTCAAAGTTATCGCGTAGCTCGTGCCACAATCTCCCGTGCTAAGGTCCGGGATTCCTCATCTACCCGGATCACGTCCTCGATTGTCGCCGGTTCCCCCCACGGAAGACGGCTCAACGTCTCTTCTACCGTATCGGCAATCGAAGGGAAAGAAATCCGTCCTTCTAGAAAAGCTTCCACCGCAATTTCATCCGCGGCGTTCAAGGTGCAAC
>JBARMQ010000486.1:0-26335 GCA_049802535.1 Bryobacteraceae bacterium | reverse complement strand
CGGAAATACAAGCGGCGCAAAGCTGAAGATCAGTCCATAGATGGCCCAGCGCCGGTAGTACGACCGTATCGCTCGGGCCAACGGCGTATCGCGGCGCAATCCGGTTGCGAGCATAATTCCAATCAGGCCGAATATCGCGGCTGACGATCCCACTGAGGGTACGTTCCATGACGCCCCCCCCATTGTCTGGGACCACCAATAACTCAAGAGAAAGCCGGTAAACGTCGATAGAATATACACCACAATTAATCGGCTGGGTCCATAAAACTGTTCCACTTCTCCCACCAGATCGAACAGCGCCCAGGAATTCATTAGGATGTGCAAAATGCCGCCGTGCAGAAATCCCGCCGTAATGAGCCGCCACCACTGGCCGTAATCGCGTATGAGTTGTCCGGATTTAGCACCGCACAGGATCAGTAGCCCGCTGTCAAAGCTAAACGCGCTTGGCTGGGTACTGAGTTGATAGTTAATTACCACCATGCTCACGTAAATTGCGCTATTTATTGTCAGAACAATTATCGAAAGTGAGTTAGCTCGCGGCAAAAATGACGCCAATTGAGCTCCTCGCACATCCACCGCTCGCGGACCGAGCTGCGCATCGCAGTAAGGGCACACGCGGTCCCCTATGGTGATAAATGCCCGGCAGTTGGGGCACATTCGTCGTTTTTCCACGGCTTTCATTGTAGCCACTGGATGCTCCCGGTCCTGCTAAAATCAGGGTTCGCATGAGCAAGACCGAGCAGGAGTATCGTGACGGCATCGTCCGGGTTTGCCGCCTGATCTACGAAAAGGGTTGGGTCGCGATGAACGATGGCAATGTCAGCATCCGAATCGCCGAAGACCGCATTCTCTGTACTCCGACCGCCGTCAGCAAAGGGATGGTGCAAGCGGATGAGATCGTGCTTTGCGACCTTGGCGGTAACAAAGTCGAAGGCGAATGCGAATGCACCAGCGAAATTGCCATGCACACCACCATTTACAGGCTGCGGGACGATATCCGTTCGGTGGTACATGCCCACCCTCCGGTCGCCACTGGATTCGCGGCCGCCGGTAAGGCCCTCGATAAGGCACTCCTCCCCGAGGTAATTATTCAGTTAGGGGCTGTACCGCTTGCCGCGTACGGATTACCCGGCACTCGCGCGCTGACCGAAGGAATGCTCCCTTTGATCCCTCACTATGACGCGCTGCTATTGGAAAATCATGGTTGCACTTGTTACGGCCAGGATGTTTGGCAGGCGTTTTTCCGCATGGAAATGGTTGAGCATTTCGCTAGGATCACATTTGTTGCGGAAATGTTGGGGGGAGCCCGCCCGCTGCCACGCGACGAGGTAGAAAAGCTCTTTGCCGCCCGCGCCCGCTACAACGTCCGTTCCAATGCCGCCATGGAGCCCGGCATGCCTTTGGTGGCCGAAGACCTCTTGCAAATGCGGCGGTAATCCGCCGGCTCCCATATTATGATTATCAAGGCTTTACGCGTTGATGTTCTATCTTATTCTCTCGGCTCTCCTCTCGTTTCAGGACGACTCGGAGCTAATTGAACGTCTAAAACGGCGTGAACCGCAGGCCATGGCGGACGTCTACGACCGCTTCGGCAAGATCGCGTTTTCGGTCATCCTGCGGATCGTTCGGAACACTGGCATAGCTGAAGACCTGCTGCAGGAAACATTCTTGAAGGTCTGGAATCGAGTGGATGGCTTCGACTTGGGCCGCGGCAGCCTGGGGCCCTGGGTGCTTGCCATTGCGCGCAACCGCGCCATCGACTATCTGCGATCGACAGATTCTAGGCTGTCCCAAACCAGCTGTAATATCGAGGCGCTCGAACGGCCTCGTTTCTTCACCGACTTTGAGGCTGATTACCACAACATGGACCGCATCCGCACCATTCGGGAAGCGTTCACCAAGCTCAATGAAAACCAGCGCGCAGTTCTGGAACTGGCGTACTTTGAGGGACTCTCCCAGAGCGAAATGGCCGCAAAGCTGCATCAGCCGCTCGGTACTGTGAAAACCTGGGTGCGAACTGCCTTACAGCTTCTCCGGAACGAACTAAGCCGAGTGATCGAGCTTGAAACGTAGATCCAGAAATGCCGCAACGTACGGCGAGTGGGCTCCTTCGCCGCCGTTGAAAGAACATCTATGCTGCCTATGGCTGAATGACCGCAGCCACGCGCCCGCCGCTGTTTTCAACGTCGTGCCGGATGGTTGCGTAGACGTGATCTGGACTCAACGCGACATCATTGTTGCCGGGCCGGACACCCGCCCTGTCGCGGCAGAATTACCGGCAAACGCGGTCCTGGTCGGCGCTCGCTTTCATCCCGGCGCTGCTCTTTCATGGCTCGGTATTCCGTTGAACGAGATTTTGAACTCACGCCTCCCGTTGCGGGAATTCTGGAAGTCTGATGTAAGTCCTCTTGCGGATGCGTTATCCCGATTGACCGATCCGGCTGCCATTGGCCATGAGATCGAGCGCACTCTTGTTGCGCGATTGTCGCGGCTTGGACCAATCCCACAGAGTGTCGCCTTCTTGAGGGACGCAGCTTTCCGGAACTTGCACGACGGCCATCTCAACATACCGGAGATTGCCGGCCACATGGGACTGAGCGAACGTACACTTCAGCGCCGCTGCACTGACGTCTTTGGTTATGGGCTCAAGACTCTGCACCGCATCCTGCGTTTTCAGCGCTTTCGTAATTTAGCGCTGCACTCCGTCGACGATCGCCTTGTCGAGATAGCCTTCGAAGCGGGATATGCCGATCAGGCTCATCTGACTCGCGAGGTACGGCGGCTTGGTGGCCTTACGCCCGCGCAATACTTAGCAACGTTGCGCGACAGATCGACTACTTTGGATTTCGCATCGAAGGAGTAAACGTGAGTCCCACCAATAGGCCTTCGGGGTCAAGGAAGCGGCTGACCGTTTGTCCCCAGGGTTCTTTCTGAGCCGTGACCAGCATCCGATATCCACGTGAGCTCAGCTCCGCTGTCGCCTTCTCCACGTTGTCCACTTCAAATTCCAGCCAAGCCTGGGGAATCGGAATGTCTGCCGGCCAAGTTTCTTTTTGAAAGCAGGACTGCGCCGCCTGCGTCAGGGGCCACAGCGCAAAATGTTTGACCCCATCCACCGCCGCTGTATGCCAATAGTCTCCTTCTTCCTCTTTGAAGGGAATGTGCAAGTCGTCTCGATAGAGCGACTGACTGGCCTTCGCATCTCGAACGATGGGCCCAAATCCCGCCACAAACAAAATCTTGATTCCCTCAATGTCTTCCATGTTTGACCGTCCCCTGAGCCGTGGCAAAGAGATTGCTCCCAAAATTCCAACGCCACTGAGCAACGTGCGCCGCGTCATGACACCAACTTAGAGCAGAAACCGGTCGGCCGTCTTGAACAAATCGGACACGGCTAGCTTAGCTAGAGGAAATGTTAATGCGTTCAACGACCGCAGAACCTTACAAGAATCGTCCCAAGGGTGTAGAATCTCTACATGCCGCCAAAGAAAGGCCATTGGAATCGTCGCGGCGGCTTTCTTAGGCCGGTTAGTTTCGGGACTGCTCTACGGTGTGGCGGCATTCGATCCGCTGACTGCGCTAATTGCGTCCCTATGCATAGTGGTAGCCGCTTTCCTAGCCGGTTGGCTTCCCGCCCGGCGTGCCTCTCGAATCGATCCGATGGTTGCCTTGCGCTGCGAATGAATTGCCGGCGGATCGCCTAATCGCAGCAGTCACCCAGTCGAGCGGTCAGCTCAAGCTGCCTCAGTTCAGTTCTCCAGATCTCTTTGCCCGAAATGCCTTCAAAGAGTAGTTTGTTTGTATCTCAGATTTCGGGAGCGGCGGAACTGCGCAGGTGGACATCCAAATTCGCGCTTGAACATGCGGTTGAACGCCGTTTCCGATGCATAGCCGACCTCGGCCGCGATCGCGACGACGTTCGAATCGGAAGATACGAGCATTTCCGCAGCCAGTTTGAGCCGCCAACGTGCAAGATACGACATGGGAGGCTCGCCCAGAAAGTGACGAAAGCGCTCAGCGAATCGCGTGCGCGAAACCCCGACTTGATGGGCGAGGTTCGCGATGGTCCAAGGGTGCGCCGGGTTCTTATGCATCAGCGCGAGCGCTTCGCCGACCACGGGATCGCGTGCTCCTGCAAGCCATCCCTTCTGTTGATCCGGCAGGTCCTGGATGAAACGCCGCAGAGTCTCGACGAACAGAACTTCCGATAGCTTGGCAAGAACCACGTCGCTGCCGGTTCCTGGCCGCCCGGCTTCACCCACCGAGAACTGTATCGAATTCGCCAGCCATTGGCCCGCTGAATCATTTGCGATATTGACCACGAACATCGAGGGCAACCCCGCAAGTACGACTTCGCTCAAACTCGGATCGCAGGCCATGTAGCCACACACGAACTTCGTAAGTTCCCCGCCGCCGCCATAACGAGCGACTTTGAGTCCATTACTCAAATTCTTAGCGAAGATCTTCAGCGAATCGACCGGATTGCCTGCGCCGTTTCCCAGGCTGTGGGCATCTCCGTGCGGGAGGATCACTACGTTGCCTGGCCCCAAATCGCGGCGGCTACCGCCGGGCAATTGGGCATGTGCGCGGCCATCGGTCAGGTAGTGGTAGATGATCACGTGAGCCGCTCCGGGGCAGAGCAGCGGAGCAACTTCGCTCGATTGAGGCGACGCCACGCACCAGGGAGCGGAAAACTCCGCGTTAAAAAACAAGGCTCCTCTGAGCTTGACGATTCTCAGCACCTCGGAGAGGGCATCCATGGCTCCAGGTTCGCTCGATTTGGGTGTTTTCGGCAAGAATGCGGAACGATTGAGCGAGCTTTAAAATCCGGTCCGCCGCATAGTAAAGCCAGGAGGTAAGACCCATGAGTGTTCTAGAGAGACAGACCGGATTGGACGAATTGAAGAACCACCTGCGCGATACCTGGATGACCGGCGACTATGGCCGATTCAGCCGCTATATGGAACGCGACGCCGAGGCGTTCTACCGCCGCCTGCCCATCAAGCCGGGCACGGAGTTGCTCGATGTGGGCTGCGGAGCGGGGCAACTCTCGCTGATTGCGGCGAGAGCTGGAGCGCGTGTGACCGGGTGTGACATCGCCAGCAACTGGCTGGTCCAAGCCCGTCGAAGCGCGGCCGCGGAGGGGTTATCCGTCGTGTTTGAAGAAGGCGATGCGGAAGCCCTGCCTTACGGAAACGGCATATTCGATGCGGTGACTAGCCTGATCGGTGCGATGTTCGCGCCTCGTCCGGAACGGGTCGCAGCCGAGCTTACCCGCGTGTGCCGGCCTGGAGGGATCATCGCAATGGCCAACTGGACGGCTCCCGGCTTTGTTGGGCAGATGTTTAAGACCATCGCCAAACACATCGCGCCTTCGGGTATGCCGTCCCCATTGTTATGGGGCGACGAGCCGACGGTTCGAGAACGGCTGGGGAGCGGGGCCGCGACCCTCGAATGTTCGCGCCACCTGTATGAATTGAGTTATCCGTTTTCGCCAGCGGATGTAGTTGAGTTTTTCCGCGCCAACTATGGGCCGATGACGCGCGCGTTTGAATCGATCGGAGAAGAGGCGCAACGCCAGCTTCGCGACGAGCTCACCGGTTTGTGGTCCCGTCACAATCGGGCCACTGACGGGACCACCCGGGTGGATGCGGAGTATCTTAAGGTGGTCGCGGTTCCTTAGTTAGCAGGGTGCGGAAAAAGTAAGGAATGGAGCTCCGTCTTCCTCCTGGTTGATGTGGTGGAGTGCAGCAGGCGGCTGCCGGACGGCCAAAATTGCGGTTGGCTAAGTTGGCCGTGAGCGACGAACAAACAAGGTTTCTAGAATCTTGGTGGACGCGCAGGGACTCGAACCCCGGACCCCCTGGGTGTAAACCAGGTGCTCTAACCAACTGAGCTACGCGTCCGCAATCGCGGCTTTCCCTGATTTTACTATGCGCTTCGCTTCATCTGCGGCTATAATTCATCCGGCCGCCATCGCCCTCAGTTCAATACGATCTCATCCACGTAACACCATCGCCAGCTCTCACCCCTTTCGAGCGATTGCACAATCGGATGTTTGGTTGCGTGAAAATGTTTCGTCGCATGCCGATTCTTCGACGAATCGCAGCATCCCACATGTCCGCAAATCTTGCACAGTCGAAGATGAACCCACTTATCGCCCGTCTTCAGGCATTCTTCGCAACCGTTGGTATGCGGTTTGACATCGCGTTCCTCTGCCACATGCGGGCATGTTTGGTGTGCCATAACGTTTTATTTTTTGAGCGCAGTTCCGTCCCTGCGGGGCGAAGTCCAATCCTACTACCGATGCGTCTCGCCACTGCATCTTCAATTCTTCCGCGATTAAATAGAACTGTTCTGCATCCACTATCGGAGGTGTCCGGTGAAACAGATTCTTCGCTTCGTCGCGTTGTGTTTGACCGTAGCGGCCTTGTCGCCGGCGCAAAGGCGGCAGGATTTTCAGGCATACGACTTCAAAAACGTAAGCATCGTTGCCGGCGGTTTTATCACCGGGTTCGTCGCCCATCCGGCCTTCCCAGGCCTAATTTACATGCGGACCGATATCGGAGGGACCTATCGCTGGAATCCCCTCAAACAAAACTGGACGCCTCTCACCGATTTCATTAGCCCGGCCAATTGGAACTGGTCCGGCACCGAAAGCATCGCCCTCGATCCAAACGACCCGACCCGGCTCTACCTCGCTGTCGGCATGTATACCGAATCTTGGAGTACCAATGGCGGTTTCCTCGTCTCTCACGACTATGGCAACCATTTCTATAGCTATCCGGCGCCCTTCCAGATGGGTTCAAACGAGAACGGGCGGAACAACGGCGAACGCCTGGCAGTCAATCCCTATCGCTCGAGCGAGCTCTATTTCGGCACTCGCTTGAACGGTCTTTGGAAGAGCGAAAACGGCGCTCAAACCTGGACTCAGGTCGGTAGCTTTCCCATCTCTTCCTCACTCGACCGCATCGGCATCGTCTTTGTCATCTTCGATCCCAGCAACTCGGGCGTGATTTACGCTGGCGCAAACCAACCCAACAGCATTTATAAAAGCACCGACGATGGCGCTACCTGGAATCTCGTTCCTGGGCAGCCTACCGCCTTTACCCGGAATGCAACAGGAGCGAATGGACCCAGTCCCATGCGTGCGGTGTTAGGCTCGAACGGCGTTTTGTATGTGACCTATGGCGATGGTCCGGGACCCAATGGCCTCAGCGCCGGCGACGTCTGGAAGTACGACACCGTGCACAATAGCTGGACCAGTATTACACCGCCGCTGGACCCGTACCAATCCAACCCGTCTGGCGGTTTCTGTGGCTTATCTGTCGCAGCCGGCAATCCGAATCTACTCGCCGTCGCCACGCTGGATCGTTGGTACCCGGTGGACACTGTCTATGTCTCGCAGGATGGCGGCAATTCGTGGATCAGCCTTGGTCCTCTTTCGTCCATCCCCAACACCAATGGAAATTGGGCCTTCCCCAGCTCCGTTATCTCGCTCTCGCCCTGGCTCACCTTCGGCGCTGCCAACGCCAAGTTCGGTTGGTGGCAGGCGGCCCTGCTCATCGATCCGTCTGACAACAATCATTTGATGTACGGCACTGGCGCGACTGTTTATGGCACCGATAATCTGCAGACTGCTTTCAGCGGTACCGCGCCCTCTTGGACTGTGCAAGCGCAGGGTGTCGAAGAAACCGCCATTCAAACTCTCATCAGCCCCACGCAAGGAGCTCACCTGCTCAGTGGCATGGG
The DNA here is from genome assembly GCA_049802535.1 of Bryobacteraceae bacterium. Lineage (GTDB taxonomy): Bacteria > Acidobacteriota > Terriglobia > Bryobacterales > Bryobacteraceae > Bog-105. The sequence goes on along the minus strand of JBARMQ010000486.1, from coordinate 18,583 downwards.
CGATATCGGAGGCTTTCGCCACGACGACCTCAACGTATCGCCACCGCAAGGCATGTTCACCAATCCTGTCTTCACCACCGAAAACGGCAGTGATTGGGCTGGCCTGAGCCCCTTGACCGTCGCACGTGTCGGCACAAACGGTTCGTCACCGTGTCAGCTGGGAGCCTATTCCTCCGATCAGGGCGCCACTTGGATGCCGTTTCCAAATTGCGCATCGGGCTTGAGTTCCAGCAGTGGAAATGCCGGCAACATCGCAATTTCCGCCGACGGCAAGCGCTTCGTTTGGTCCCCCGGCAATGGCTTGCCCTCCCAATACTCAACGGACTTCGGATCCACCTGGAATGCTCCCTCGGGTCTTCCAACCGGCTTGACCGTCATCGCCGATAAGCAAAGCCCGCTCTATTTCTACGCGACCGACGGCAGCGGCGCTATCTACACAAGCGCCGACGGCGGCCAGACCTATCAGCAAACTGCAACTGTCAATGGTGGCGGAACGGCGTTGGTCGCCAACTACGCCACGGCGGGTGATCTTTGGCTTGGCGGCAACAAACTTTATCATTCAGTCGATTTCGGCAAGACCTGGAGCACCATCGGCCCGTCGGCCTTGACGTCAGTCAAGCTGGTCTCCCTGGGTATGCCCTATCCCAAGGCTCCTTATTCTTCGATCTATATCTTTGGCACTTTCGAAGGGACGACCGGTGTGTTCCGTTCAGACGACTCAGGCGGCTGGTTCCTCCGTGTGAATAACGACCTGCATCAGTACGGTGGCAACATCACCACCATGACCGCCGATCCCCGCGTGTACGGCCGCTACTATTTAGGCACAAACGGCCGCGGCATTATTGAAGGCGATCCTGACATCTGGCCGGGACGTCCATAAGCTCTCTTGGGCCGGCTTGCATGATATGCATTTGTTAGCCATACTGATGCATATGCGAACTACGCTCATTATCGAAGAGAGTCTTCTCGACCGGGCGCGTGAACTCACCGGTATTCGCGAAAAGACAGCGCTGGTGCGTGCGGGCCTGGAGGCGCTGATTGCTCGCGAGGCCGCGAAACGCTTGGCGCTGTTGGGAGGTACACAACCGAAGATATCCGATATCCCTCGTCGTCGGCCTGTGTAATGATCTTGGCCGACAAATCGGTCTGGATAGCGCACTTCCGCCACGGCGAACCACGACTGACGGATTATCTTGCGAACGGTCTCATCCTGATCCATCCGTCGGTTTCGGGAGAATTGGCATGCGGAAATCTGAAGAACCGCAGTGCAATCCTCTTAGACCTTCACTCGCTTCCGGAGGTCAAACTGGCGTCTGATACGGAAGCTCTTGCCTTGCTCGAAGACCGCAAACTTTGGGGACGTGGATTAGGCTGGATTGATATACATCTTCTTGCCTCGGCACTCCTCTCTTCCTGCCGATTTTGGACCTTGGATAAGCGGCTGGACCTGGCCGCCCGCGACCTGGGTCTAGCCTGAGGTTTTCAATTGGTAAAATCGCTGCATTTTACTGATTCCGCTCGATTTTACATTTTTGGCCTGCGCCCGTCCTTAGGGTCCGCCCAGCGGTCATTCGGGATCACCGGCACCCACCCCGGCCGTCCAGGATCCTGATCGTAGGCATACCCGCCCAGCTCCTGATACAGCTCCCGGTATTGCCGCAGCTTCTCGCGGTCCAACTTGACCCCCAAACCCGGCGTCATCGGCACCGCAATCGAGCCGCCTTCATACGGCATCAATCCGCCTTCGATGATGTCGTCCGTCAGGTGATGGTAGTGGGCATCCGCCGCAAACGACAGGTTCGGGATGACCGCGCCCAGGTGCAGCATGGTTGCAAGCTGTATGCCCAACTCTCCCGAAGAGTGCACCGCCACGCCCAGTTGAAACGTCTCGCACACCCCCGCCGCCTTCACGCACGGCCGTATACCGCCCCAAAACGTCGTGTCCAGCAGGATCACGTCCACTGCCGTATCCAGCACATTTGCGGCAAGTTGCTCAAAATTAACCACGACGGTGTTGGTTGCCAGGGGCACGCGAATCATCTCGCGTGTCCGTCGCATCCCGTTCATGCCATACACGGGATCTTCCAGGTAGTCATTATTCAAGTCTTCGATCGCCTGTCCGAATCGGATCGCCTGCTCGGTAGACCAAACGCCGTTGCAGTCATAACGCACCCGATCCTTTGGGAAAGTTTCGGCAATCGCGCGGTAGAGCTCCAATTCATAATCCGGGTGAAACACCCCGGCCTTCATCTTATGTGTCGTGAATCCAAAGCGTTTCTTCAATTCCGTCGCGTTGGCAACCGCTTGGTCGATCGTCCGGACTTCGCCTTCGCCGCTCTTCGCATTCGCATAGCGGAAGAAACAATAGGAGGCGAACGGAACGCGTTCTCGCAACCGCCCCCCAAGGATCTGATGAACCGGAACATCCCAGGCTTGGCCCAAAAGGTCCAGACAGGCAAACTCGATCGCCGCCAACATTTGCGTTCGGTTGTTATACAAGGACGCGGTCGGGTTGGCAATCAAGAAGCGCATCTCCTCCAGCCGCCCCGGATCATGGCCCACCAGGTAGCTCTTCAGCGCGTGAATGGCGGCCTCAGCCGACTCGCCGCCGCCACCCATCTCGCCGAGGCCGATCAATCCGGTATCCGCTTCGACTTCGACGATTGTGCGTACAAACCGGCCCCAGTGGCACCCGTTGGCATGCCGCAGCGGCGCTTCCAGCGGCACCGTCACCGTCGTCGCGCGAATGTCTATAATCTTCATGTCCCGCCCATCGTAGTACGCCCTACCTTAGGAACATTTGCGCCCTGTTCGGCGTATAGTTTTAGGGGCGGGAGAAATAAAATGAGCCTACGCGATTTCTTAACCAAGCAATTTATCGATGTCATTCAATGGACCGAGCCGGAAGATGGCATTCTCGCTTGGCGCTATCCCATGCAGGATATGGAAATTCAGCATGGCGGCAAGTTGACCGTGCGCGAGTCGGAGCTCGCGGCGTTTGTGAATGAGGGCCATTTGACCGATATCTTCGGCCCCGGTCTCTATACGCTCACCACCCGCACTCTGCCGCTGCTCACAAATCTGATGAATTGGGACAAAGCGTTCCAATCGCCATTCAAGAGCGACGTGTATTTCTTTTCGACACGCGTTCAAACCGACCAGCATTGGGGTACTCCGCAACCGATTACCGTACGGGACAAAGATTTCGGCGCAGTACGCGTACGCGCATTCGGCATTTATTCTTACCACCTCACCGATGCTCGAACGTTTCATACCAAGGTAAGCGGCACACGCGACATCTATCGTGTGGCCGATCTGGAGGGGCAACTGCGCAACACTATCGTGGGCGCAATGACAAATGCGTTCGCTTCGAGCCAAGTGCCCTTCCTCGACGTAGCGGCAAATCAAGCCGCACTCGGCGATAACATCGCCGAAAAGCTACGGCCCATGTTCACGAACTTCGGCCTGACGCTTGACAGCTTCGTCGTCGAGAACTTGTCTCTGCCGGACGAACTCCAAAAGATGCTCGACGCGCGCGTGGGCATGAACATGATCGGCGACATGAATCGTTATACCCAGTTTCAGGCCGCTCAATCTCTGCCCATTGCCGCTGCAAATGAGGGTGGGATTGCGGGCATTGGCGCAGGGCTCGGCGCTGGAATGACAATGGCGCAGTCCATGTTGGGTCAAAATTTATGGGATCAAGCAGGAAATAATCAGCCATCAGCTCCCGTTACTGCCGCTCCTCCCCCACCCGCAGCAGCGCCTACTACGAGCGCTCCGAACGCAGATATGAAATACTGCACCGAGTGCGGCAAGCAGATCCTCCGCAAGTCGAAGTTCTGTTCTGAATGCGGCGCTGCGCAATAAACAATGCCTGTCGGAATTGAGTGGGTGGTCGAGGCGCACGGATGCGATCCGGCGTCCCTCGCGCAAGTCGCTAAACTGCAGGACCTCTTTACTTACTTGATCGGCGCCATCGGACTGCATCCGGTTCGCGAAGCGACTTGGCATCAGTTTCCTGGAGCGGGTGGCATTACCGGAGTGCATTTGCTCGCCGAATCCCATTTGGCCTGTCACACATTCCCCGAGTATGGGTCGCTGTGCCTTAACATCTTTTGTTGCCGTCCGCGTCCCGCTTGCGATGTGGAACAGATTCTTCGACAAGCCTTTGGAGCGTCCAGCGTTCATGTGCGCACGCTCGAGCGCCGCTACGCGGACTAAGACCGAATGCCCGCACCTCCGCAAAATGCGAACTGTCCTGGCTGCGGAGCGCCCGTGCTCTTCCGTTGGGAACATTCCATCCAGACCACCTGTCCGTTTTGCAAGTCCATCTTAGTTCGCACGGATGTCGATCTCAAACTGATCGGCCGCATTGCCGACCTGCCGCTCGAAAGCTCGCCTCTTCAAATCGGTTCCGAAGGTCAATACCGCGGCAAACCATTCCATGCCATTGGCCGCATCCTATATGAGTACGAACAGGGCATCTGGAACGAATGGCACATCGTATTCAACGACAATTCCAGCGGTTGGCTCTCCGATGCCCAGCTCGAATACGACGTATCCTTCTGGACCAATCCGCCAACGCCCCTTCCCGGATCAAATGAAGTTAGGCTCGGCATGAACTTCACTTGGTTCAAAGACGATTATCAGGTCACTAGCCTGACGCAGGCGCACTACCGCGGCGTTGAAGGTGAATTGCCTTTTCAATATTGGGACAAACGGGTCGTTCCCTTTGCCGACCTGCGCACCACCGATGGTCGCTTCGCAACGATCGATTACAGCGACCGTGAGCCCTTGCTCTTCCTAGGTGAGGCCGTCGAGTTCGACGATCTTAAGCTCCGCAATCTCCGTTCCTTTGCTGGGTGGACCGTATGAGCAGCGCAAGTTCGCCTCCGGTCGTCCAATCGGCCACGTTGCACTGCCCGAATTGCGGCGGTGCCATCCAACTTCGCGGCTTTGCGCACACCCTGGTTGCGGTTTGTTCTTACTGCGGCGCTCAATTAGATACCTCGACGCCATTGTTCCAAATTCTGCAGACGGCTCAGAACTGGCAGCAAGTACATCCTCCGTTGCCGTTAGGTTGCCGCGGCAAGCTGGATAACGTCGAGTGGGAAGTCATCGGCTTTCAGATCCGCAGCATGCAGGCCGACGGCGAAACCTACAGTTGGGCCGAGTACGTTCTCTTCAATCCCTATCAAGGCTTTCGTTATCTCAGCGAATATCAAGGCCATTGGAACTTCATCCGTACTCTGAGCCGGCTCCCGCAGGGTGCGGATCGAAGCATGCAGCTGGATGGACGCCGTTTTCGCAAGTTTCAATCGGCGCGGGCGCAAACGTCTTATTTATTGGGGGAATTTCCCTGGCGGGTGCAACTCGGTGAGGCCGTCGATTTCATCGACTATGTCGCCCCTCCCCTGCTCCTTTCCGCCGAGCACACCGGTTCGGGAAACGAAATCACGTGGTCGCTTGGACAATACATGAGCGGCGTGGCCATTTGGAAAGCGTTCAACCCGCCCGGCTCGCCGCCCGCCGTCTCGGGCGTTTTTGAGAACGAGCCTTCGCATTATTCCGGCAAAATTGCGAGCTTATGGGGCGCATTCGGCTTGGCATTTCTCGCCCTCGTTTTCCTCATGATCGCCGTGAACCTGTTTCTCGGCAACAGAACCGCCTTCGAAAACGCTTACCAATTCGATCCATCTTCAACCGGTGAACCGTCGTTTGTAACGCCCGATTTCGAGCTCAAACCACCTACCGGCAATGTGAAGGTGAACATCTCGACTGATCTTGAGAACAACTGGACCTATTTCAATTTCGCACTCATCTCTTCGACCGGTCACGCCTACAATTTCGGCCGCGAAGTAAGCTACTACGAAGGCCAAGACAGCGACGGCCATTGGACGGAAGGAGATAAATCGGAATCGGTGACCATTTCCTCCATACCCGCGGGACGATATTTTCTACGCGTCGAACCGGAAGGCGACAAGACGAAATTCACGCCTGTTGTTCACTATCGCTTGACTGTGCACCGCCACGTCCTGACTTGGAGTTTCTTTGTCATCGCCTTGATTTTATTGGCGATTCCCGTCATTTTTGAAACCTGGCGCGCACAGGCTTTTGAGAGAGCGAGGTGGCAGGAAAGCGATTATCCTCCCAACGTATCGCAATGATGAAGCACCCGCTCTACATAATTTATGCGCTGTTAATACTAGGCTTGACTGGCTTCGCCGAGTACAGTGGCTGGAGCATGACCAAGCCTAACGAACTGCGCAACATCCCGCGTTCGATACGCGACAACCCCGGAGCCTATCGCTCCAGCTACTTCGGCGGATTTGGCGGATCCGGCCACTACTTCGGAGGCAAATAACATGGACTCGTTTCACCCAGCCGCATTACTGAATGCCATCGTCTACGCACTGCTCGGCATCCTCATCTTTGTCTTGGTCTTCTTCCTCATCGACCGCTTAACGCCCTATCATCTTTGGAAAGAAATCGTCGAAGACAAGAACATTGCCCTTGCCGTGCTGGTGGGCGCTATGTCAGTCGGCATGTGCATCATCATTGCGATGGCCATTCGTTAGGAACACGCATTGGCTGTTGCGCTGTTCGTTTCGGTCTTTCTGATCGCGGCCTGCGGGCTCATCTATGAACTGATTGCCGGCGCCCTTGCCAGCTACCTGCTGGGCGACAGCATCCTCCAGTTCTCAACCATCATCGGCTGCTACCTCTTTGCCATGGGAATCGGCAGCTATCTATCGCGCTTTCTCAATAAAGGCTTAATCGCCCGCTTCATTGTGATCGAACTGATGGTCGGCGTTGTGGGCGGCTTCTCATCTTCGATCCTGTTTGCGGCGTTTGCCTACACGCCCGCATTCCGCTTGGTTCTCTATCTCGTTGTAGTCGCCATCGGCGTTCTGGTGGGCTTGGAAGTGCCGCTGCTGATGCGCATTCTGAAGGAACGGATCGTGTTCCGCGATCTGGTTTCGAACATCTTGACCTTCGACTACCTGGGTGCACTCGGCGCCTCTCTGCTGTTTCCTCTTTGGCTGGTGCCGAGACTCGGCTTGGTTCGGGCGGCGCTCGCGTTCGGCATCATCAACGCACTGGTCGCGCTCTGGTCCACGTGGCTGTTTCGTCAACAGCTCGCGCGATTAGCCGCTCTAAGGACCATGTGCTGCGTCGTCATCGCGCTGCTCATCGCCGGTACCGCCTGGAGCACTCGCATCGCTTCCATCGCCGACGAACAGCTCTATTCCGACCAGGTCATCTTCTCGCGTCAAACCAAATACCAACGGATTGTGCTGACCAAGTGGAAGGACGACCTGCGGCTCTATTTAAACGCCCATCTGCAATTCAGCTCGCGTGACGAATATCGCTATCACGAAGCATTAGTACATCCCGGGTTGTCCTCCCTTCCGGGAGCCGGACGTGTGCTGGTCTTAGGCGGCGGTGACGGTCTTGCCGTGCGCGAGATCCTCAAATATCCGAGCGTACAATCCATCACCCTGGTCGATCTCGACCCGGAGATGACGAATCTCTTCAAGACCAATGAAGTATTGGCGGACATCAATCATCATTCATTCAGCAACCCACGGGTCCACGTCATCAATGCCGATGCTTTTGTATGGCTGGGAACGAACCGGGACATGTTTGACTTCGCGGTGGTCGACTTTCCCGACCCCACCAATTATTCGCTGGGCAAGCTCTACACAACAGCTTTCTATCGGGCGCTGGAACGGCATATCAGCCCCGATGGGATGTTCGTCGTGCAAAGCACCTCGCCGCTGTTCGCCCGCGAATCGTATTGGTGCATTGCCCGGACGATTGGGCAAACCGGAATGCATACGTGGCCTTATCATCTGTACGTCCCCTCGTTTGGCGAGTGGGGTTTCACACTGGCCGGCGCCGGCGAATTCCATCCTCCTGCCTCCCTTCCCGCTGGCCTCCGGTTTCTGACCGAAGAGATTCTGCCCAGCCTTTTTCTTTTCCCGAACGACATGCAACCCGTCGCCACCCAAATCAATCACCTGAACGACCAGATTTTGGTGCGCTACTACGACCGCGAATGGCGGGAGATCGAGCGTTGAACCGGCGTCATTTCTTGAGCGCTGCCCTTGTTGGTCTGACAGCCAAAGGCGAACGGCGCATCGAGGGTTCCTATGTGAACGAATCGTTCCAGCTCGGCCATCGCCTACGTGACCATAAGCCCTTTTCCACCGCGAGCGAGACCGAGCGTATTCCGATTGTCATCGTGGGCGGAGGCTTATCCGGACTCTCGGCGGCGTGGGAGCTTGATCGCAAAGGATTTCAGGACTTTGTCCTCCTCGAGATGGAACCGCAGGCGGGAGGCAACGCGCGTTGGGGTGAAAACAGCATCTGCCGCTATCCTTGGGCCGCGCACTACGTTCCAGTGCCAAAGCCCGAATCGACCTACGTTCGCGAACTGTTCACCGAATTCGGCATCTTGCGCGATGGCCGCTGGAAAGAGGAGATGCTTTGCTTTTCACCCAAGGAGCGCCTGTTCGTCGAAGGGCGTTGGCAGCCAGGACTCGAACCGGATAGCGTCCTCTCAGCGGTCGACCGTCGCGAGTTCGAACGGCTGAACCAATTGATGAACGAGTTTCGGCAGAGCGGCGCGTTCACCATTCCGATGGACGTCGGTGAGACCTCGAAGGCGCCGCGCGATGAGCTTGACCGTCTCAATTTTGCCGCCTGGCTTGACCGCCTCGGTTTCCGCTCACCCCGCGTTCGTTGGTACTGCGATTACGCCTGCCGGGACGACTACGGCGCACTTGCGCGGAACACCTCGGCGTGGGCGGGAATCCATTATTTTGCTGCCCGTCCCAACGAAGAAATCGGCCCGATTACCGCTCCCGAAGGGAATGGTTGGATCGTTGAGCGCCTTCTACATAAGCTCGGCCGCTATGTTCGAAACGGCGCGGTTGTTTATCGAATTGAGCGTCAGAAAAACGCCTGGTTGGTCCGTACACCCGGACGCGACTATCTCACCGAAGCGGTCATTTTTGCCGCGCCTACGTTTCTAGCGGGCTATCTGATTGACGGCGCGCCAAAGACTGAGAGTTTCGTCTATTCGCCCTGGTTCACTGCGAATTTGACGCTCGACCGGATGCCGCGCGAATACGAGGTCGAGCTCGCGTGGGACAACGTTTTGTTCGATTCGGCTTCATTGGGTTATGTCGACGCCATGCACATGTCGCTCCGGACATTCATCGACAGGACGGTATGGACCTACTATTGGTCGCTCGCCGAATACACGCCCGAGGAGGGGCGACGGATACTACTCTCCCGCTCGTGGAACGATTGGAAGGAAATCATCTTCGCCGATCTGGAGCGGGCGCATTCCGACATTCGGGAATGTGTTTCGCGCATCGACATGATGCGGTTCGGGCACGCGATGGCGAGACCCATCCCCGGATTCCTGCTATCGCCAGAACGCGCTCGATGGATTAAGGGCATGGACCGCCTGCAGTTCGCCAATTCGGATCTCAGCGGCTACTCCGTCTTTGAAGAAGCGCAATATCGCGGTGTAACGGCGGCACAAAATAGCCTTCGCCGGCTCGGGAATGTCAGCGGCCGCCATGAAGTTTGACATCGCCCTGAAGTCGCTTCTGCAGACGTCCGGATTGACCGTCCTGGAACGTCTCGCAGGAGTCCGCGTCGCCCGTTGGCTCAGTGTCGAAATGCCTCAGCTGAAGATGCCGCGCGTCGATCTGTTGGCTGAAACCGTTCTTGGCGAACTGGTGCACTTCGAACTTCAGAGCCTGAATGACGCCGACATGGCGCTCCGAATGGCGGAGTATGCGCTCGCAATTTATCGGCAGTTTCGCAAATTTCCGCGTCAATTCGTTCTGTACGTCGGCTCGGCCCCTCTGCGGATGACTGCCGAACTGAAAGCGGCCAGTTTTCACTTCTCCTATACCGTCGTCGACATCCGAGAACTGGACGCGGAAGAGCTTTTGAAGAGTGACTCGCCAGGGGATAACCTCTTAGCGGTGCTGGCCGGTACCGATAACCTGGAAGAAACCGCCAAACGAGTATTGAAGCGGCTGGCCCGGCTGCCTCTTGAGGAACAGGCCAAACAACTTCCGTTTTTGATGGTAATCTCAGGATTGAGAGGTCTCGGGAAGCTTATACAGAGTGAGGTGACCCATATGCCCATCACAGTCGACCTAGATGAAGTCTTCGGAGATTTGATAGCGGAGCGGGTCAACCGCTCGGCCCAGGAGGGCCTTGCAAGAGGGATTCAACAGGGTCGAGCAGAGGGTCGCGAAGAAGGCGCGCTGTCTTTGCTTCGCAAGCAAATCGCAAGCCGCTTCGGGTCGCTTCCGGACTGGGCGGAAGATCGGCTGAAGCTCCTTTCCGGCGCACAGCTTGAAGATTTGTCGATTCGTCTTCTGAGCGCGACCGATCTCGAGCAGCTCTTCGCACAGAATTAGGACTGTTTTCCCGGAGCATGAAAGGCCTGCTCCTCGTGCAAGTGTTACCCTAACCTTTCGGGTCTTCATGCGCTTGCGCGGTTTGTTGTTTCCGGTCCTCGCCGCATTCGCTATCGTGTTTGCTCTGGTGGCGGCTGAAGTTCCGTTACCCGATCCTGACACGCTGCCAAACGACGCGAGCCAGGTCGGCAAACGCACCACACGGCAAGAACAACGGCCGCGTGCGTTCCGCGAATATCCTGGCTGGGAATACAACAATTTTCCTCTTGCGCCCGATGCAAACGTACCCTCTGAATGGGTATTTGCCCGCTATATGTATCGATCCGTCATCCAGCGCAGCTGGCGAGGAGGAGGAGTTGGCCGGCTAGGCAACTGGACGATCGACTATCCGCGATCCGACCGGCATCTTTCGGCCGCCCTGCGCCGGCTGACGCGCATACAGACACGCTCGAATGAGGAGCCCGTCGCCGCTGAAGATGGCGATGACATCTACAACTATCCATGGCTATATGCCGTTGAGGTCGGCCACTGGGATCTGACGGATCTTCAGGCGGCAAAACTACGCGATTTTTTGGATCGCGGCGGATTCTTCATGTGCGATGACTTTCACGGAACGCATGAATGGAGTGTATTCGTCCATAGCATGAAGAAAGTTTTTCCCGACCGGCCGATCGTGGATATTCCGAACGACGCTCCGATTTTTCACACCGTTTACGACCTGGATAACCGCTATCAGGTCGCCGGATATCAGTACGTTGAAAGCCACGTTACCTATGAGTATGGCGGCATTGAACCACGCTGGCGCGCAATTTACGACGATAAAGGGCGGATTGTGGTCGCGATTTGCCACAACATGGATTTGGGCGATTCCTGGGAGAATGCCGACGATCCACTTTATCCGGAGAGATTCTCGGCATTGGGTTTCCGCATTGGCGTAGATTACGTTGTCTATGCCATGACGCACTGAAACGCCGAATACGACGTCAATAAGGCTAATCGGGCGAACAGCAAACCAGGATCACCATTTAAATGTTTGAATTCCTCTTCAAATACCCGCCTAGCGTGTTTTCGAAGGGGACGTTCGTGCTCTTGGGATCCTGGCCGCGATGGTTGTTAATCATAGCGATGAGTGCGGGCGCAGGATCGCTCGCGTGGCTGTTGTGGCGGAATCGCACACGGCTCGCGACGCCGATTCAGCGCACTCGGGCAGGGGCAATTTGGCTGCTGCAATCCGCGGCGATCGCGTTACTGCTGTTGATGCTGTGGGAACCTGCCATCAGTGTGGCGTCGCTGAAGCCTCAACAGAACATCATTGCCGTCGTGGTCGACGCCAGCCGCAGCATGGGTATTCGCGATGAGGACGGCACCCGGCTGCAAAACGCTAAGCGTCTCTTGGACGGACGATTGCTGGCCGGTCTGCGATCGCGCTTCCAAGTGCGCCTGTACCGGCTCGGCTCCGAACTTGCTCGTGTACAAAATCTAAAGGAGCTTCAGCCGAACGGGTCGTCCACCCATATAGCCGATGGACTTCGCCAGATCGCCTCCGATGCAGCCACACTGCCAGTGGGGGCCGTTGTCCTGCTTTCCGACGGTCAAGATACGTCAGGCGGTATCGACCTTGACACGCTATCGGATCTGCGCCGCCGACATCTTCCGGTCAACACCATCGGGTTTGGTAAGGCGCGGATGAACGACGTCGAGATGGAGTCGCTCGATATACCGGCAAAGGCGCTTGCGGATTCCCGGCTTGAGGCTCAGGTGGGTATCCGCCAAGGCGGCTTCAGCGGCAAGCATATGTTGCTCACGTTGCGTGATGGCTCGACAGTGCTCGCTACGCGCGACGTGGTCTTGAGCGACAGCGGGCAGCAGATCGAAACAGTGGAATTCAACGCCGGCAAGGCTGGGGTACGCAATGTCGAAGCAACCCTCGGCCCATTGCCGGAGGAAGAAAATAAGCTGAATAATCGCTTGACCCGGGTCCTCTCCGTCGACGGCACAAAACGGCGCATTCTGTATGTGGAAGGCGAACCGAGATGGGAGTACAAATTCCTGCGGCGCGCGGTAGAAGACGATCCAGTACTACAGGTAGTCTCCATCCTTCGCACAACGCAAAATAAGATTTACCGGCAAGGAATCTCCAACCCGCATGAACTGGAGGACGGCTTTCCCGGGGTTGAGGAGCTATTCAGCTTTCAAGGGTTGATATTAGGTAGCGTGGAAGCGGGCTACTTCACGCCGGTCCAGCGCGAAATGATGAAGCAATTTGTCGACCGGCGCGGCGGCGGATTGCTGTTTTCGGGCGGCCGGGCTTCGCTCTCCGATGGCGGCTACGACATCGATCCGTTTAACGAACTTTTGCCCGTAATCATTCCGCGGCATGCAAACACCTTCCGGCGTGATCCGGCCGAAGCCGCGCTGACGGATGCCGGCAAGCGTAGTCTCATCACCCGAATCGAGGAGGATCGCGAAAAAAGCTTCGCCCATTGGAATATGCTGCCCTACCTGGCAGATTTTCAGGATGCGGGTATCCCAAAGCCGGGCGCCGTCGTCTTAGTGCAGATGAAGGCGGATGGACGAACATTGCCGCTGCTGATCACCGAGAACTTTGGACGAGGACGTACCGCTGTTTTTGCGACCGGCGGAAGCTGGCGATGGCGCATGCAGCAGCCGAAGGAAGACACCAGCCAACAAACCTTCTGGCGGCAGCTTTTGCGATGGTTGGTCAGTGCGACGCCTTCGCGTGTAGTAGCCACAACGCCGACGCCGGACCTGGAAGATACGGGCCGAATTGAGTTTCGGGCAGACGTCCGCGACACCACTTACCTTCCTGCGGGAGATGCCCTGGTGGAGGCGCATGTGATCGGTCCGGATGGCTCGAGCGACGTGTTACCGCTACGGCCTGATCCCGTCAAACAAGGCGTATATTCCGCCAATTGGAACGCATCGAAGGACGGATCGTATCTGGCGGAAGTGACGGCGCGGCGTGGCGATCAGAAGTTAGGCAGCGACGTCATCACATTCCGCCGCGAAGACGGCAATGCGGAAAACTTCCACCAGGAACAGAACCGCGATCTACTGCGCCAGCTAGCCTCTGAGACAGGCGGCCACTATTATCAATCGCGAGACGCTGCCAAGCTGCTGGACGAAATTTCGTATTCGAATGCTGGAATCACGGCGCGCGAGACCAAAGATATTTGGGACATGCCGGCGCTTTTTCTTTTGGTAATCGGTTTGCGCGCTGCCGAGTGGTTGTTGCGGCGGCGTTGGGGCGTCGTATGAAGCTGGTTGGTTTGCTGTTGGGCTTCGCCTTTTCTCTGCAGGCGGCCAATTACTACTTGATCGTTGCCGGCTTGGGTGGCTCACCGGACTATGACAAACAGTTTCAGCAATGGGCAACGGAAACCGCGCGTGCCATACAAGCGGGCTCTTCGACGGCGCATATAGAGACGCTGAGCGGCGGCAAGGCGACCCGCCAGCAGTTGGACGAATCGATGGCCAAAATAGCGTCCGATGTGCAACCGGACGACACCTTTGCGTTGCTGATGATCGGGCACGGCACCTTCGATGGCGATAACTACAAATTCAATTTGCCGGGACCGGATATCACCGCCGGCGAATTAGCCACGCTGCTCGATCGCATACCGGCGCAGCGCCAACTGGTCGTGAACATGACTAGTGCTAGCGGCGCGTCACTTCCGCTTCTTGCCCGCAAAGGGCGGGTGGTGATCACTGCCACTAAATCAGGGAATGAGAAGAACCTGACCGTATTCCCGCGCTACTTTCTGGATGCCTTGCGGGACCCTGAAGCGGATACCGATAAAAGTGGCGGCCTCTCGGCGCTCGAAGCCTTCCGCTACACCCAGCGAAAGACCGTGAACTACTTCGAATCGGAAAAATTGCTCGCTACCGAGCACCCGATGCTAGAGGACACGGGTTCAAAAGACGGTGCGCGCGATCCTTCCGCGGCGAACGGCGAAGGCCTGGCCGCATCGGCGTTCCCATTGATCCCGGCCGGGTCCAATGATACCGCAGCGTCCTCGCCGGAGAAGCAAAAGCTGGTCGCCCGCAAAGACGAGCTTGAAACGAAGATCGACAAATTGAAATACCAAAAGGCGTCGATGCCGGAAGCCGAGTACAAGCATCAACTGTCGGAATTGCTGCTTGAGCTGGCACGTACGCAAGCGGAGATCGACCGATGAGATTTTGGATCTTGGTCTGCGTTTTGCCGGCCCTTGCAGCGGCATCCCAACTCGACGATTGCCGAACGTTTCAGCATCATGGTCAGCGCCAGAACGCAGAGGAATGTTTTGAACAATTGACGCATTCTAACGATGCTTTCCTGCGCGCTGAAGGCGATTGGGGGCTCGGGCGGTTGCAAGATGCCAATGCTCAATTCAAAATTGCCTATGACGAACACAAGGATTCGCCCGAAGTTCGTGTCGAGTGGGGAAAGCTATTCGTCGCCGGTCAAAACGCCACAGAAGCCGCCAATTTGTTCGGTGAAGCGGAGAGGCTAAGTCCAAATTATGCGCCTGCTTTTCTCGCCCTCGCTCGGCTAGCGGGAGGGTTCGACAAGAAGTCGGAAGAATTGACGCGTCACGCCATCGAGCTTGATCCGAAGTTCGTCGAAGCCCATGAATATCTCGCCCGGCTGGCGCTTGAAAATAGCGATCCTAAACTGGCGGCGCAGGAGGCTCATACGGCGCTCTCGCTTTCAGATGAGGCGCTGGATGCAATGTCGGTGCTTGCGGCTATGGACTTTTTGAACGGCCAAACCCAAAGCGACTGGATGACGCGCATTCTCAAAATCAATCCGATTTATGGTCAGGCCTATGCCACGGGCGCCTATTTCTTCATCATCAATCGTCGCTATGAGGAGGGCATCCGTTTTTATCGCGAAGCCTTGAAATTAAATCCCGACTTGAACGATGCACGTTCGGATTTAGGGATCAATCTGCTTCGGCTGGGACATGACGAAGAGGCCAAACAGGAATTGGAGCGCAGCTACAATGCGCACTTCAGTAGCCCCGAGACTCGCAACGCGCTGCGTTTTCTAGACACAATCAAGGATTACGAAGTTATTCACGGGCCGCACAGCATCTTGGTGTTGCACAAGAGCGAGGCGGCTTTGCTCGCTCCTTATATCCAGCCCGAACTGGAGGCAGCGATTGCCGCTTACCAAAAGAAATACAAGATGACGCTACCCGGTCCGGTCCGGCTCGAAGTCTATCCCAACCACGACGACTTTATCGTCCGGACGATCGGTCTGCCAGGGCAGGGAGGGCTGTTGGGCGTCACGTTCAACTCGGTGGTTGCCATGGATAGCCCCTCGGCGCGTCCTCCTGGTGAGTTCCGCTGGTCGGCGACAATATGGCACGAATTGAGCCACGTCTACGTGCTGAACGCCACGCACGAACTGACGCCGCGTTGGTTTACCGAGGGGTTGGCGGTGCATGAGGAATCGGCGCATGAAGCGGATTGGGGCGATCGCTTGACGCCCGAGATTGTCACCGCCCTCCAGAAGAAGCAATTGCTTCCCGTGCTCCAGTTAGAACAAGGTTTTCTGCGCCCGAAATTTCCTTCGCAAGTGATGGTGTCGTATTACCAGGCAGGCAAGATCTGCGATTTCATTGTCGAGAAGTACGGGAACGACGCCATACTCGGCATGATTCATTCGTTCGGAGACCGGAAGACGACAAGCGAAGCTATCGTAGACAACCTCCACGAGAAACCCGAAGACCTGGACAAGGAGTTTTCCGCGTGGCTAGATAAGCAAACCCATACGACTGTCGCGCAGTTTGCCGATTGGAAGAAGGTCATGCAGAGCGGTCCCGACAAGTTGACGGCGCCTGAGGCAAGCCGGCTGCGCGATGAATATCCTGAGTACACCGGCGAAGACAGTTCCTATCAGCTTTTGGCCGGGTTGTATGCGAACAAAGGCGACAAGGGGGCGGCACGTCGCGAGCTCGAAAAATATCGCAGCATGGGCGGCCGCAATGTTGCCACGCTGAAGAAGCTGGCGGCACTTGAACAGGAAGCTGGCGACAATAAAGAAGCGGAAAAAACGCTGAAGAACGTGAACGACATTTATCTTGAAGACGAAGACGTTCATCGCAAGCTGGGGAAGTTATTTCTAAATCGAAACGAGGCCGTGGAAGCGGTCCGTGAGTATCAAGCCGCGGTTGCTTTGAAGCCCGAGGACGTCGCTGAGACTCATTACGACCTGGCGAGGGCTTTGGCCGCCGATAAACGCGATAAAGAGGCGAAGGACGAGGTTCTTATCGCACTCGAAGCAGCCCCCGGATTTAAGCCCGCGCAGAAGCTTTTACTTCAATTGAGCCAATAACAATATGACCACTGAACCGGCCGAATTGAAAGGCCGCATCCAGCGCTTCCAGGAAGCGCAAGCCGCCATCGTACGTGAAGTTCGCAAGGTGATTGTGGGCCAGGACGAGGTGATCGAACATGTCCTGATCTCGCTGTTTGTGGGCGGCCATTGTTTGCTGACCGGCCTTCCGGGAACAGCGAAAACGCTGCTGGTTCGAACGCTCGCGCGGACGCTTGGCCTGAAGTTTAATCGCATTCAGTTCACGCCTGACCTGATGCCGACGGACATCACCGGTACCGACATCATTGAAGAGGACTCGTCAACCGGCCACCGCACCTGGACGTTCGTACCCGGTCCGATTTTCTCGAATGTCCTGCTTGCTGACGAAATTAATCGCACTCCGCCGAAGACGCAATCGGCTTTGCTTGAGGCAATGCAGGAATCGTCGTGTACCGTTCGGGGGCATCAATATCGCATAGAGCCGCCGTTCTTTGTCCTGGCGACACAAAACCCTATCGAACTTGAAGGGACTTACCCGTTGCCGGAGGCGCAGCTCGATCGCTTTCTCTTCAATACGATCCTTGGCTACCTCGATGCCAAAGACGAACTGAAGGTCGTTGATCTGACGACGACAACCACGTTGCCGCAAGCCGAAGTGGTGACGACCGCCGCCGAAATTTTGGATTTTCAACAATTGGTTCGCATGACGCCGATCGCGGACTCCGTTGCGCAGTACGCGGTCGAGCTGGTGCGTGCGACGCGGCCGGACGTTAATGGCGATTCGCCAGACTTTGTTCGAAAGTATGTGAATTTCGGCGGCAGCGTGCGTGCCATGCAATTCCTGGTTCTTGCGGGAAAGACGCGGGCGTTGATGCACGGCCGATTCAATGTGGCGTACGAGGATATCCGCGCCCTGGTGGCGCCAATTTTGAGGCATCGGGTGCTGCTAAACTTCCATGCCGAGTCGGACCGGCTGACGACGGATGAATTGTTGCGCCGTTTGCTCGAAGCCAAACCGGCTCCACGCGGATGATTGCGATCGCAGGATTCAAGTGAACCAAGGTATTGCCAATCGATATTTGGATCCCGCCGTCTTGGCCAGTATTTCGGGCCTCGATCTGGTGGCGAAGACGGTTGTGCAAGGGTTCATTTCGGGCTTACACCGCTCGCCCGACTTTGGGTTTAGCCAGGAGTTTGCCGAATATCGCGCCTACACGCCCGGCGACGACCTGCGGCACGTCGATTGGAATGTGTTCGCCCGCACGGAGCGAGCTTATCTGAAACGGTATCGCGGTGAAACGAACACGGAAGTGAACGTTTTGCTGGACGCTAGCGCGAGTATGGGATTCAGCTCGTCGTCGGTGACGAAATTCGAGTATGCGAAATTCCTGGCATCGGCGCTGGTCTACATGACGCACCTGCAGCGCGATTCCGCAGGCTTATTGGTTTTCCATGATGAGGTCGCGCAGTTTGTGCGGCCGTCCAGCCGGCAGGGCCAGTTAGCGCGTCTGCTGCATGGAATCGATCAGGCGCAATTGGGGAAACGCACCGATTATTCGCGTCCGTTTGTTCATCTGCTGCAGTTTTTGAAACGCCGTGGAATGATCGTCCTGATTTCCGATTTCTTTGAAAATCCCGCGAAGATCATCTCCACGCTGGAACCGCTTCGCTTTCGCGGCAACGAGCTCACCATGTTCCATATCCTGGACCCGCACGAAATCAAACCAGTATTAAGTGAATCGTCGCTGCTGATCGACATGGAGACCGGTGAATCGATGGAAGCGACGCCTGAATATGC
>JBARMQ010000485.1:0-8924 GCA_049802535.1 Bryobacteraceae bacterium | reverse complement strand
GCGCAACAGGTTGGCGTCCGGACTCCATGCAAGCACGCCTGATATCGGTTAACGTAGCCCTTCCCCGCGACCTCGACTGGCGAGGCCAATCGGTTCACACGGCCATTTGGAAGCAGCCGGTCTCCGGCCGGCGAATGGTTCGGCGGTTGAATATCGATGGCGACGGACAGGGTGACCTCGCCGGGCACGGTGGCGAACACCGGGCGGTTATGGTCTACCAAATGGACTCTTATCGCTATTGGCAGAACCAGCTTGGACGTAGCGATTTCACATTCGGTCAATTCGGCGAGAACTTCAGTGTTGAAGGTTTGCTGGACAACGAAGTATCCATTGGTGACCGCTATCGCATTGGTAGCGCGCTGTTCGAAGTGACACAACCGCGGGTGACGTGCTACCGCGTTGGCATCCGGATGGACAATCCACAAATGCCATCACTCCTGGTTTCGCATCACCGGCCCGGCTTTTACTTTCGCGTGCTGGAGGAAGGTGAGATAGGCGAGGGCGACGAAATACTTAAAGTTGCTGATGGTCCCGAGCATGTCAGCGTTGCTGAGGTTGACGCTTTGCTGTATCTGCCTGGCCACCAGCGGGAAGAACTGGAACGAGCTTCACGAATCCCGGCCCTCAGCCCCGGATGGAAAGGCTCAGTACAAGCACTACTCGCGCAAGCGTCGGATAACTCCAGCGCGGGAAACGCAGGTTTGACAGCTTCAAACGGGCCGCCTCCCGCATGGCAAGGATTTCGACCTTTGCGGGTGGCGCAGGTGAATCGTGAAAGCGTTAGCGTGAAGTCGTTCTTGTTTGAAAGCACCGATGGATCTTCCCTTCCGCCCGCGCTTCCAGGGCAGTTTCTGGTTATAAAGCTGCGTCCAAGTCCCGACGCGGCGCCTCTGTTGCGCAACTATTCCATGTCTGGACAACCCGGCGCGGACCAGTACCGAGTCAGCGTGAAGCAGGAAGTAAATGGCGCCGCCAGTTCGTTTCTACACAATCACGTTCGCGCCGGAGACACCCTTGAAGTCAGTGCGCCGCGAGGCCTCTTCACCCTGCAGCCAGGAGAACGGCCTGTGGTCTTGCTCAGCGTCGGGGTCGGAGCCACCCCAGTGCTAGCAATGCTACACGCTCTCGCGTCTACAGCTGCTTCCGCGCAGCGGCAAGTTTGGTGGGTGTATGGCGCGCGCAGCCATCAGGATCATCCCTTTGCGCAGGAATCGCGCAGCCTGCTCCATGACATTCCGGGCAGTCGCTCCTTCATTGTTTATAGCCGGCCGGGTCCTGACGATCGATTCGGCGACGATTATGACTCTGCAGGACACGTAACAGTGGCCGCGCTGGAGAAATTGGGTGTACCGCTTGATGCCGATTTCTATCTGTGCGGTCCGCCCCTCTTTTCGAAGGATTTCGTCGCAGATCTAAAAAAATGGGGCGTCCCCGCGAACCAGATTTATACAGAGACATTCGGCCCGGGCGAATCGCTGACGCCCGGGATCAAAGCCACTGCCAATCGTCCAGTCCATGCGCCTACTGGAACTCCGGGAACAGGACCGCAGGTGGCGTTTACACGAAGCGGCTTGACCGTCCCGTGGAACTCCCGCTTCCAGACCTTGCTGGACTTTGCCGAGGCTTGCGACGTTTCAGTCAAGTGGTCATGTCGAACCGGCGTTTGCCATACCTGCGAGTGTGGCCTGATCGGCGGATCCGTTCAGTATGACCCTGATCCTTTGGAGCCCGCTGCCCAGGGCAATGTGCTGATCTGTTGTTCCCAGCCCCGTACCGATATAGAACTGGACTTGTAATCAATTCAAGAATTGTTAGAAGCTAAGTTTCAAGGTCAAGATAACCGATCGCGGGTTGCTCGAGAAAACCTGACTCCATTGTTGAAATGCCGTCGATTGAGGATCGAAGCTGGTACGGACTAACAATCCCGCCGGGGTACCCGATCCGTATGACGTGAACGCCACGTCGTCCAGGTAGCCGCCTGTGTACTGCGGATGATTGAGAAGGTTGGATGCTCTGATGGATAGTTCGGCCTTTGCGTGTTCCGTTAAGTTGAAGCGTTTGGCCATCGTCAGATCCAAATCGTCAATTGGATTGAGATTGATCGAATTTCGCCCTGCATTAGGCAGAGTTCCCTCGGGCGCGGAGACATACCTCGCGTTGGGGTTATCGGCCAGATAGGCAACGGTGTCTCCGGCCGCATTGGCCAATGGAGTTACGCCAGTTCCAAGGGCTGAATTGCCCGATGGGTTGATGAAGACACGATCCGAAGCGCTGTCGGCATTCAAGTTTGAATCGACCTCGCTCTGAGGAGTAATCAAGGTCCCGGTTTGATAGATAAAGATCGGCGCGATCTCCCAATTTCCTGCCAAATTCTTCAGGAACCAGTTGCTGTGCTTGAAATATGGCATCTCATAGAGCAGTTCAAATGAAAGCCGCTGTCGATGGTCAAGCGCGGAACTGGCGCGTTCGTCCGTCATGTTCTGAGAGTCTTGCGGCCGGCGAGGCGTGAAGACGGTGCTGCCGACGGTTGCGGTCGAATCGTCTATATCATGACTCCATGTGTAGGCGCTCATAAACTGCAGGCTACGAGCAAAGCGCCGCGTCATTTGGATCGCCAAGCCGTTGTAGCTGGAATTTCCAATGGGCATGAAGGCGGTAATTGGCGTCTCTGGATTGTTAAAGCCCGCTGCTGCGTAGGCGGGAACGATAAAACCGCCGTTGTTGTAAGACGTTTGGAGCGTGCCTAACGTGTTTGTCAGGGAATTTAAGGTCGCTTGACTGGGCATGCTGAAGTAGACCGGGAGCGCATTCCCACTATTCACAACGGGCTGCCGGTCTAATTGAATCTGCACAGGAAGGAACAAGCCGCGATTCCCGAGATAACGCACATCGAACGTATAGTCCTTTGCGAACACGTGCTGAATCCCAAAGTTCCACTGAATGGACTCCGGCCGTTTCTGATTCGGGATAAAGCCCTGCGTCTCATAACGCGCTTCGGCTGCGGTTAGCGCCCCCACTTGGATGTTCGGCAGAATGCCGCCGTTGGCCAGGAACCCGGATTTATCTAAGCCCGTGACATCGACAGTGGTGCCGAATTGAGGCGGCGAGCCCAGCGATTCCAAGTTGTCGTCAACGACGTCATAGTTAATCCCGAAGCCAGCGCGGATGGACGTTAAGCCGTCATTGCCCGGCGAATACGCTAGGCCGATTCGCGGCATGAATGCCGTGTCCTGTGGCTTCGGTTCGTTAAATGAAATCAAGCCCGGAACACTCGCGAGTGCGTTGATGTCCTGTTGCCGCGCGGAGTAGGGCACTGTCTGGTATTCGTACCGCAGGCCAAGATTTAGCGTTAGGTGCGGGGTAATCTTCCACGTGTCGTTGCCATAGAGGCCGAGCAAAACCTGATCGCCGTAATAAACAACGTTGCCGAGACCCCGTTGGGCAATTGCGTCAGGGTAGTTGTCGAACAAATAGTCAGAAAGAAAATACCATTCATAGTCTCCGCGAGAGCGCTGGGTATAACTGGAGGGCGAAATCGATTTCCAACCATCGAAACCGAACTTAAAGGAGTGTCCGCCGTGCGCCCACGCCACGTTGTCAGTCAATTGATATGTGTTCTGAATGCTGAATTGCGGAGCCTCGGTATCCGGCCCAAACCCGCCATCGAGTTCGTAGATGTCGATGTTCGGGAATGCGTCCAGCCCAGGAAACGTTTGGGTGGTCGGAGCCGGGATCGAATCGTGATAACGGTTGAAGCCTAGCCGGAATTCATTGGTAAGAGAGGCCGTGAATGTGTGATATTCAGACGCGGTAACCAAATAGGTGTTCGCCGGTCTGACGTCGAAGAATACGGCGGGAAAGCCGGCATTATCCAGCAATCCGGCGCGATTGAAAACGTAGCGGGCGCGCAGTGAGTCTTTGCTCGACATGTTGTAGTCGAAAGATGCGACACCGCTATCGATGTTCTCCCAATTTGGCAACGAGGCCGATACTTGTCCCACTGGAATAGCGACGGCCGCGGTTTGCGTTCCCAACCCTTCGTGTCCTGGGCCTACGGTTACCGCTTCACCATAAGGCAGCGAGCTGATTGGAGAAGCCGTTGACGCAGAGCCAAGATACTTCATCAATTCAGCCAAGTTCGCTTGATTGATCCCCGGGATAGCGGCGAGAGTAGCATATCCAGCGGCCGTCGGGACATAGTGATACGTAGGCAAAGCCTCGCCGATCGGGTTGTACTCCCAATCGGCAAAAAAGAACATTTTGTTCCGCTTGATCGGACCGCCAAACGTTCCACCGAACCGGTTATCATCGAACCGGGGATGCAACTGGCTGCCGGAAACGGCGCTTTGATTGTCGGCGGCATTCAGATTGCGATTTTGGAAGTACTCATACAACAATCCGTGAAACTGGTTTGTTCCGCTCTTCACCACTTCATTGAATTGACCGCCCGATGAATGACCGAAGTCCGGCGAGAATTGATTCTGTAGGACGGTGAATTCCGCCACTGCATCGTTGGGTACCGTGACTAACGGGCCGGTTGTGCTCTTGTCGTTGTTATCGACACCTTCTACCGTGAAGTTATTGTTAGTGGGCCGTTGGCCGCCCACCGAGGGACCGTCGCCGTAGCCGACTCCGCCACTGGATGCCACACCCGCATTCAAAAGCGAGAGGTTCAGGATGCCCGAACCGGCTGAAGTAATTGGCAAATCGGCAGCCTGCCGGGATTCGAAAGTCGTCTGGATCTGAGCGGTGGTGGTGTCGATGGAAACCGGAGTGCTGGTTACTTCGACACTGGCTACGGCAGGTTTGACCTGGAGAGTCGCGTTCGCCGTCACTGTCTGGTTCAAAGAGACGGCAACGCCAACCACCTCAAGCGTAGAAAACCCCGCATCGGTGAACGTCAGGGCGTAGGAGCCAACGGGCAGGTTGTCTAAGCGGTATTCACCGGCGGAGGTTGAAATGGTAGAGGACTGGACGCCGGTCGCCTGATTTTTCGCCAGGATATTCGCGTTCGCTACGGTGGCGCCAGAGGGGTCATAAATCACCCCTGCGATATTTCCACTGGTGGATTGCGCGGTTGTAACAATGGGCCAAAAAGCTAAAAATGCGAGTGTGCGCAATGCGGCGCGCATGGTAACGGACCGTCTCATCTTCGCTCCGAATTTCCTGAAGTAACTCTGAAATAAAGTATAGCGAGGCTTTGATTTCCCGGTCTAAATTCCGCCTAACTCTTTTTGAAAGAATGTAACAAACCAGTTTCCAAAAATGACATACAAGCAGCTTTCTCCTTGGATGCCAAAGAGTTAGCGCGTTATTTAGATAAATGAAGAAATCTATCGCCAACCCGAAACTATGTAGAGCGTCGAAAGATTCTGTAATCGTGAATAAACAAAAGAATTGTGATTTTGGGCCAGTCGCAAGGGAAAGATTTGCTCCATTCCTCCGGTTCCAGAAGCCACAATATGCTGGTACGGAGACCACTTTCCCGTTTTGAGATCCAGATAATCAAGCGTCAAGGAGCTGTCATCTTGATAGCTGGCGATCAGCCGGTTGGCATCTGCGAAAGCGACCGGGCGTGCGTGTTTGGGATTCGCAACGAAGCTGGCGATGCGTGTTTTAAGGTTGAAGATTGCGATTGACGATAGGAAACGGCCAGCAACGAAGTTACCGCCGCCATCGACACTTCCATCGTCGAGCGAAATCGAGGGCGAGACCATGACCTGTGCGCCTTTAGGCATCTGTTGCCGAAACAACTGAGGCCGTTTGCCGGGTTGGTTGCCTTCAAAGACGATTTCCTGACAGTTGGTAGCTGGCAGAAATCTTGCCCATCGGTATTCGAGGCCCTTGCTCGAGACCGGAATCACCCGATGATCCGGAATCGAAACCAGGGATACTTTCGATAAATCGGCCAAGTCCTGAATCAGAGCCCACGTACCGTCGGCCGATAGATCAAGCGGGCGCCCGTCGCCGAGCCGGTCCGCAACCCCTGCGTCCACGCGATACAGGTAGACGGTGTAGCGGCTCCCGCCACCTTGACCGCTTTCGTCAAACAAAACTCGATTTCCATCGCGCGAAATTGCGGATGGCGTTGACCAGTCGAGCCATGAGATGTCACGAACCGACTGACTCCTAAAGTCTCCTCTCAGCATAGTCATTCGGGAAGAATTTCGCGCGATAAGAACATCGCCAGAAGAATTGATATCTCGCAGCAGCATTCCTCCGGGGATCTGAGCGACTTGTCGCGTCCGGCCCGTTAGATCGACAGCCATGAGAGCTCGATCGACACCCGAGTGTGCGGCGGTGAACCAAACTTCGTTGCCGCGGGAAGACCAAGCCAGACCTGCGATGGACTCCCAACCATCGCTCAGTATGCGCGATTTGCCGTTCAGATTCGTTATCATGACGCGGCCGCCGTCGTCGCTTGGAATGGGATGCTCCAGGAAGGCGACGGCATTCCCATTCGGCGAGACGCGTACATTATCGATCGAATGAAGAGACGTGTAGATCTTGTGACCAGGAGGGAACTCGACAGCGTATCTCTCGTCTTCGCGGGTCAGGAGACACAGGGCGCCGCGTGAGCCCCAATCCATACCGCCTGATTGGGACGATAGGACGGTAGGAGGACCGCCAGCCGGAGAGACTTCTTCAAGGATGCTCTTATCGTCCCCTTTCTCATGATCGAGGAACGCGATCTCGCCAGTAGGCGACACACCGGCTAACGTCGATTTTGCATATCCCAACTCACGCGGTTGACTCGATGACGAACCTGTTGTGCTAGTAACAAACAGTCCGGAGGCCTTGCCATTCAGTGAATCGTCGTAAATAACCGCGCCGCCATGCGAAGTGAAGCGCGCGTTGTAACTAACTCCTCGCGAGAAAGTAAGTTGTCGAAAGACCACCGGTGTCGGCGACAGCATCCTGAATAACAACAGAGCAGCTAACACGGCCGCGCCCGCGCCAGAAGCCCATAGTATTAGCGATTTTCTGTATGGATTCGTGACCGGTACAGGAACACTAGGCGGCATCGAAGCAGTGACTTCCGGAATCGCGAGGCCGCTCACCGGAGTAACAGAAACACTCACTGGCGCAACGAACCGATAGCCGACGCGAGCCAGTGTCTCTATATAGATAGGATTCTCGGCTGAGTCGCCCAATGCTGCCCGCAGCCTGTTTACTGCGGTATTCAAGCCTCCTTCGAAGTCGACATAAGTATCCGAGGGCCAAACCTTGCCGCGGAGGTCCTCTCGGCTCACTACGCGGCCGGGGTTCTCAAGCAGTGCACGGAGAATGTGGAAGGGCGTCTTTTGCAGCCGGACTTTCTGTCCGTGTTTCCGCAGCTCGCCGGTGTGAAGTTCAAGTTCGAACGGCCCAAACGTGGCAACCAGGGATTGACCTTCCGCGCCGCTATCGAACTTCCCGTTGACACCGTTCATATCCGCGAGCCGGTAATTAGATAAGACGTGCTTTCCGGCTTCTGGTTCGGAGTTGTTTTCAAAAAGTTTCTGTTCACATCGAGGCTTGTTGCTCTAACGACTTAACTGATTGCATACAGGACTTATCGGTTCAGCTGTGTACAGTTCCTTTCGTGTCGAACCATCAACTGTTGGAGCGGTAAGAAACAAATTAGCCTTACTTCCGGCAGGCTTGGGCGTATTAGGCATTAGCTTCGAACTCATTGGGAGGTTGAGACTATGCCCGGTATCGGCGGCGTTCGTCGTTTACAGTTCTGTTTCGATTTGCTGTTGGCGTTTTGGTGCACCTCGGCTCTCTTGGCGGATGTGCAGCCCAATTGGTCTGACCAGAAGCGACAGGCGATTGCCTCTGTGCAGGCCAGAGACTTATCCAAAGCGGAGAATTTGTTGAACGCAGCACTAGCAGCATTACCAAGTGCGGAGACCTCTGAGGCGGTTCTGCTTTGGAACCAACTGGGCTTGATCTACGAGGTGGATAATCTAAGACTCACCGAGGCCAAACAGGCATTCCGGCACGCCCTCGATATTAACGAACATAAGGAAAAGCGTAGCGATATCGAGGAAGCGATTGGCTTAAACAATCTTGGCACCGCTTTTCAGCTGGCAGACGACCTGAAGACGGCGGAAAAGCTGTTTCGCCAGGCTGATTCAGTGCTGACTCAG
This sequence comes from Bryobacteraceae bacterium, assembly GCA_049802535.1. Taxonomy (GTDB): domain Bacteria; phylum Acidobacteriota; class Terriglobia; order Bryobacterales; family Bryobacteraceae; genus Bog-105. The sequence continues at coordinate 789 of JBARMQ010000485.1, read as the reverse complement.
TGCGATCTGTTGCAAACCTCAACCACTGGTCCGGTCCTTAGCAATCTGGCCTTGGTACTTCAAGAGCAGGGCCGATTTGCAGAATCTGAAATCACCTATGAGCATGCTGTGGCGGCTTTCCACAGATCGAATACAGAAGGCACTTTGGAATTTGCCCGATGTGTCACCAACTTCGGAAGGTTGAAGTACGAGACGGGTCACTTTCAGGAGGCGTTAACGCAACAGGAACGTGCACTCAGCCTTGAAGTGGCATTACCATCGAATGCGCTCAATGCCGGCGATCGAGCTTATGTTCTCTGTAACCTTGGAATGGCACGCGGCCAATTGGGAATGCTCTCGGCGGCTCGCGAGTCCCTTCTCGAGGCGATTGATCTGGAGACGAGTAATCAAGCGGCTCCAGATCCCAGACTGCCGGAAACTCTGAACGATCTCGCCACGATCGAGAACAATATGGACAAACTGAGCCTTGCCAAGGAACACGGCCAACAAGCATTGGCGTTTGCCGATCGGCTGCGGTCGAAGGATGACCCTATACGAGCCGCCATTTGGACCAATCTGGGAACGATGGCAACGAAGGAGCATGACTATAAATATGCCCGGCAGCTTTATGATGAGGCCGCGGGGCTATGGCTCAAGGCTCTAGGACCGAACCGCCCAGAGTACGGTGCGACTTTATTTAACATCGCGAACCTTGAGGCAAGAGAGGGTCACCGAAAACAAGCCAAAACAATTTTCTTGCGCTGTTTGCAGATCGATCTCAGTTGGTTCGGCCCGCGGCATCCTCAGGTG